>NZ_VFMY01000001.1:923310-1231081 GCF_006715305.1 Arthrobacter sp. SLBN-100
ACTTCACCCAGCAAGGCCTCCACGAAGGGGGCAAACGCCATCCAATGCTCAGTCTCAACAGCCTCCAGTGCTGCCTCAAGGTCCTCGGCGGCCCGACCCAGTTCACCTTGCAGCAGGTATCCCCGCCCGCTGTGGGCAAGGGCAAAAGCCCGCTGGCGTACGTCACCGGCAATCGCCGCCAATTGACTGGCGTTGTCCAAGTTGTCATACGCATGCCCATAGCGTGCCAAATCCAATTCCGTCACTCCCCGCGCGGACAAAATTCCGGCTTGTTGTCCGGGCAGGCCTTCGGCACAACGCTCGGCCTTTTCCAACCAACGGAGGGCGCTCTCCGGCAGTCCGCGCAGCGCCGTCAGCCATCCGAGGGCGAGGCAGGCCGAGGCGGCCACGGGCGAGGAACCTTCATCTGCGGGGAGCAGTGCAAGTGCTCGATGCAGCAGCGCATCCACCTCCGAACCTCTGGCACCTGCCGAGTGAATCAAGCCGGCTGCAAGCGCAACAAGACATTCTGCATGAAGTTCGCGTCGTCCTGTCCGTTCTGCCAGTTCGCTGGCTGCTCTCAGTTGAGCAATGGCCGCGTCCACGGCGTTGGCGTCGCGGGAGGCGCGGGCAGCGTCGAGATAGGCGCGTACTGTAGCGGCGGTGGCAGGAACAACCGGACCGGTAATGAGCTTTTCAGGCACCAAGGCTTTCCTGATCTCCTCCGGCAACCCAATGCCCAATTCCCGCTTGAAAACCTCGGCACACAGCTGGAACTGCTTCCGGGCCCCATCGTGATTCCCGGAAGCCACAAGGGCCCTGATCAACAGTGACTGGAAGTTCGGGTTGAAGGGGTCTCCAGCAGCAACTTTCGTCGCCAGCAGGGCAGCTGTCTGCGGGAAGCCGGCCACCAGCGCGCCCAGAGCATGTTCGTAGACAAGATTCTGGGCGGTCAGTCCTATCCTCTGACGTTCCACCGAGAGCCATGCATCAAAAGCACGGCATTCAGGAAACGACATGCCATCCAGCAGGTCACCCTGGAATGCTAAAGGGTCCAGAACGACGGAGGCTGGCGGATCCAGGAGCCGCTCCACGTCGAAGTGCCAGTGTGGTGGCAACAGGATCGTGAGGGGGTTACCTTTCAAACCGACATCTGGGCCCAGCGCACGCCGCACCTCAGACAAAGTCCATCGAAGCGCTCCCAGCGGATCCTCAGCATCGGGAAAGAGGAGGGACGCGATTTCTTGCCTCGTTGTCTTGCCTGGTCCAAGAGCTAAATATGCAAGCAGCGCCCATACTTTTCGGCCGCGCGGTTGAACCTGCTTCTCCCCAGCCCGAATAATTTCAGGGTTTCCGAGCAGCCGAATCCACGCTTCGGCCATGCGCCATTGTACCTCCGCGCTCACACGGTGCGTCACACGCTTGAAAGCCAAACTGAAAACGCCGGGCCTCGTAAATCCATCCGAGCCGCGAACGCTGCGCTGATACTGCGTACACAGGGCACATGCCCGATTATTGGCGAAAGGTCTCCTTCGGACTCCTGGGGCGCCATTCATCATTGCACCACTTCAGCAAATGGAGGAACTTCCCATGACTAAAGTTTGGCGCGGTCTACTGCCCACGGCCCTACTCGCAGCGGCAATAACCGTTCCGCCCTCAGCCTCAGCAGCCGAACGAGTCCTGCACTATCCCGCCTGCGAAAACTTCGATGTCACCATCAGCTCGACCGGCGGAAACCAAGCCGTGCGAACAACGCGTGTGAAGGACGGCATTATCTACACGATCGTTGCAGGACGCGGCACAACCTTGACGGTAGGCAACTACGAAACCGGCGAGACTGTCACGTTCGACACCAAGGGATCCGTAACGAGGACCGCTGAGAACACCGAAACGGGAACGATTGATTTCGGCCTCTCCGGCGCAAACCTGTTCCTGTTGTTCGATACTGATGCCGGTGGCCCGTCCACTATCCTCTACACCGGACTGGTGAAGTTCACTGCCACCAGTGATGACTACACACTGACGGAACCTATCGAACAGGTGTCCGGCACACAGAGGGACATCTGCGCCGAACTCGGCTGACATTATCGGTCCCCCAGCGCAAAAGGATGCTGACGACGGCGGTAGGCACCGCTGTCGCCAGCATCGTTTGGCACGGCTGCCAGATCGTAGTGGTCGCGGAGTATGCTGCCGCTGAACTCGGTGCGAAACAGCCCTCGCTCGTGCAGCTCATCGCCGCTGTCGTGCCGGCCCGGATCTGCTCATCCTTCCCGGAGCCCTCTGGGGACTGGCCCGGAGGCAGTCCGCAGTTCGGGACCTCCTGCAGGGAGGCGTCGATCACCACCCACGACGTGTTAGGGCGGAATTGGACGGGGAGCGGATCCATATTGGCATTCCGAGGCCCCGAACCTGTCGTGGTCCGGGCCTTTGACGCAGGGTGCCTTAGGAGCCGGGCACACAGCACCAGACACCACCCGCCGCGGCGAGGAAAAGGGCAGCCAATCGGTCGCCGTTTACCCGGTTCCTCACTAGTGTGAGGGCTATGTGCGCGGTAAGAGCCGGTGGTGCACCAGCCCCTGTTGTCGCATCGTGGCTGGGGGCGCGCCGCCCTCGCGCGCCTTCGGACATTGGACCAACTTGAACAAGACTCTTTCAGCCCTCGCCACGGCAATGGCCGCCCTGTTGCTCGCCGGATGCTCGTCATCCACTTCCCCGACAGCACCCACAGCCGCTGAACCTGCCCCAATGACGGCCAGCCAGACAGCGGCAGCCCCCGAATCAATCCCCGTCTCCTCGGCCGAGGCAGACAAGACGGCGGACTTCAAGAACCCAATGCGCCATGGGTGGGTCAAATCAAGTCTGCGACGGAACCGGAGCCGGGCAGGATCAGCATCGACACCAGTGTTGTTGACCCGCGCGGCGCCGACGGCAGCGAGGCGGCCAAGACAGCGACAGCCATCTGCGAGTCCGCCGTTGCCCTTTTCGGGCCAAGCTACGTCGAGGTCAAGGAGGACGACGGGACTCACTTCGTGCTGTTCTGGATATCAGTCTCCAAGGGTGCGCAGCTTGGCGGCGCTGAATTCCTCGTCGGAGAGTGCGCCCTTGGCATGGAGCTCTGCAAGGAGCGCCAGTCATTGCTCGTCGAGAACCAAACCCTCTCCGCAACCCGCGACGCCCTTCTCCCCCAGCTCATGTCTGGCAAGCTCCGGGTCAAGGAGGCGGAAGCAATGGTGGCGGCGGCAGTCTGAAGCCGTTCAGCACTGTCAGACCCAGCAGATAGGTTCAGGGTGAAATGATCGCCACGAAGGGAACCGATCGACATGTCCACACCAGCGTCATTCGAATCAACGCCCGCAGCGTCCAGCATGCCGGACTGGTACCCGGAGTTGCTGGCTTCTGTATCCGGCGAAGTCTATTCAGGGCGTTCCAGGGCAGTATCGGCGGCCAGCCACGAGATGCTGGTGTCCTACTGGGCCGTCGGCAACGAACTGATGAAGCGCGAGTCCGAGGAAGGCTGGGGAAGCAGAGTAGTTACGCGGCTGTCAGCGGACCTTCGCTCGTCATTTCCTGAGGCCAGGGGTTTCTCGCCTCGAAACCTCCGCTATATGAAGGCGTTTGCTGAGGCATGGCCGGACTTCCCAATGTTGCAAGCTCCGCTTGCAACATTGCCCTGGTACCACCAGATCGCCTTGCTGGAGAAGCTCAGCGGGCGGGAAGCCCGTCTCTGGTACGCAACTGCCGCGATCGAGAACGGCTGGTCACGGAACGTACTCGCCCATCAGATCGAGACGAAGCTCCAGGAACGTTCCGGCAAGGCGATCAACAACTTCAAAAGGACCCTGCCGCCGTCGGACTCGGACCTTGCCCAGCAATCATTCAATGACCCTTACGTCTTTGACTTCGTGTCCATGACGGGCAAGCGGGATGAGCGTGAGCTCGAGGGGCAACTGATCGTGCACGTCGAAAAGTTCCTCTTGGAACTCGGCCAGGGATTCGCCTTCGTGGGCCGGCAAGTGCGCTTGACCATTGGCGATGACGAGTTCTTCGTGGACCTGCTGTTCTACAACTTCAAGCTGCGCTGCTTCGTGGTGGTCGAGCTAAAGGCCACTGCCTTCAAGCCGGAGTACCTTGGCCAAATCAACATGTACATGTCCGCCGTCGACGATCTCCTGGCGCACGCACAGGACCAGCCGACCATAGGCCTGCTCCTCTGCAAGACCAAAAACAATGTCGTGGCCGAGTATTCGCTGCGTGGCTTCGCCAAACCCATCGGCATAGCCGAGTGGGAGTCGGAGATCGTGAAGTCCATGCCGGAGGAGTTCATCTCCACGCTTCCAAGTATCAGCGAACTCGAAGCCGAACTTTCACAGGACTTATCATCAGAAGATCCGGTCAACCAGGGGGAATCACCGTGTCAGCACCAGCAGTAGCCTTTTCGGAAGCCGATTGGGAGGGGGCCGCGAAGGAGCAGCTCGGCGAGTTGGACTGGAAGCCGTTGGAGGGTCAAGCCATCGCGCCCGGCTCCGGGGAACGCGACTCATGGGGGCGAGCTGCTCATCCGGCCCCGGCTGCTCGAAGCCCTGCGGCGCCTTAACCCGACAGTCCCTGCCCAGTAGCAGGCACCCGACCAGAACGACGGGCTCGCCGTCAACCTACCTGCAGCAGGCTCTGGCGGAAATCGCATCACCCAGTCGAATGACGCGATGGCCGAGAACCACCGCATCCACAACTGCCTCGTCGACGGCTACCGGCTGACCTATATCGACTATCGACTCAGAAGGCAACGAAGCCAACCCGACCATCCGGCTGCTCAGCCAGGTCACCCTGATGCAGGGCGACTACAAACGGCGCTTCGACGTCGTGCTCTACTGCAACGGCATGCCCGTCAGCATCATTGAACTCAAGAAAGCCGGCAGCGCCCACGCCGACCTCCCCGGCGCCCATGCCCAGCTCCAGACCTACCTCCGCGAATTCCCCACGGCGTTCCGCTTCTGGTCTTCACGCTCACCACCGACGGAATCCAGGCCAAGTACGGAACACCCTTCACCCCCTTTAACCACTTCTCACCCTGGGATGTAGACGACGACGGCGTACCGGTCCCCCAGGGCTACATGGTCGAAGGCGATGCCCTCACCGCGCTGGACACTGCGCTGGACGGCCTCTACAACCAGGAACGCTTCCTGCAGCTGACGCGCAACTTCACAGCCTTCGACCAGGGCTCGGGCGGGCTGGCCAAACGCATCGCCAAGCCCCACCAGTACTACGCCGTGACGAAGAGATCCGCGTATTCATGGCCAAGATGGATGCTGTCGACCGGCAGGCCAGCGGCGAACCGGTGCCGGAGGAGATCCAGCGGCTGCTGGGGAATCTGATTGCGTCGGCGACTTCGTCAGGTGAAGTGCTGGACATCGACGACGCCGCAGGGATGCCGAAGCCGTCTCTGGAAGACCTGACGCCGGAGTTCATTGCGAAGACGCAAAAGGCCCGGAACCCCGCAGTTCGCAATAGAAGCGCTACGGAAGCTGATTGCTGAGGAGTCGACATCTTCCACTCGGAACAACGTGATCCGGCAGCGGGCGTTTTCTGAGCGGGTAAACGAGCTGATGAAGAAGTACACGAACCAGCAACTGACATCGGCCGAGGTTATTGCGGAGCTCGTAGAGCTGGCCCGGGAAGGGGCGGCAGAAGGCAAGCGCGGGGAGCAGTTCACTCCCCCGCTGAACTCAGATGAGCTGGCTTTCTATGATGCCGTGGCCCAGAACGAGTCGGCTGTGGAGGTCCAGGGCGAGGGCGTCCTGGCTGATATTGCGCGTGAGCTCGTCTCGGTGATGCGGCGGGATGTACGGACTGACTGGACAGTCCGCGATGACGTCCGGGCAAAGCTGCGATCCTCGATCAAGCGACTCCTGGTCCGGTTCGGCTACCCGTTCGGCTACCCGCCGGACAAGCAGCCCGAGGCAATCAAACTGGTCATGGAACAGATGGAGTCAATGGCGCCTCGGTTTGCCGAGGCGCAGGCGTAGCCCAGGGAATTTCCGCCAACAGGCGGTTGCAACAACACTACGAAAAATGGGGACATGGCTACTTACGAAACACCCGATGCTGGCATCATGCCGGAAGTACCGCCGACACCAAACCATGCACCAGCACCCAAGCCTAAGCGGCTGAAGTTAGCGAAGCTCCGGTCAGCCAACGGCGTCCGGATCATCCTGGGCTCGGTGCTGGCTTTGCTGCTGATCATCACTTGGTCGGCTAATAACCCCGGCTTGCAGAGTGGCAGCAGCCCGTCCGATTGGAAGTCTGAGCTTAGCGCGGCCGATCTAAAGAACACCATGAACAACGGTGAGACCAAGGGCGCCCCGCAGCAGACAGTTGTCAACGGCTGGTATGCCAACGACATTGCCGCTGTCACAGCTGCGCAGAACACCTACATTGCTGCAAGTTCCGCCCGGAACGGGAATCTTTTGATGCTGCTGGGCATCGGAATGGCCGGCGAATTGATTATCCGTGGGGCCGAGCGCGCAGGCATCAACCGCCGAGCTACCGCGTAGCGATGATTGTCTACAGGTCGGCGGACCTCACTTCTGGTAAATGTCCCGACGATGTCCTAGGTTGACGACTACTACCAAGAGCACGTCGTCCTGGATGGTGTAGATGATCCGATAGTTACCCACACGGACCCGATAACCTGGGCGGCCGCTCAAGGCAATTGCTTTGGGCGGCCGTGGGTCTTGGCCGAGGAGCGCGATAGCACCTTGAACGCGTTCTTTGTCCTCGGGATGAATTTTCTTAAGTGCGCGGATGGCCGCAGGTCTTAGCTCAATCCGGTAGGGACTCATGCCCAGCCCAGATCCGCCTTCACTTGTACCCAGGGAATGTTCTCGCCTTCTTCCGCCATTGCTGCATCGAATGCCGCAATGTCCTCGACTTCTTCCAAAGCATCAAGCATCTGCTCATATCGCTCTGGCGATACTAGAACTGCTGCCCGATGTCCGCGACGCTCAATGAATACCGGCTCCGACTCGGCCTTTTCGATGAGCTCTGGCAAGTGTGATCGCGCGTCAGTGATATTGATGGTCGACATGAAACAAATGTACATCCGCTGGCACCAGATGTACATCTGCTCCACCACCATCATGCGAAACGAGCGAGTGTGAGACCTAGGGTTACTTGGCGGAAAGCGCCAGACGTGAACCACGGTGCTTCCGCGGTTTTGTTCAGCTGCTTACCGGTGTCGGCCGACTAACCTAGTTGGCGAAATCAAGAGGTGATGTGGGGTCACAACCTGGCAGCTCGGAGGTACAGGACTCCGTGCCGCCGCTGTCATGGAGCCTCCTGCGACTGCGAGATCCGAACCGAGTCAATCGGCTCGAACTCCCGCGTCAAGGACCCGCAAAGTGGATGTCAACATCGTAGCCAGCCTCTCGTAGATCCTCGCGGAGCACGTTCACCATTGCCCGGTCGTGACGGCGAATTGCCGTCTTGTCCCATGTGGTTCCGCTCTTGACCATGTCCGACATGAGTTGAAGTTTGGTGCTCTGCTTGACGATCTCTGTCTTGTTCGCCTTGTACGGGGGCAAGTTGTTGCTGAATTTGGAGTTCGTGCTGACACTCACTAGCGCGAGGTTTCCGAACATGTGGAGCTCCTTATCATCAGGCGTCACCAGGTCCCAGCCGTTATCGTCTCGATTTGCGTACTGAGGGAAGAAGTGCTCCACGGAGTTCCGGTACACGAAAGTGAAGTTGGGGTCGGCCGGGGAGGCGGGACCGGCACCCTCCGTTGCCAAGAGGTAGTCAAGGTAGGTGAACACGATTCGCTCAATATTGAACCCGGCTGGCTGGGACCCGACAAAGAATGCTTGCTGCACCTTCTGGCGCGCGTGTGTCCTTAAGACGGCGAGGATCGATTGAGCAGCGTCCTGCTGCGTCAGGCCGATGATCGGTTCGCGTAGGATTCTCGTGATCCACTGCATTGTCCGCGGGGAGGTGTAGGTGACTCGGAACATTGATTGGAGCAGCAGCACGTCGCGTGTCGCATCGTCAACGGGGGTGTCTTCCCTCTCCGCTCTGTCGGGCGAGAAGGCGTTCGGAAAGCGCGCATTGACCGTAGTGCGTTTGCCTCGTTGAGAGGCTGACTCTCCCCGGGTCAGGCGTTTAAGAGACCAGGCGCCGTCGTCAGCGTTGGTTGCCGTGAACTCACGCTTGAGAACGTAATTGTCGAGCACGAACTTGCATCGCAGGAGAACCTCGATGAACCCCTTGACCCGGTCCGACCGCTGAGTCTCGGAGAGAGGTTTGAAATCGCTTTCGAAAAGCTTGATCAACTTGCCGTCGTCGAGGTGGCCATCGACGTCGTCCTCGCCGTCCGTCTCCCTCAGAACTTTTAGCGCGTGAAGGAGCAGAGTTGGGAACTTGATGGGCGACTCGAACCGGCGACTTTCGGAGTCTTCCTCGGTTGGCTCCGCAGGGGTTCTGGCGTAGAGCCGGAGCGCTTCGCCCATGCTCACGCCCGCACTCCGGCTCACGCCGCTCCGGGCGTGAACCTGCGGACTTTTGAGGACCAGGTCATCGAATGTCGAAACCGTAAGGCGGTCCCATCTCGGGCTAAATATTTCGTCTCGCAAGTCGGTGTTGTTTGGAGTCAGCGCCATTTGGATGTACGAGTTCATCTCAGCGCAGGCGTCCCAGACCCACGCGAGGCAAGCCCTATCGTCCTCGACCTCCCCCGCCTCGTTGCGCAGGTAACTCATTAGTCGCGCCTTGATAATGTCGACCTGCTCCAGCTGCTGGCCACGGGTGTTCATGATCTCGAAGTACTTATTCAAGTCGGTCTGTACAGGGAGAATCGCTCGCACGAGCTGCACGTTATCCTCTAGGAATCTCTGAAAAGTGTCTCGTTCTTCGGGGGTCCTGAACTTCGCCATGCGCGACTTGATCACCTGAAATCCCAGCTGGATGCCGGCACCTTCGTCATCGTCCGAAGTCATGAGGCGCGTCAGCGCTTGGGTCGCGTTCCTCCGAGATTGATACGTGAGTTGCGCCTTCGGTGCGACTCCGAGGTGCGTCAATAGCATCAACAGGGTTGTCAGTCGTTGCTGACCATCAACGACCTCGAAGGTCACGCCATCCCTCCTGAGGCCGGGAGGCTTCCGGGCCACTATCAAATTACCTAAGAAGTAATCGTCAGCTTCCGCCTGTGCTGCCGCCCACACGTCATCAATGAGTTGCTCGATCTGCTCAACGCCCCAGGCGTAGCTGCGCTGATAAATTGGAATTTCGTAGTGCGTTTTCACCTCATCAAAGAGCTCGCCGACCGTAAACAAATTCGCTGCTAATTTTTCGATCATCAACCGGCCAACCTATCCAAGAGGCGCATCAAATCCTGCTCATGCTTTGGGATGTCGTCTCGTCCTTTGACCTCGAGGCGTAACCGCCGAAGTTCGGTTGAGGTCTCAGCACTCCGAAGAAGAACGAAAGCCGATGCATTGTGGTCTAAAGAACTGGCGTGGTTGTTCACGGTGACTAGCTGAAGCCGCTGGTAGCTCGTCCGGAGGGTATAGGCCCACGTGAACAACCGGCTCTTTGCCTCGCGAATGTCGACGTCGCCGAATTTGTTTGTGTAGTAGAGCAGTGCTGCCAGATAAAGCTCGGAAACGTATCGATACCTTGCTCGCGATGGGAGCTCGCGAAAGTCGTCGTCCGTGGAGGCGAAGTGGCCCCAAGACTTTTCCTTGCCCTCGTTCCCGTCCTGTTCATCGAAGCCCTCTTCGCGGAGTCTTCGTAATTCTGCCAACATGAACGCAACCATCTCGAAGAAGGACCGTCCTGCGACCACGGGTGCGTCGATTTGGAAGCGCGTTCGGTTGGTCATCCGGTTCGCTTCATCGGAGCGCTCAACCCAGGCCGCGAGCATAGGCACGGCGGTTTGAGCAGCGAGGTGGTAGCGCGCGGCGGGCGTGCTTGCCGATTTGGGTGTCAAGCCCTTGAAGGAGTCGATGTATCGCGTTGAGAAAGTTGGTGCGGAAAGTCCACGCGTCCACCGCTTGATACGCCAAAGGTACGTTGAGAAGAGCCGGTCGAGCTCTGCATCGGGGACATTCTGCCAACCTTCGACGAGGGCTTCTCGCATAGCGTCAGACTCGTCGCTCATCTCGCGCAGATGGTATGCCTTCAGCAAATCGTGTGGCAGCAGGGGTTTGCCCCGATAGTTCTGCGAGTCGAAGACCCGGAAAGCTTCGTCGGTGTCGTCCGTCTCCACACGGATGATCTCGCAGTTGTTGCGGACGAAGTCAGCGAATGCATGAATCGGCTCCTCCATGTGTCTAACCCGACGGGCCAGCTCCGTACGGACCCGAACTACGGGCGCGGCCTGGTCCTCGTGCTCTATCGGCAGGACTTCGGTGGGGAACTCGCTCGCTTCGTCGAGTAGATCTAACAGCATGGTGAGCGTCAAGAGACGCTGCTGGCCGTCGACGACATGGGTTTGGACATCCTCGTTGTCCCGGTGGAGGATGACGGCGCCGAGCACATACGAAGGCTCTGGAGCCTGCTCCGCATCTGGTGAGGCGTTCGGCGCAACGTTCTCTGGCCTAAATGCATTTCGGATGTCGTCGAAAAGTTGGAGCGCAGTGGCAGGCTCCCAGCTGTAGGGCCTTTGATAGGACGGGATCGTCAGTCCTTCATCTAACAGCTCACCAACGGTGACAACTCTGACGCCCTTCTCGCGATCAATAGCCACACGACACCCCTCTCGCAAATTGGGCAACCTACCAGCAGCCCGTCATTGAGACTCTAAGTGACTAGCTGCCCTACACAGTGCTTCGCGTGACGATCTACAGAGTGTGTCCTATGGGAAGACAACGAATACGTTGGCACTCTTGGAACAATAGGATCTGGAGCAGACCACCCCTTGGATCTCAGCCCAGGGCCGGCTCCCCCGTGGCCGCGCGGAGAACAGGGATGAACGTTGCCTGGCCCCCTGGCTCTCGGAGCGTCGGCGTGAAGCAGCTGAAGGGGCCCGTGACCCGGCCTACCGGAACGGACGCGCGCGTTCCGGAATGGGACGGAAACTAAAGGACAGCTGCGGACAACGCGCGATGGCAGGCCCGCATGGCCGTTCGTCGGCTTCCGGCGGGTGACACAGTCGAATCTGCCTGTTCGACTGTGCCAGGTATGGGTCGGGTCTAGCACGGCCGATAGGTCTTGCCGCCTGGTGCGTAGCAGCGCGGGCCTGTATATGCGTCACTTCCGGACGGGCCGGATCCGGAGTTATAGTCCCTCATTGCGGCTTCGTATGCTCGCCGATCCGCCTCCCGCTGGGGCGCAGCTGCATCCCACGCGGCCTCCCGGGCAGCGGCTTCGGCCTCGTTTTTGACCTGATACCCGTATGCCTTCTGAAGGTCGTCACTTCGCATATCTAGACGTCTAGAAATGTAGGAAATATTTGATGTAAGCAAATCAGAAGTCTGACGCGACTTTAGGACCAGGCTTGCCCCTGAATGGGGTTGGGTGCTCACCAGATTGGCAAGGGCGACAGCTGACTCCTTAACGGCCGCAAGCCCTGTAATGACGGCTAATTGCTTGGCCGAGGTGGATCGATCGCTGTCGGCCATTGCGACCGATGCCCGCTCCGAAAGAAGTGCGACCTGGCCCGCGAGAGTGAACTCGTCGCAGACGGCTACCTCCAGGCCAGCAGTACGTTCTTTTCGACTAGAGGCCCCAGCTCGGATGAGATTCCCACTTTCTTGGGACTACCGCCGCTGGCTGGAACAATAAAGAGGTCGACAGTTCCGCCGGAGTTACTGGACAGGAATGCCACGTTGCCGCCGTCGGGGCTTACTACGGGCGACGATACCTTGCGATTCGTCTCAGGTATCAGCGGGGTGCCAGGCCCCCCACTGTTATCTAATTCCAGGGGCTTAGCCTCGGAGCGGTAAATCATCGTTCTGCTGATACCGACCGAAACATACTCCGTATTGTTTATCCAATCCTGCACACTTGAGCTTCCAAGACCAGGACTGCCGTTTTCAAGGAACGTTTTGCACCCAGCGCAGACGCCGACGGCCATGCCATCGGTGTTTACGAAATAGTTGACGCCGGCCAGCTTCTTGTATTCCGTTACCGTCGTTGGATCTTTGATGGTGGTTTTCATGATTGTTGGCGGCGCTTTGGTGCTCATGCCCTCCGGCACGCGGGCGGCGAAGTAGAACGACCCGTCCGCGCCGAACATTGGGGTGTCGTGGGTAACAGTTGACGAAAAATCTGCGCCGCTGTCTGTCACGCTGGCCGATACATCTGTGAACGTTCCTTGGGTATCCACCCAGCCTACGTGAGTGGTTTTGTCTGCCGCTTTACGAACAGCGACAGCCAGTTGGAAGTCAGGCGAAAAAAGAGCACGCCGGATAACGGCGCCTCCGGAATTCATCTTCACGATTTCCTCAATTCGCCCACTCGCTTTAGAGAAATCTGCGACTACACGAGTGATGCCGGTGTCTGGGTCGATTTGCGAGATGGTCGTTCCGATGAAGTCACCGGTTGGACCGAAGCTCTCCGATGTCTGGCCCGTAAGGACGATGATGCCGCGAGGAGTTGTCTTTGACGGCGAGGGTGCTTCAGATGGATTCCGCGGCGGGGTGCTCGCTACGGGGGCGACGGATGAAGATGATGGGGTCGCTGCTTGAGGTGTCGGGGATCCACACCCACCGAGGGTCAGTCCTGAGACGGTAGCGAGTCCAATAATGCCTAGAGAGAAGTGCAATCTTTTCACGGTATTCCCCCATTTTCCTGTGCAATGATGGCCGAAGATTATCATCGCGGCCAACCCTACGACCTCTTATGCAGCAATGTTTCGCACTAAATCCCATTCCTCGGCACAGTTGATCCGCTAGAAACGGAAGACGAACAATCAGGGTCTGGCGACTATCTGATCAGGACACGATGGCGGACGTCTTGGAGTAGACCAAGATCCGGCGCTCCCATTTCGGCACCTTGGCGGTGAGTTTCTCGGAGCTCAGGTGCCAGTGGTGGAAAACGACGACGTCCAAGGTTGAAGTAGGGCAGATAGAGCCGTAGGCGCAAAAAAGCAACATGAAGACGATGTGTGGCATAGCGAGTGACCGACGCAACGTCCAGAGCCACAGTAGGATAGGGCGGCTGGGTTGCCCGAAACTTGAGAGGCACGGTCGGCCTTCAGAGTCATTCCCCGGCGGTCAGGCCGGTAGAGGCCACGAGCCGCGTGTCAGTACACAGCCGGAAGCGGCAAGCATCCGAAAGCTCCGCTTCCGACTGTGCCCTACCATCCAATGCCCCCAACCATCACGGTGTAGTAATACCTTCGGCTTTTTCCTGTTGCAGCACGATGGGAAGGCCAGCCAGCCTACGACGGCGACGTTCGATCCAAGTGCTCAATCGACCCTCCAAAGGCGCCAACCACTCCCGCACCGTGCCTTTGGCAAAATGCCGTGCTGTTGCGACGCTCACAAGAAAAACGCCAAAAACGGCAGCGACAACGCCAAACCAGTTCGGCGCCTGGGTCATCCATGGAGGATTTAGAAACTTCAGAATCGCGATTGCGGCCGAGGGAACGAGAAGGAGGAGAAACAATGTGCTGATAACCCCCCTAGCCGTAGCTTGCGCCCCCGCACGAAGCACGGCGTCACGTTCTGACGACTCCTGGTTTCGTTTTAGTAGTTCAGCCCGAGTGGCTTCCACTTGCCGTTGAGCCGCATCTCGTTGCGCGGTGGTTTTATCCAGCACGTCTGATTGGTCCAGCCACGATTTCGCCACCATGTCCGCGGACCGGGCCAGGTCCTCCTGCGATTTGCCGACTTGATCCATTCTTTGCAGCAATGGATGCTCAATGTCCTTCTTGATGCGCCCGAGGACTTCGACCGCGGAATCTGCCGACAAATATTGCTCGTCGCCGAGTGTCTCCTCCATCAGGGCTGTGCGGCCGACTGTTGTAGCCCGAAGAATTACGGCGTCATCAGCGTTCACGACGCCGCGCGATTCCAGTTTGGCTACCTCTTCGAGGTATCTCGCCCAAAGATGGCTATCCGGCTGCATGCCAGCGTATGCGGTAGCCAGGATCTGCTTTCGTGGGAGATCCGCTCCCACCGTTGGGCTCCGAACCCACAGAACGGCGGCAAGGGCACCGTCCGTCATTGCCAGCGGCCACTCGTGATTCTCTTGGTCCAATTTCTCAACGGCACGTACGAGACCATCGTTATCGGTGATCAGGATGTAGCCACACTTTTCAAATTGTCTAGGGGAGCTGCCTCGACGAAGACGATGAATAGCCGACAGGCTGTCTACGTCATACCTTCTCGTCCCGTCCGATCGATAACGGACGTGATTCTGAATTAGGTCCTCCAAACGCCCCTCGTCCAGCCCGTATTCCTTGTATCCATCTGGCTTAGGTCGGCGCTCGATCTGGAGTTCGACGAGGGCGGCGGGAACACGATCGCGGGCGAGAGCGATGTCAGACGGCGAAGTACGTGATTCCTGAAAATGCAGGTCAATAGGACGAAGACCTTCACGTCTGCGTCCACCGGCGCGGACTACTCCCTCTGCGCTAGCCAGTACACCGTCGAGCTCTTTCAAGGAGTGATCGAAACAATAAGTGGACGCACCGAGAGCTTGGGCGAGCTTGATCATCTGAAGGGTCGCCTGCAGCTGCGCCTCACCAGAAAATCCGAGCGCATTGATGAGCACCGGAGTGTCCAGATAAATCGAAAGGCCCTTCAGGGACTGGGCAAACGTCGAAGTATCCAGGGTTACTACGGAAGCGAGTATCGCACCCTTGACAGCGTCCTCAACGTAGCCGAAACCCGTCTGATCGACGTCCGCCAGATGCGCAATGAACTTTGAGATGACGTATTCTGAGGCCCGGCTTCCAGCCTCCCCAGCGGCCTTACGTCCCGTAAGGGATTGAGAAAGTAGCGGTACTGCGTGGTACTCGAGGTATCTGGCAAGCTCCCCCGCCGGATCAATGTTCAAGTCCCTGCTATGTTCTGCGTACCTTTCGCTGATGAATTCCGTGTACTTTGTTACGAGCTCGTTCTGCTGGCGTTCGTAGCGGGCGATGGACGCGGTGACGCCGGGTGCAGTTTTTTGGCCTTTGTCCGTGATCCTGTACATCTTCCCAACTCGGGATGCGTCGCCATCGCGAACTGCACGCTTGAGGATCTTCTCCACAACCAGATCTGGTGTAGTCAGACCGAACCGAGACCTAAGAATCTGAGCCAGACTTGCGCAAGTTATTCCAGACTGATGCTGGCAGAGGATGTCCAAGGCAAAACTACGAAAGTTGTCGACATAGCTTGGCGCCTGTGCGTCATAATTTGCCCTCAAGACAGCAAAGCCTATGAGCGAGGACTGGCTCGCGTTCATACTTCCCCCAACTAATCGAGTCTCACAATTCGGATATATGGTTCTCCCGCACACATCTCCGTGCAGGGGCACTGTAGTTGGGACAAGGGTCAACATCGCTCATATTGGTGCACTCGGCGGTTGAAGGCTTTGCGGCGCTCGAAGTCATCATCTACCCAATCGCTGGCCAGCCACCGACATCACACTCCGGTCCTGCGCCTGTACAAACAGGCGTAGTCGGCATGTCAACGACCAAGTCGAGTGGCAGTCCGCGATCGCTTTGGGTTTCGCCAAACGGGTCTTAACGCCAATCAGCGTGCGCTTCACAGATGGCAGGTAACTTGTCCCGTGTGCCAGCTACCTATCTTGGCGACTCACGTTCTAACATCACGGCGCAAAGGACCAATCATCTTGTCCAAGGATCAATTAGTTGTCTAAAGACCAACTGGGTCGTTTTTCTACAATCACCTACTTGGCCAACTGTATGAACAGCTGGCCAAGTAGTGTGAAACGTGGACATCTAACTTGGGAATTGGCCAGGTTCCGTGGAACCTCACAATCGCGGCAGGGGTCAGAAGTCGAGACTAGAAGTCCCAGTCCTCGTCTTCGGTGTTGACGGCCTTGCCGATGACGTAGGAGGAACCGGAACCCGAAAAGAAGTCATGGTTCTCGTCGGCGTTCGGTGACAGGGCCGAGAGGATGGCCGGGTTCACGTCGGTGACCGAAGCCGGGAACATCGCCTCGTAGCCCAGGTTCATGAGGGCCTTGTTGGCGTTGTAGTGCAGGAACTTCTTGACGTCCTCGGCCAGGCCGACGGAGTCATAGAGGTCATGCGTGTACTGGACTTCGTTCTCGTACAGCTCGAAGAGCAGCTCGAACGTGTAGTCCTTGATCTCCTGCTTGCGCTCCTCGGACAGGCCTTCCAAGCCCTTCTGGAACTTGTAGCCGATGTAGTAGCCGTGCACGGCCTCGTCGCGGATGATCAGGCGGATCAGGTCAGCCGTGTTCGTCAGCTTGGCACGCGAGGACCAGTACATGGGCAGGTAGAAGCCCGAGTAGAACAGGAAGCTCTCCAGCAGCGTAGAGGCCACCTTGCGCTTCAGGGGATCATCGCCCTGGTAGTAATCCATGACGATCTGCGCCTTCTTCTGAAGGTTCGCGTTCTCGGTGGACCAACGGAACGCCTCGTCGATCTCCTTGGTGGAGGCCAGCGTGGAGAAAATGGAGGAGTAGCTCTTGGCGTGCACGGACTCCATGAAGGCGATGTTGGTGTACACGGCTTCTTCATGCGGAGTCAGCGCATCCGGGATCAGGGAGACAGCGCCGACCGTGCCCTGGATGGTGTCCAGCAGGGTCAGACCGGTGAACACGCGCATGGTGAGCTGCTGCTCGTCGTGCGTGAGTGTGTTCCAGGACTGGACGTCATTCGACAGCGGAACCTTCTCCGGCAGCCAGAAATTGTTGACCAGACGGTTCCAGACCTCGACGTCCTTGTCGTCTTGGATCCGGTTCCAGTTGATGGCCTCAACGTGGCTAAGCAGCTTGACCTTCTCGGTCATGTCATCCCCTCAAAAGTTGGGTGGTTTTCTCTAAGTTAAAGCGTACGACGGCGGGCGGGCACCCGCCGTCGTACTTCTACATTTCAGTTGAAGATTCAACTAAAGTGCGCAGCTGACGCAGCCCTCCACCTCAGTCCCTTCCAGCGCGAGCTGGCGGAGACGGATGTAGTAGATGGTCTTGATGCCCTTTTTCCAGGCGTAGATCTGGGCCTTGTTGATGTCGCGTGTAGTGGCGGTGTCCTTGAAGAACAGCGTCAGGGACAGGCCCTGGTCCACGTGCTGCGTGGCGGCCGCGTAGGTGTCGATGACCTTCTCGTAGCCGATCTCGTACGCGTCCTGGTAGTACTCCAGGTTGTCGTTGGTCAGGTACGGCGCCGGGTAATACACGCGCCCCAGCTTGCCTTCCTTGCGGATCTCAATCTTGGACGCCACGGGGTGGATCGAGGAGGTGGAGTTGTTGATGTAGGAGATGGATCCCGTGGGCGGCACAGCCTGCAGGTTCTGGTTGTAGATGCCGTGCTCCATAACGGAAGCCTTCAGCGCCAGCCAGTCAGCCTGCGTGGGGATGTGCACATTCTTGAAGAGCTCCGCAACCTTCTCAGTCTGCGGAACCCATTCCTGCTCCGTGTACTTGTCGAAGAACTCGCCGGAAGCGTACTTGGACTTCTCGAAGCCGCCGAAGGTCTGGCCGGTCTCGATGGCCAGCAGGTTGGACGCACGGACAGCGTGGTACACCACGGAGTAGAAGTAGATGTTGGTGAAGTCCAGGCCTTCTTCGGAACCGTAGTGGACCCGCTCGCGGGCCAGGTAGCCGTGCAGGTTCATCTGGCCCAGGCCGATGGCGTGGCTCTGGTCGTTGCCCTTGGCGATGGACGGCACCGAGGTGATGTTGGACATGTCCGAGACTGCCGAGAGGGACCGGATGGCTGTCTCAACTGTCAGGCCAAAGTCAGGCGAGTCCATGGCCTTGGCAATGTTCAGCGAGCCCAGGTTGCAGGAAATGTCCTTGCCGGTGTCCGCGTAAGACAAGTCATCGTTGTACGTGGTGGGCTGGGAAACCTGGAGGATCTCCGAGCACAGGTTGGACATGATGATCTTGCCGTCAATCGGGTTTGCCCGGTTCACGGTGTCCTCGAACATGATGTACGGGTAGCCGGACTCGAACTGGATCTCGGCAAGGGTCTGGAAGAACTCGCGCGCCTTGATCTTGGTCTTCTTGATCCGGGAATCGTCCACCATCTCGTAGTACTTTTCGGTGACCGAGACGTCGGAGAACGGCATGCCGTAGACGCGTTCCACGTCGTACGGCGAGAACAGGTACATGTCCTCGTCCCTCTTGGCCAGCTCGAACGTGATGTCCGGGATGACAACGCCAAGGGAGAGGGTCTTGATGCGGATCTTCTCGTCCGCGTTCTCGCGCTTGGTGTCCAGGAAGCGGTAGATGTCCGGGTGGTGGGCGTGCAGGTACACGGCACCGGCACCTTGGCGGGCACCAAGCTGGTTGGCGTAGGAGAAGCTGTCTTCGAGGAGCTTCATCACGGGGATCACGCCGGAGGACTGGTTCTCGATCTGCTTGATCGGCGCGCCGACTTCGCGGATGTTGGTCAGGGCGAACGCCACACCGCCGCCGCGCTTGGAGAGCTGCAGCGCGGAGTTGATGGAGCGGCCGATCGACTCCATATTGTCTTCGATGCGCAGCAGGAAGCAGGAAACCAGTTCGCCGCGCTGCTTCTTGCCGGCGTTCAGGAACGTGGGGGTGGCCGGCTGGAAGCGGCCCTCGATGATCTCGTCCACCATCTGCAGGGCGAGCTGCTCGTTGCCGCGGGCCAGGTGCAGGGCCACCATGCAGACCCGGTCCTCGTAGCGCTCCAGGAAACGCTTGCCGTCAAACGTCTTCAGTGTGTACGAGGTGTAGAACTTGAAAGCGCCCAGGAAAGTCTCGAAGCGGAACTTCTTTTTGTACGCGCGGTTGAACAGGTCACGGATGAAGTTCATCGTGTACTGGTCGAGGGTTTCGCGCTCGTAGTAGTCGTTCTTGACCAGGTACTCGAGCTTCTCCTCCAGGTCATGGAAGAACACGGTGTTGTTGTTCACGTGCTGCAGGAAGTACTGGTGGGCGGCCTCCCGGTCCGCCTCGAACTGGATCTCGCCGCTGGGACCATACAGGTTCAGCATCGCATTCAGCTCGTGATACCCAAGGCCCTTGTAGGCGGCGGGCATCTCAGGCTTCTGGGCCCTGGTTACTTCTGTGTCTGCGACAGTCGTGTCCAAAACATGTCCAATCCATTGTTGACACGGGTCACGTCGTCCGGCGTGCCCATTAATTCGAAGCGGTAGAGGTGCGGTACTCCGCACTTGGCGGCGATGATGTCCCCCGCCATGCAGTAGTTGTCCCCGAAGTTTGTGTTGCCGGCTCCGATGACTCCGCGGATCAGCTGCCTGTTCTGCGGGTTGTTCAGGAACCGGATGACCTGCTTCGGAACGGACCCCTCTCCCCCGGTGCCGCCATACGTTGGCACCACCAGCACAAACGGCCGGGTGGCAAGGAGGGGTGCATCCTTCGGGAGCAGCGGAATCCGGGCCACCTCACGGCCAAGCTTCAAGACGAAGCGGCTGGTGTTCTCGGATGCCGAGGAAAAATAGATAAGTTGACTGCCGGTGACAACCGCAGGAACCGGCGTCCCTGGGTCCACGCGCTGAGCCGCGTGAACGTCCTGGGAAGTGCGGGATTCCTGTGCTGCTGGTGCTGCCACGGGAGTCACCTCAGCTGCTTGACGGTTGCCGGCAGGAAAAAGTGTGACCCCTTAGGCCACGGAGGAAACAGCGGAGAGCGCCAGTTCCTCGATCTTGTCCGGGCGGAAGCCTGACCAGTGGTCCTGGTCCGTGACCACAACGGGGGCCTGCATGTAACCCAGTGCCTTCAAGCGCTCGAGGGCTTCGGCGTCCTGGGAGATGTCAACGCTCTGGTACGCGATGCCCTTTTTGTCGAGAGCCCGGTAGGTGGCGTTGCACTGAACACAAGCAGGCTTAGTGTAAACCGTTACGGTCATGGTTCCTGTCCCCTTTTCTGGAAAACTTGCTCGTCCGGTGTTCCCGCCCAAGCTGTATCTAGATACTACATCTAGTGCAGACGCCTCTTTGGAACCCCAAGATGATGTATTACAAGTATGTCATTTAATGCACCTTTAATCCACAGGGAGGCGCCTTCAAAATGTCCGGAATCCCGCTGTTTTTGCGGACGGAATCCACATGCTGTGGAGTACTTAGCCACAATTAACGCCCAGCGTGTCGTGGAAAAGACGGCGTGTCGCCAGCAGGTTCCCTATGGCCGCACTCTTAGGACTCACGCTGGAAGCCAGCTACTCCTTGTACCGCCCCATTGTCGTTGGCATCATGAGAACACCAATCATGCCGGAACCTCAGACGGGAAGGCCATGAAGGCTGTTCAATTTGCCGAGTACGGAGGGCCGGAAGTCCTCAAGGTCGTCGACGTGGAGGAACCGCACGCCGGGCCGGGTCAGATCCGCGTGGCCGTTCGAGCGGCCGGCGTGAATGCCTTCGACTGGCAGTTCCGACGTGGGGCACTGGCAGCCTTCATGCGGGTCGAGTTACCTACGGGGGTAGGGCTTGATGCCTCCGGCATCGTTGACGAGGTCGGCGACGGCGTGAAGGGGACCGCTGTCGGAGACGAGGTTTTCGGCAGCATCCCCATAAATCCCGCAGGCACCTGGACGGCGGCGGCGGCCCAATATGCGGTGCTCGCTGAGTGGGTGAAGAAGCCGGAGAGTCTCTCGTTCGAGGAGGCTGCCGGGTACCCGATGTCGACCGAAGCGGCACGCCGGGCGCTGAACGTGTTGCCCCTGGAATCCGGTCAGACTCTTCTCATCAATGGGGCCGCAGGCGGCGTGGGCCTGGCCGCCGTCCAATTCGCCCTCGCCAGCGAAGCCACCGTGATCGGCACCGCCAGTGAAGGGCATCACCAGTATCTGCGCGCCCTTGGTGCGATCCCAACGACGTATGGCGCCGGCTTGGTCGATCGTGTGCGGGAGCTTGCCCCGAACGGCGTTGATGTCGCTTTCGACGCGGTGGGCTTCGGGGTCCTGCCGGAGCTTATTGAGCTCACGGGCAGTGCGGGGAAGGTAATTACGATAGCCGACAACCGGGCCTCCGAGTATGGTGCGCGGTTTTCCGGCGGCGTGGGCCCGGACCGTGCGCCGGAAGCACGCGCCGAAGCGGCGGCGCTGTTCGAGCAGGGAAACTTCCGGCTGCCGGTCGCGGAAACCTTTTCCTTGGACAATGTCGCGGCCGCGCACGCGAAAAGCGAGCAAGGCCACGTGCTCGGAAAGTTCATCGTGACCTTGTAGTCCATCGGCAGGCAGTTTGTTGCAGCAACCCACCCTTGACCGCTAACGGAAAGAGGATCAGCGATGAAACCGATGACACTGGCGTGCACTGCGGCTGCGACCGTTGCCACCGCAGCAGCCGGCTCGGCGGCGACGGATCCGGACAGCGGCTGGTACCGGCGGCTTCGCAAGCCGGACTGGCAGCCGCCCGCGATTGCCTTTCCCGTCGTGTGGACGGCACTTTACGCGGACCTCGCAGTGAGTTCCGCCGTGGCCCTGGACAGTGCCGCTGCGCTGGACAAAGCGGCAGCTACTGACAAAGCGGCTACGGACGGTGCGGCCACGGGCACCAGGAACCACAGCCGGGAAGTCCGCTCCTATCGAGGCGCGCTGGCCGCAAACCTCGTCCTCAATGCAACGTGGAGCTGGCTCTTCTGGCGTTCCCGCCGCCCGTGGCTCGCCGCGGCGGAGGCGGCCCTGCTCGCGGTAAGCAGTGCCGACCTGGTGCGGCGAACGCACCGCCTGAGCCCCGGCGCCGGCGTCTCCCTCGCCCCGTACGCCGCCTGGTGCGGTTTCGCCACCGCTTTGTCCACGGCGATTGCTGGGATCAATCCCGGAAAAGGCAACCGCCGACAGTAATTTGCCGGCCCCGGAATCCTAGAGCTGGACCTCCCGGCGGTCCAGCACCACCTGCTGCACATCCAGGTAGCCCGACTGGAAGCCGGCCCGGGAGTAGCAGAGGTAGAACAGCCACATCCGCTGGAACACCGCATCAAAGCCCAGCTCCCCCACCGCCTGCGAGCGCGCAAGGAACCGTTCCTCCCACAGCCGCAGGGTGGCCGCGTAGTGGTCCCCCATGCCCGTCCGCTCGCGCACGCGCAACGTGGTGTGCTGCTGGGTGACGCTCTCGATGGCCCGGACGGAGGGCAGGAAGCCGCCGGGGAAGATGTACTTGTGCACCCAGGTGTAGGCGTTCCGGGTGGCCAGCATCCGGCCGTGTGGCATGGTGATCGCCTGGATGGCCACCTTCCCGCCGGGCGCCAGGACACGGTCGATGGTCTGGAAGTAGATGGGCCAGTATTCGTAGCCGACGGCCTCGACCATCTCTACGGACACCACAGCGTCGTACTCGCCTTCCACCGCGCGATAGTCCTGGAGCGCCACCGTCACCCGGTCGGCGTAACCCGCCGCAGCGATCCGCTCCTGCGCGAGTGCCTGCTGCTCGCTGGAGAGGGTGACACTGTAGACAGTCGCCCCGCGCGCTGCTGCCCTCAGTGCCAGCTCACCCCAGCCGGTGCCGATTTCCAGCAGCCGGGTGCCTTCACCCACACCGGCCTTGTCCAGCAGCCTGTCGATTTTTGCCCGCTGCGCCGCCGCCAGCGCCTCCCACCCCACGGACCCCAGCTGTCCTGCCTCAGCCGGAAACAGGGCCGACGAGTAGCTCATCGTGGAGTCGAGAAAGTTCGAGAACAGGCTGTTGGAGAGGTCGTAGTGCCGCGAGATGTTGCTCCGCGTGTTCGCCTCGGCGTTCCTTTCCTGCCGGGGCGTGCGCGGCAGGTACAGGGCCCGCAGTTTCTGCAGCGGCGCGGGGATCAGCGTGTCCACCGAGGCGGCAAATACTTCGAGGACGCCGGCCAGGTTGCTCGCTTCCCAGTCCCCCGCCATGAAGGACTCCCCCAGCCCGATCAGGCCGTTGTCACCGATCCGGGCTTCGAACGCCTGGGGCCGGACCATCACCATCACCGGGGCGTCAGGCCCGCCGTTGCCCAGGACTATGCCGTCCGGGTACTCAACGCGCAGGGGCAGTCGCTTTACGGCCCCCTTGAAGAGGAGGCCTGCGGCCTTGCCTGCCACAACAGCTTTGGCGCCCGACGGCGGCTGCGCAACTTCCGGCCATACGTCGGCGTCGATGGTGGCGGGCGACGCCGGCACTCCCGTCGCCGTCCAGGCTGCGGCATAGTGCGGTGGGGCGTGGTCCGAAACCTTGCCTCCAGCGTTGTGTTCCCTGACAGGAGCTGCAGCCGTTTCGTTGTGATCAATCAGTGTCATTGAACTGCCTCCTGTGAGGGGTGGTGTGGCCGGGCGATGACGGGCAGGCGCCTTGCCCAGAGGGTAATGCCCTGTATCCGGATGAGGGCGGACACCAGCAGCGGCGCGGCCGGAACTGTGAACGCCGCAGCCAGGATGTTCCGCAGGGTGGCGGGCCGCCGCTTGCCGTCCACGGTCGCGATGAACGGCCGGTGGCCTTCGCGCTCCAGGACGATGGACACGGCCAGCCGCTCCCCCGGTGCAGGCAGCTTCATCCGGTATTGCCCGTCCACGTCGTTGAAGGGTGAAACGTAGAACGCCTTGGGAACGGAGGCACGCCCGGACGGGTCCGTCCTGAGGAGGTAGCAGTGCCGCTCGCCGTAAGTGTTGTGGACTTCGGCAACCACGGACCCCAGTCCGCCGTCCGCCCGGTGGCACCAGAACAAAGTGAGCGGATTGAAAACATAACCGAAGACCCTGGCGCTGGTCAGCATGTGGATAGGGCCGCCGTCGGGCTCTATCCCCTGCGTGCGCAGGTACCGCTCCACGTTGCTGCGGATGGTTGCGTCCGGATCGCCCAGATGGTCCCCGGCCCGGAACACGGCCAATGGCCGCAGCAGGAACGGGAGCCGCGGGAGCTCATCAACGTCGAGGAACCAGCTGTAGCTGCGGTACGTGAACGAGTTCTTCAAGGGGGTGTGCCGCACGTGGGAAATCGAGGTGCGGTAAATGGTGGCACTCATGAAGGATCCGCGGCGGCGGCAAGCTCCCGCTCTCCGTCCTCGGATAAGCCGGGCCCGTCAATGGGCAGGACGGGAGCCCATTGCCGGCCAAGCTTCTCGGCGGCACGGACGCCCGAAAGTGCGCCATCTTCATGGAACCCCCAGCCCAGGTAGGCACCCGCATAGGCGATACGGGAGTCGCTGAGTGCGGCGATTGCCTGCTGGGCCCGCACCGATTCCGGTGTGTACTGGGGGTGCTCGTAGACCATCCGCTCCAGCACTGCGTCATCGGAGATGAGTCCGGACTCCCCCAGGCTCACCAGGTAGCGCTTGCCGTCCACAGGGCTCAACCGCTGCAGGCGGGTCAGGTCGTAGCTGACCAGGACCTTGTCCGGACGGGCTTCACAGGACGGAAGCCGGTAGTTCCAGGATGCCTTGGCGTTGTCAGCGGTGGGCAGGACGGCAGGATCGCGGTGGAACACGGTGTGGTTGACGGAATACGGCATCCCGCCGAGTGCCTCCTTTTCATCCGGCGTGGCATCGGCCAGGAATCCGAGCGCCTGGGCCGGATGGGTGGCAATGACAACGGCCTCGAAATCCTCCACGCCCGCTTCCGTCACCAGTTCGATCCCCAGTACGTTCCGGCGGATGCCGATGACAGGGGTGTTGAGCCGGACATCCGGCAGGGTGGCCGCCAGCTTCTCCACGTACCGTGCGGAGCCGCCGGTCACCGTCCGCCACTGCGGAGAACCCTTAACGTCCAGCAATCCGTGGTGGCCAAGGAACGTGAAGAGGTAGCGGGCGGGGTAGGCCAAGGCCGTGGTGGGGTCGCAGGACCAGACGGCGCTCACCACAGGGGTCATAAAGTGGGAGACGAAGTAGGGGCTGAAGTTTTCACGCTGAAGGAACTCACCCAGGGTCACCTCGGGAACTGCCCCGTCCGGGCTGGCCGCGGAAACGGGGGCCATGTTCAGCAGTGCGCGGGCTTTCCGGTAGAAGCGGGTGACCTCCAGCAGCATCAGGAGATAGCGGCCCCGCAGCAGGCTGGAGGGGCGGGCGATGATTCCGCGGGCACCGTCGCGGGCGCCGGCGTATTCCAGGCCGCAGCCGTCGCAGCGGATGGACATGCTCATTTCGGAGGCCTGCGTTTCCACCCCCAGCTCGGCAAAAAGCCGCAGCAGCGTCGGGTAGGTCCGCTCGTTATGGACGATGAAGCCGGTGTCCACACCCAGCACCGAGCCGTCCGGTTGCGGCATGTCATGGGTGTGGGCGTGCCCGCCCAGCCGCGAATCCGCCTCGAAAAGGGTCACGTCGTCCTGCCGGTTGAGGACATAGGCGGCCGTGAGGCCCGCGACGCCGCTGCCGATGACGGCCACCCGCCGTCGTCCGCCGCCGCTTACTGCTGGGTCAGGTGACAATTTATGCTCCTCTGCTGAACATTTGCCAGTGATGGGTATACAGGGGGCAATTCGCAGCGCCCGGGGCAACGGATGGGTATGCGTTGACGCTTCTTCGCCAGGAGACGGCAGAGTACTGTGGGCTGGTGGTAAATCCGGTACACCTGAAGACCCTCCTGGAGGTCACGCGGCTGGGCTCGTTCGCGGCCGCCGCGGCAACGCTTGGCTACACCGCCTCGGCAGTCTCCCAACAGATGTCCGCGCTGGAACGTGACACCGGCGTGGTCCTCTTCCAGCGCTCGGCACGCAGCGTGGTGCCCACGGAAGCCGCCGTCGTGATGACCCGGCACGCCGCGAAGGTGCTCACGGACATCGAGGCGCTGATGGCCGCCGCCTCCAAAACCCAGGATTCGGCCCACCAGGAACTGCGCCTGGGAATCTTCCCCAGCCTCGCCACCTTTGTCCTGCCGCGAATTCTGAAGAATCCGACGTGGAAGAACCTGGGGATCGACCTGAAGGTCTCCGTCGCTGAACCCGGCCAGACCATCCAGGGGCTGCGCACCGGTGGGGACCTGGACCTGGCAGTGGTTTTCCAGGTAGGCCAGACCGGCTTCGCTTGGCCCAACACGATCAACAGGCAATGGATCGGCGACGACGACTTCCGCGTGGTGCTGCCCGCTGGCTGGGGGTTCCGGGCCGACGCAAAAGTGGCAGCCGACCACCTGTCCGAAATGCCCTGGATCATGCACCACCCGGGCACCAGCGACGCCATGGTCATCGAACGGCTTTTTGCCGGCTGCAACCTGCACCCCCGGGTAGTGGCCCACAGTGACGACTTCCATGCAAGCCTGGAAATGGCGGCGGCCGGGCTGGGCGCAGCACTGGTCCCCGAGCTTGCGCTGCGGAACAAGCCCGCCGGCGTGGTGGTGCTGGATGTCCCGGAAATCCGGCTGGCCCGCAACGTTTTCGCGCTGCTCATCAACGACAGGAAAACTGCCCGGGTACAGCTGTTCGTCGACCTGCTGGCCGAAACCTTCGCCGGGATGCGCAGGGCGGTGAATTAGGCCTGAACGCTGGAATGCACCGCTGTTCGGGACTATGTTGAAACTATGAACAAGGTAGCGAGCCAGCACTTTGGAGAGATCGAGCTCAATCACGGCGGGGACCACAACATCGCCGTCAAGCATGAGCTGCGGGGCCATCCGCTGGAACTCGACCTGAACATCACCGCGCACGACCACTTCGACGAGGCAGCACTGCGCAAGGTGGATTACCGTTTGCGGTTCCTGCCTGAACTGGTGGACGAGGTGCGGGACATGATTGCGGAGGAGCTGGACCAGGAAGGCACCAGCCCGCAGGAATACCTGCATTTCCACTGCAATGCGCTCAAGGATGAGCACCTGCATAAAGTTTTTGGTGTGGAGCACCGCAGTCAACTCACCAACGAAGTGTTCCTCAAAGCACTCAAGCTCGGCCACGTTGGCATCTATCCCGGCCAGCCCGAGCGCTACTTCGTCCTGGACTTCACCCTGGGCGAGCATTTCACCGATGAAGTCCTGGTGGCCTCGGCCGACGAGGACGGCGTGGTGGACGACGAGATCGTCTGGGAGTCCTGACGCGGGATTCATTTAAACCAAAACGGTGGCTGAGCAGACGCTCAACCACCGTTCCTGGTTTCGACAGGCTCAACCACCGGTGGTTGAGCCTGTCGAAACCCTTGCCGTTGTTTTACTTGGCAGCTTCCAGCAGGCCGGCGCGGACGGCCTTGGTGGCCTCGACCAGGTTCCGCAGTGATTCCTCGGTCTCGGTGTAACCGCGGGTCTTGAGGCCGCAGTCCGGGTTGACCCAGAGCTGGCGGGACGGAACGTGCTTCACGGCGGTGCTGAGCAGTTCAGTGACTTCCCCGGTGCCGGGAACGCGCGGCGAGTGGATGTCGTAGACACCCGGACCAACGCCGCGGCCGAAGCCATGGGACTCGAGGTCGTGCACAACCTCCATGCGGGACCGGGCAGCCTCGATGGAGGTCACGTCGGCGTCCAGGCCATCGATGGCGTCGATGATCACACCGAACTCGGAGTAGCAGAGGTGGGTGTGGATCTGGGTTGCGTCGGCAGCACCGGCGGTGGCCAGGCGGAAGGAGTCCACGGACCACTTCAGGTAGTCGGCGTGATCGGCCTTGCGCAGCGGGAGGAGTTCGCGCAGCGCGGGCTCGTCAACCTGGATGACCTTGATGCCGGCGGCTTCGAGGTCGGCGATCTCGTCGCGCAGGGCCAGGCCAACCTGGTTGGCGGTCTCGCCCAGCGGCTGGTCGTCGCGGACGAAAGACCAAGCCAGGATGGTGACCGGACCGGTGAGCATGCCCTTCATCGGCTTGCTGGTCAGCGACTGCGCGTACCTGGCCCACTCCACCGTGATGGGAGCGCTGCGCGTCACGTCGCCCCACAGGATGGACGGACGCGTGCAGCGCGAACCATAAGACTGGACCCAGCCGTGGTCGGTGACGTCGAAGCCTTCGAGGTTCTCGGCGAAGTACTGCACCATGTCGTTGCGCTCGGGCTCGCCGTGGACCAGGACGTCGTAGCCCAGCTCTTCCTGCAGGTCCACAACGCGCTTGATCTCGTCCTTCATGAGCTTTTCGTACTGCTCGTTGGTGAGATCGCCCTTGTTGTTGCGGGCGCGGGCCGAACGGATCTCCGAGGTCTGCGGGAAGGAACCGATGGTGGTGGTGGGCAGCGGCGGGAGGTGCAGCGCCTCTTCCTGGGCAGCTTCGCGGACAGAGTACTCGGAACGGGAGAAGTCGGCGGCGGTCAGGGCTTCGGTGCGGGCCCGGACGTCTGAACGGCGGACGCCTTCTGCGGTGGCGCGTGAGGCGATCACTGCTGTTGCTTCCTCGATGGCAGCCTTGGCGGCAGCAGGATCGGCCAGGTAGGACGCGAGGGTGGTGACCTCAACGGCCTTCTGGTCCGAGAACGCGAGCCAGCTGCGGAGCTGCTCGGAAAGCTGCGTCTCCTCGGCAACGTCGTGCGGAACGTGCTGGGTGGAGGTGGAGGTGGAGACCGCGAGCTTGCCGGCGGCTGCCTTCGATGCGTCCAGCTTCGCAGCGGAAGCGGCGAGGTCGTTGCGCCAGATGTTGTGGCCGTCCACGACGCCGGCAACCAGGGTTTTGTTGCCCAGGCCCGCCAGGGCGGCTGGGGACGGAACGGCGCCCTTGAAGACGTCGATGTGCAGGGCGTCGATGTTGGTGGCGGCGAGGGTGCCGAGCTGGGCGTCGAGCGAGCCGTACGGGGTGGAGACGAGGATCTGCGGGCGGCTTGCCGCAGCGGTAAGGACCTCATAGGCGCGGGCAACGGCTGCTTCGATTTCGGCGGCCGGGGTGTCCTGGTCAACCACAAGTGCCGGCTCGTCGAGCTGGACCCAGCTGGCTCCGGCGGCGGCGAGCTTCTCGAGGAGCTGGACGTAGACGGGCAGGATGTCCTCGAGGCGGGACAGCGGGGCGAAGCCGGCGGGGGCGTCGTCGGAGGCCTTGGAGAGCAGCAGGTAGGTGACCGGGCCAACGAGGTAGGGGCGGGTCTCGATGCCGTTGGCCAGGGCGAAGGCGAACTCGTCGACCTTGGCGGTGGACGCGAGGGTGAACTCGGTCTCCGGGCCGATTTCCGGCACCAGGTAGTGGTAGTTGGTGTCGAACCACTTGGTCATTTCCAGCGGCTGCTGTTCCTTGTTGCCGCGGGCCAGCGTGAAGTAGCCGTCGACGTCGAGCTGTCCCTCCGCGTTGAGGAGCTGGCCGAAGCGGGCCGGTACTGCGCCGAGGTGCGCGGTGGTGTCCAGGACCTGGTCGTAGTAGGAGAAGGTGCCAGGCACGGCAGCGGCTTCGGTCAGGCCGAGCTCCTGCAGGCGCTTGGCGATGGTGAGCTGGATGTCCCTCGCGGCTGCGTCCAGTGCGGCGGCGTCGATCTTGCCGGCCCAGTAGGCCTCGACGGCCTTCTTAAGCTCGCGCCGGCGGCCGATGCGGGGGTAGCCCAGGAGTGAGGCGGACGGGAATGGCGTGTTGTTTTTAGACATGGCAAATTCCTCTGATAGGAGCTGGGTCTGAAAGTGGGGGCTCTAAAGCCGGGGTCTATAGCTGCGCGCGTGTTTGGCGGAATGTTCAGCTGGCGAGCTGGCGCCGGACGAGGGCATCGCGCCGGATGCCTGAACGGGAGTGCCGCGGAAGTGCCAGCTTGTCCAGCACCTCCAGCGCGCTCTGGTGCTCGTTGAAGGTGTAGAGGTGGATACCGGGCGCGCCGGCATCAAGGGCTGCGTTGGCCAGGTCCACGGTGGCATCGACGCCGATATGGAGGCGTTCGATGTCGTTGTCCGCGCCGGCCAGGCGTTCCATCAGTTCGGGAGCGGGCTCCACTCCCGCCAGTTCGCCCAGCCGGTTGAGCCGGCGGAGGCTGGTGAGCGGCATAACGCCGGGAATGATGGGGATGGTGACCCCGGCACGGCGTGCCCTGGCGAGGAGATCCGCGTATTGCCCGCTGTGGAAAAACACCTGCGTGATGGCGAAGTCCGCGCCGGACCGCTGCTTGGCGAGCAGCACCTCGACATCGTGCTCCTCGCTCGGCGATTCGGGATGACGGGTGGGGTACGCCGCCACGCCAACCGCAATCTTGCCCGCGCACAGCAGCGCCGAACGGCGCTGCTCCACCCGGCGGATGAGTTCGATCAGGTCCTGGGCGTACCGGAGGGCCCCGGAAACAGGTTCGCCGCCGTCCTTGGGAAGATCGCCCCGCAGCGCCAGGATGCCGCGCACACCGGTGTCCAGCAGTTCACCGATGATCCCCGCCAGTTCCTGGGGCGTGTTGCCAACGCAGGTCAGGTGGGCCAGCGGCCGGAGGGTGGTTTCGAGCAGGAGCCGGTTGATGAGTTCGACGGCGGTGTCCCGGTTGGAGCCGCTGGCACCATAGGTGACGGAGACGTAGTCGGGCTCCGTGGTTTCCAGTTCGCGGATGGTGGTCCAGAGCGTTTCCGCAGCTGCCGGCGAACGGGGCGGGAACAGCTCATAGGACAGCGCCACCGGGGCGGCGTCGGAGAGGTTCGGGTGTGTGTCAATAAGGCTGGGTGGCGACATTTGCATCCTTGGCTTTGGGCCATTGGAGGCTCCCCTGCCAGGAAATGGACGGGAAGCCGGCAATGAATTGAGTTTGGGGAACACGAAAGAACTCCACAAGGACGCAGCCGCGACTGTTACGCCTGAAATGAAGTTGTCCGTGAGCAAATGTCAGGCCCACATGGGGGCACCCACACCCTCCGCAACGGAGGATCGCTGACACGTTACCGCGGTAACTTGTATAGAACTCTAGGAGCGCCTGGAGGAGCATTCAAGTTGCGCCCCGAATTAAGACGCAGTCTTACGCCTTGTTTCGCCACACAGCGCAATAATCTTCGCTGCCCGGCCCCTTAAAGTTGCCCAACACCCCAAGTCACCAGGGACGCTCAGGACCGGGAGCGGCTCCGGTGTCCTCAAGGTAGTCCGCCCGTTCCCGGCCATTGTTACGCTCGCGCTGGGACTCCCGTCCACTTTCCTCCAACTGTTCCAACTGGTTCAGGCTCGGGGAATCGGCTTCGGGCTCCGCCGGTACATTCTCCTCCGCCGCGTCTGCCTGTTCCCCGGCGGAACCCGTGGCCGCCGCGAGTTTCCCGTTCAGGCGCCCTTCAGCCTCGCTCAGCTTCCCGCCGGCTGCAGCAGCGGGGCGCTCGGAAAAGCAACCGCCCGGAGCCGCGCCGGCGGCCTCCAGCGCTTCGGTAAACAGGGCAGCAGCAGACGCAGGATCCTCCGAACGGAGCTTGGCGTCGCCGAGCCGCTCAATGGCCAGGACCAGGTTAAGCCGGATGATGCACGCATCCTGTAAGCCAGCGGAGCCGCCCGGGACAAGTTCCAGGGCTTCCTCGAAGCGCAGCCGGGCAGCGGCAAAGTTGCCGGTGAGCGCCTGCGCGTCCCCGACGGCGAAGGGAGCCTTGTGCGGCTCCACGATGTTCCCGGCCTGCAGCGCGTCTGCCGCGAACTCGACGGCGGCGGCATCCTTCGCGTCGAAGGCCCTGGCGGCGTGCCCCGCAAGTGGGTCCAGGCTGAGCAGCTTGGCCGCAAGGCACAGCACCAGCAAGGCGGGCAAGGCCGACCACACCAGCAGGCGGCGCCTCATCGCACCATCTCCTTTGCCTGGTTGTCGCGTGCCTCCCGCTGTGACCCGCCGGCGGCGGGCCGCAGTTGACGCAACTGCCGAATGATCGTCAGGATCTCGGCCAGGCCGAGAACGAAGGCACCGGCGGCGAGGAGCCAGTAGAACTCGGTTCTGCCCCCGAGGGTACCGTCTTCTGCTGTGCGATCCAGTGCGCCGGGGCGCGCCTGCTGCAGCATGGCAGGGACGGCGTCCCCCGCAGACCGGTGCACATAGGGCAGGCCGAGTTGGCCCGCAATCTCCCGGAGCCTGCCCTCATCAATGACGGACATTGCATCCCTCGCGGAACCCCCGCTGGTGTCCTGGATGTAGGGGGCATCGCCGTCGGACTCCAGCCCGGTGTTCTCCTTCATGCGTCCACCGCCGGCGGTTCCGTAGCCCAGCACCGCTCCCCCGGCCACCAATCCGTCGTCAAGCTTCAGGGGCGCTGGTTCCTTCCCGCTGGTTTGCTCGCCGTCACCCAGGTAGAAGATCAGCCGGGGCCGGCCCGGATGACTGTCTTTGGCGGCGGCCAGGCGTTCAGCCAGCACCTCGCGGGCAGCGGTGATGCTGCTGCCCCTGGCATAGGCGGTGACTTGCGGCTGGAGGATGGAAGTGATGGTTTCCAGTGCGGAGGTGTCGGTGGTCAGGGGCATCCGGACGTGCGCTTCGGTGTCGAAGGTGATGACGGAAAAACGTGCACCGGGCAGTTCCTGGGCGACCGCCATGATGTCCTGGCGGACGCCGTCAAGCCGTGGGGCGCCTTGTCCGTAGTCCTCGGCCACCATGCTGCTGGTGGTGTCCACCACAAAGAAAACGTTGAGGTCCGCGGTGGCCGCCTGGGCGGAGCCGCCCGGCAGCCCGGGCCGGAGTGCTGCCGCCAAGAGGAGCAGCACCAGCACGCTGCGGCGGACCTCCGTCCGGCCGGCCGGCCTTCGCCGGCCGAGAATCATCCGCCGGCCCAGGAACACCAGTGCGGCGGCGATGACGGGCAGGAGGAGCCACCACGGCAGGATCGGCTGCAGCGTCATGGCCGGAGCCGCCACGACGCCACAGCAAGGACAAGTCCGGATAACAACGCGAAGGCAAGCGGCAGGTCAGGCCGCTCGGTGACCACAGCGCGCCGCGCGCCCTGGAGGGCGGATGCTTCCGTTTCCTGCACCGCACGCACAATCCCGGGCACCGCCTCCGCGCTGTCCAGGGCGTAGTAGGCTCCGCCGCCCAGCTCGGCGGCTGCCCTCAGTTGCGCCCCGGGCTGGCCGGCATCGCTGCCGTAATCCAGGTCTCCAGGATTCAGGGCATAAACACGCACGCCCCGCTCCTTCGCCATTCCGGCAGCCTCCGGGAGCGTCAAAATTGGATCTCCGGACACAAAGTTGTCCGTGGCAAGGACCACCGACCGCGAGCGCTGTGGCTGACGGCCTGCCTGGTCCGCCGCGCTTCCTTGGTCGCTGCCTTCCTGATCCCGACCCGGCGGGAAGCTGGTGACGCAGGAGGCCAGGCCGTCCCCGATCAACGATGAGCCGCGCCCGCTCCAGGTGCCGTCGAGGAAGCCGGACGTGCCGGGTTTCCCGTTGAAGGCGTCGCGTGCCAGCTTCAACTGTTCCCGGGCGTACCCATAGTCGTCCGTGAGGGGGAAGACCTGGATGGCTGTGCTGTCAAAGATGGTGAGGCCGATCCGTTCACCCTTGAAGTCTTGGGCCAGCCGGGCGAACACCTCCACCACCTCCGCGTCTGCGCTGCTCATGGATCCGGATGCATCCAGGCAGAGGACAATGTCGCGGTTGTGCTGCTCCGGCCGGATGGTGCCAAGGTCCACCGGCCGCGCTGCGGCCAGCAGCGTTGACGCCAGCAAGGCGCCGCAGGCGCTTGCTGCTACTGCCAGCCAGCGGCGGTGCCGACGCAGCGCTGCCTGGTACTCAGGCAGCGAGGTAAGCCTTTCCGCGTGGGCTGCCGGCCGGCGTCGTGCGTTGGCATTCCTGTCCGGACGCAGTGCCGCCCATGCCGCGAGGCCGGCCCCGACGGCACCCAAGGGAACCAGCCACCAGAACATCAGCTCCATGAGCGCACCGCCTCGCGTGCCGTGGCGGCAGAGGCTGCGACGGCGGGCAGCGGTTCGGACCCGAACTCGCCGGGGTACAGCGCGCCAACAGCCTCCGCGGCCCTGGGCAGGGGGTGCCTCGTGAGGTCGGCATGCGTCATCCTCGGCGCGTCCACCCCGGTGGCGTCGCGGACGAAGCGGCGGAACAGGAGGCTGATCTCCTGATGGGCCGCACGGGCGCTGATGTTCCCGGCGGCTGCCTCCTGCTCCACGTCATCGATCCGCTGGAGGTAGGCCGACTGGAGTGCGGGCAGGTCGGTGAGCGGTGCCGGGAAGGAAGCGGACCCCGGCCGGGGGCGCCTGGTGCTGGCAAAGACAAACGTGTACCAGGCAGCCACCAGCAGCAACAGAATCGCGCCTGCCCACGTCCACAGCGGGCTGTATTGCAGCGGTCCAAGAAATTCGGGGTCAGCCTGCACGCCGGTGCCTTTCCAGGAGTGCGAACAGTTCGGTCACCACGTCCTGGCTGCCGGCAACCGAGCCCTCCGTGATTCCTGCCTGGCGCAGCATGTCCTGCCGGCCGGCGTCCCTGTCCTTCACGGACCGGGCATACGCTGTGGCTACTCCCGGAGACCCGGCCAGGTGCCCTATCAGTGGCGTGGAATCGTGCACGCTGTACCAATCCCCTGCCGTGGCCAGTTCCGCATCGCGGACAGTGAGCCAGAGGATCTCGTGCTGCGCCCGAAGCCGGCGGAGCAACCGGGCCAGCGAAGGGGTGGCCGCTATCTCGTCCGCCACGACGAACAGCAGGAACCTGCCCTTCACGGTGCGGGCCACATGATCAAGCTGGTCCTCAAGCCGGCTGGCAGCGGAATCCACAGTGGCATTGGCATCCACATGGCGCAGAAGCCGTTCCAGGTGCGCCTCGCCGCCTTTGGCCGGAAGCGATCTGGTCCCGCGGGCATCACCACACACCAGGCCCACCACGTCGCCGTGGCGGTGGGCCAGGTACCCCACCATCCCCAGCGCCATGATGGCAATATCCTTTTTGGTCTCGCCGCCCGCTGCTTCGGCCACCATATTGCGCCCGGTGTCCGTGATGAGCAGGACTGTCTGCCGCCGGACGGCCACGTACCTCCTGATCAGCGGCGAGCCGTGGCGCGCCGTCGCCTTCCAGTCGATGTCGCGGACCTCGTCGCCCGGCACATAGGCGCGGAGGTCATCAAAGTCCAGGCTGCGTCCGCGGAACACGGAACCGTATTCGCCGTCGAGCATGCCCTGGACCTTGCGGTGCGCGAAGATGGCCACCTTCGACTTCACCCGGTGGAGGAGGCTGGTCATCCCGGCCTCAGGGTGTCTGGACTGCGGCGACCACGGCGTCAATCACCGTTTCCACCGGCACCTGTTCAGCCACGGCCTCAAAATTCAGGATGAGGCGGTGCCGCAGGACCCGGTGGGCGAGCGACTTCACATCCTCCGGGATCACATGGTCCCGGCCCTGCAGCAGGGCCACTGCGCGGGCTGCCTGGCTGAAGGCGATGCTGGCCCGCGGACTGGCACCGAACTCGATAAAGCCGGCAAGCCGCGGGTCGATGTACTGCTGCGCGTTCCGGGTGACGTAGGCCAGCCCCACGATGTAATTGATCACCGAAGGATCAATGTAGATCCGCTTCACCACGTCCTGGACCCGGGCCACCGCGTCCAGGGACGCCGCAGCCGCCGGTTTCTGCCCGTCGGTGAAAACCCCGGTGTCAATCCGGCGGATGATCTCGGCCTCCTCTGCCGGCGAGGGATAGTCGAGGACGTCCTTGAGCATAAAGCGGTCCATCTGGGCTTCCGGGAGCTGATAGGTGCCCTCCTGCTCAATGGGGTTCTGGGTGGCCAGGACCAGGAACGGGGACGGCAGCCGGTACTCCTGGCCGCCAATGGACGTCTGCCGTTCCTGCATCGCCTCCAGCATGGCGCTCTGGGTCTTGGCGCTGGAGCGGTTGATCTCGTCCAGGAGCACGATGTTGGCGTGGACCGGGCCCAACTGCGTGACGAAGGTTCCCTTGGCGGCATCGTAGATCTGCGTCCCTACAATGTCGCTGGGCAGCAGGTCCGGGGTGCACTGGATCCGGCGGAACTCGGCGCTGATGGCTTCGGCGACCGTATGGGCAGCCGTTGTTTTGGCCAGGCCAGGAACGCTCTCCAGCAGGATATGGCCGCCGGTGAGCAGGCCCACCAGCAGCGATTCCCGCAGCCGGGACTGTCCCACCATCTTCGCGTCGAAGCTCCTGGAAATGTTGGCCGCAACCTGCTGCGCCCGTGCCAGCTCCGCCGGTTCGATCCTTGCCGAAGAGCTGGTCTGAAGCACTGCAATTCCCCCTGGTAGCTGTGTTGGGCAGGCGTTCCGGCCGGACCGCACCCCGTTCGCCATCCTATCCAAGCCCGGCCCGCCGGTTCCGGCAATGGGCACCCCTCCCCACCGCGGCTCCTCAGGTCTATCCTTTTGACATGAGCGAGCTTCCAGCCAGTTACAAGGAGTTTCTCGCCGACAAAAGCGAGATGTTCATCAGCACCGTCAAGCCTGTCCTGCAGCAGTCAGCCGCGGACAAGCTCCACGGAGTCCGGGTTGTTTACAACCCCGGCTCCACCGGCCACCAGGCACACCTGGACGACAGCATCCCGTACGGTGTTGTCCTCGAGGATATCGACTAGGAGGCCTCAGCCCCTGACCGCGCCCGACAAGGCGAATGAGCTGCCGGCCCCCTTGGCCACGATGGCATACAGGGCCAGCACCGGCAGGGAGTACAGGATGGAGAACGCGGCCAGCTGGCCGTAGGCAACTGCCCCGTGCTGTCCAAAGAAGCTGAAGATGGACACCGCCGCCGGCTGCTTCGCCTCGGACAGGAGCAGCACGAACGGGACGAAAAAGTTTCCCCAGGCCTGGATGAACACAAAAATGAACACGACACCGAGCCCCTGGCGCATCAGCGGCAGGACGATGGTGCGCAGCGCCGCCATCCTGGACGCGCCGTCCACCCACGCCGCTTCCTCCAGGGACACCGGCACGGCGTCCATAAAGTTCCTCGTCATCCAGATCGCCATGGGCAGGGCGGTGGCGGCCATAAACAGGACGGTGGCCGGCATCGAATCCAGCAGTTCCAGCTGGACGAAGAGTCCGTAGACCGGCACCATGATGGCCGTGATGGGAAGGCACGTGCCGAGGAGCACAGCGTACATAAACGGTGTGTTGAACCGGGACCGGTAGCGGGACAGCGGGTACGCGGCGAACACGGCCGCCACAAGCGTGACAGCAGCCGTCCCGGCCGAGAGGAGCAGGCTGTTCCACAGCGGCTGCAGCAGCAGCGCGGGTGTCATCACGGCGGCGAAATTGTCGAGGGTGACGGCGCCTGGAACCCTTGTTTCGTGGCCTGCCTCGGCGTCGAAGGAGGCCAGGACGAGCCAGAGCAGCGGCAGCACAAAACAGGCGCACAGGACCAGCAGCGCCACGTCGGCAGGACCGCTGCGGCGGTGCCCCGGCCTGCCCGGACCGGCGGCCCCCTCGGAGGGCGCCGCCCTGGACGCCCTTGCCGGTGCCGTCAACGCTTCCCCTCCCTCAGCAGCCGGATGTAGCCAACACCGAACACCGCTCCGATCAGGAGCAGCACCGAAGCCACCGCGGTCCCGTACCCGATGTCACCGAACTTGAAGGCCTCCTGGTAGGCCAGGACCGGGAGGGTGGTGCTGGCGTTGGCCGGTCCGCCTGCCGTCATCACCCAGACCAGGGTGAAAACGGCGAGCGTCTGCAGCGTAATGAGCATCAGGTTGGTGGCGATGCTCCCGCGGATCATGGGCAGCGTGATGAAGGCCAGCCGCTGCCAGCCGCCCGCACCGTCCATCTGGGCCGCTTCGGCCACTTCAACCGGGATATCGTTCAGGGCCGCGCGGTACACCAGCATGGAAAAGGCCGTGCCCCGCCAGACGTTTGCCAGTACCACCGCCGCCATCGGCCAGGAATAAAGCCAGTCCGGCTGGGTCATCCCCAGGCCGCCCAGCAACTGGTTCAGCGTCCCGTCCCTGCTGAAGTAGGCGTACGCGGCAAAGGCCGCCACTATCTCGGGAAGCACCCAGGCCGCCACCACTGCGGTGCCCACCAGCGAAGACACAGCCCGGCGCGCGCGCCGCATCAACACGGCGAGGGCCAGCCCCAGCAGGTTCTGGCCCAGGACAGCAGAGCCCGCCACGAACAACACGGTCAGCCCCAACGAGAGGGGAAATACCGGGTCCAGCAGCAGCCGCTGGTAGTTTTCCAGCCCCACCCACTCCGGGTTGCGGGCGTTCCTGCCCGTTAGCCCGGTATTGGTGAAGGACGCCTGAAAAGCCCAGAACACGGGACCTGCAAGGAAAACAAGCAGCAGCAGGAGGGCAGGCAGGACGGGCAGGTAGCGCAGCAGCCCACGTTCCCCCATTCGGGCCGGCACCGCTTACTTCCGGACGGTCTTGTCGCCGCCCACGATCTCCACCACGGCTGCGTCATAATCCGCTGCCGCCTGTTCCGGCGACTTGGCGCCGGTGATCACCGCCTCCGTTGCCTCCTGGACGGCCGCTGAGATGCGCGGGTAGTCGGATGTGGCCGGGCGGTAGCGGGTGACCGAGACGAGTCCCGAGACGTCCTTCACGAACGGGTTGGCTGCCTGGTAGCCGGAGTCCTCCGCGACGTCGCTTCTGACCGCGATCTGGGAACTTTCGAGCGTGAACTTCAGGGAATTGTCCCGGTTCAGTGCCGAGTTGAGGAATTTGAAGGCGAGGTCCGGCTCCTTTGTCCCGGCTCCGATGGCAAGCGTCCAGCCTCCGGACATGCTCACGGCACCGGGGCTGCCGCCGTCCTGCGTGGGGAACGCGGCAACGGCCATGTCCTGCGCGTAGCCGGGCCATTCGTAGCTGCCGCCCTCCTGCCAGAACGACGGCGCGTAGGAACCCTCCACGGTGGCACCCAGTTTTCCGGTGGGGAACCACTCGCCGAAAACCTTTTTCCAGACGTTCGCATCCAGCGCCTCGGCAGGCGTCACTGCCAGTCCCTCGTCATAGAGGGTTTCGAGGAAGCCCAGCGAATCCTTGAAACCTGCAGAACCCACCACCCACTTTTTTGACTCCTCGTCGTAGAGGGTGGATCCGGTGCCGTAGAGGAGCTCATAGAAACCCTGCATCACGGTTCCTTCGCCGGTGCCCTTTCCGGCGTACATGTTGAAGGGGATCACCGATGGATTGTCCGCCTTGATCTTCCGGGCCGTATCCAGGATGTCCTGCCAGTTCCGCGGCTCCCAGGGGAGACTGATCCCGGCGGCTTCGAAGACCTTTTTGTTGTACCAGATGGCCCGGGTGTCGGTGCCCAGCGGCACTGCGTACGTTCCGCCGTCGTCCGCGCGCCCTGCTGCCTTGGCACCGTCGTCGAACTTTTCCCAGTCCGCCCAGCCCTCCAGGTGGCTGTCCAGCTTCAGCAGGTAGCCGGCGTCGACGTCGGAGCGGACTTTGAAGGTGTCCTCGTAGAAGATGTCCGGCGCTGTGGACGGCGATCTCAGGGCAAGGGCCAGCTTGGTGCCGTAGTCGTCGTCGTTGCCCTGGATGGGCTGCAGCTCAACGGTGACTCCCTGGTTGGCCGCCTCAAACTCCTGCTTGGCAGCCTGGAACATCGTCTCCAGCGCGGTGAAGGAATCGGTCTTCTGATAGACCACTTTCAGGGTCTTGGAGCTGTCCTCGGGAGACGCCGGGGTGCACGCCGTGAGGATGAACAGTGCGGAAGCGATCAGGGACATACTCTTCAGGGCCGGGCGACGCATGGTGCTCCATTCGATCGAAGGCTGCGGACCCCGTTGTCAGCGGGCCCCAGCCGCGGCAATACGCAAATGCTAGATGGATGTCCCGCCCCCGACAAGGGGAGGACTCCCTCAGCTTTCCAGGAGCAGCCTCTGGGCACGCGGTGCCAGGGTGTGTTCCAGGACCAGGGAGGCCGCGCCAATGGCGCCCACGTCCTCGCCCACCCCGGTGCCCACCACCTCGATGGGATGGATCAGCCGCGCAGCGCTGTTGGCGTCCAGCAGCGGCGGCACTTTCTCGAGGTAGCGTTCGGCCAGGCCACTCCAGAACGGCCCGCCGAAAACCACCCGTTCAACGTCAAGGGCATTGGTGACCACCGACACCGCGCGGGCCACCAGTACCGCGGACTTGTCGATAATGGCCAGCGCCTGTTCGTCACCGGCGTCCGCGAGTTCGCACAGCCGGGCGAAACTTTGCTGTACCTCGGCGCCGCTGTTGCCGGACCGGGAGCCATCCAGGATGCCGGCGGCCTCGGCCTCGGCCACCAGGACCTGCGGGATGCAGGAGGATTTGACGCAGCCGCGCAGGCCGCAGTCGCACGGCGGGCCGTCCGGATCCACCACGATGTGTCCGATCTCGCCTGCATTGCCTGATGTGCCCCGCACCACCTCGTCGTTGAGCACGATCCCGCAGCCGATGCCGGTGCCCATGTACATAAAAATGAAGCTGCCAGCTCCGCTCGGACCGCCAGCCCAGGTTTCCGCCACAGCCGCGCTGGTGACGTCCTTGTCCATCAGGACGGAGTATCCGGTGGCCTCGGACAGCGCGTTGCGCAGTTCCACCCGGTCCCAGCCGGGAAGGAGCGGCGGGTCAACCACTGTGCCGTTGTCCAGGTCGATGGGGCCCGGGGCCGCCACGCCAAGGCCTGCGATCCTGTCCCTGTCCACCCCGGAGTCTTCCACCAGTTGGGCGATCTCGGCGGCAATGGTGGAAATAACCGCCGAGGGATCGTTGCCGCCGGGTGTCTTGATGCGGGAGTGCTGCACCACCGCGCCCACCAGGTCCAGGACCACGAATGTCGTCACGGCGGGGTCCAGGTGGACGCCGACGGCGAACATCCCGCGAGGATTAAGGCGGAGGATGGTGCGGGGCTTGCCGGGGCCGCTGCCTTCCTTGCCGGCCTCGACTATGAGGTTCTGGTCCAGGAGGCGTCGGGAAATGTTCGAGATGGTCTGCGGCGAGAGCCCCACGATCTGTGCCAGTTCCACCCTGCTCAGGCCGCCGGAGGCCCGGCGGACGGCGTCGAGGATCACCGTCAGGTTGAAGTCGCCCATCCGGGGCAGGTTCGTGCCGCGCCTCGGTGAGGATTGACGGATCTCAGTCACGAACGTCCCCTTCGTCTTCGGCACAAACATACTGATGTCTGAATCGTACGTTACGTACCGGCACAGACCCATAGGAACGGCCGACGGCGCGGCGGCGCCTTCTGCGGCGGGCGGGCGGGGCGGTGACGTGGGGCGGTTCGCTGCCGCCGCAAGGGTCAGAGCGGCCCGCGGCGGGTGCTCAGGGTCACCGTGAATTTGGGATTCTGGCCCTTCACGACAGTGGGGCCGACGTGGCGTTCGAGGGCCGGGAGGTAGGCCAGGTGCCGGTTGAACACGGTCCACAGTTCACCGCGGGGGGCCAGTACCCGGCCTGCTGCTTCGATGAGCTTCAGGCCCGCTCCGGCATGGACACCGGCACCCACGTGGAACGGCGGATTCAAGAGGATCAGGTCTGCGCTGCCGTCCGCCAGCGTGGCCATGGCATCGTCCTGCAGGACGCGGACCTGCCCGGCCAGTCCGTTGGCGGCGGCCGTTGCCAGTGCGGAGGCCACCGCTGCGGCTGACTGGTCGGTGGCAGTGACAGTTGAGCCTGGGTGCTGCCGGGCATACATGGCGGCAAGGATGCCGGTGCCGCAGCCAAGGTCCACGGCGTGCTGTGCGGTGCGCATGGAGGGCAGGAACGTCAGCAGGAACCGGGTGCCGATGTCCAGCCGCGGGCCGGCGAACACGGCCCCGTGGGCAGCAACGTTGAGATCGATTTCGGCGAGGTGTTCGACGACGGGAAAGCGCTCCGGCCGGTCGTTCCCGCGCGGACCAGCGGCCACGATCACGCGCGATTTCTGCCTGGCGAGCTGGGGTGTGACGGAGCTGAAGTGGCGTTCCAGGACCGCGTTCATCCCCAGGGACATGTGCTTCACCCGGCCGCCGGCCAGGAGCACCACGTCCGGCGCGGCGTGCCGCGCCACCGCCGCCGCGATCTGGTCCAGCTCCGCAAGGGTCTTGGGCAGTTGCAGCAGGACCATACCCGCGCCCTCGAGCAGTTCCGGGCCGAGGGGAAACTGGGTGAAGCCGGCTTCCGCGGCATTAGCGCCAAGCACCTCGGCAGCGTTCAGGCGCAGCGCCTGCTCACCGGTGATGAGGTCCTGGTGCACCCTCAGCGTCCCGGGACTGAGCACCGCCAGCGCGCCAAGGGTCAGGGCGCCGTAGCGGTCACCAATGACCGTCAAGCTGCTTCCCGGCAGCATCCGTTCGGCCGCGGTGTCCAGCAGCAGGCGGTCCGTTGCATCCCAGGCCTGCAGGTTGGGTGCTTCCACGTCCGGCCGCCGCCGGAGCATCGGGAGGACGTCCTCAAGACTCTTTACTGCCACCTGGTTCCTGCCGCCTTCTCCTGTTTGCGAAACTCCGTCCGGGCTCCAGACGGTCAGCCCCAATTTACCGTTCCGGCCGGGCGGATCCCGGGCAGTTTCAAGATTGCGGCCACAGCGGCGCGTCCGGCGCGGTTAGCGCCGATGGTGGACGACGACGGGCCGTAGCCCACCAGGTGGACGCGCGGCTCGCCGGCCACCTGCGTTCCGTCCATCACGATGCCCCCGCCCGGGCCGCGAAGGTGCAGCGGGGCGAGGTGTTCAAGTTCCGCCCGAAAACCGGTGGCCCACAAAATGACGTCTGCTGCCAGGTGGCCGCCGTCCGCCAGCCAGACGCCGTCGGGTTCGATGGACGTGAACATGGGCTGCCGGTTGAGGGCACCCCGTGCTGCCGCCGCCCGGAGTGAAGGCGTCCAGATCAGGCCCGTCACGGACACAACATTTTGCGGCGCCAGGCCTTGGCGCACCCGCCCCTCCACCAGTGCCACGGCGTCGTGCCCGGCCTTCGCATCAAACTCGGCGTCCCGCCACACCGGCTCCCGCCGCGTGAACCAGCTGGTGGTGGTGACGAGGGAAATTTCGTCCAGGAGGCCGACGGCGGATATCCCGCCCCCGACCACAATGACGTGTTTGCCCACAAATTCTTCGGCCGAAACGTAATCGGCCACGTGCAGTTGCCTGCCCCGGAACGTGTTCTGTCCGGGATAGATCGGCCAGAACGGCCGGGTCCAGGTGCCGGTGGCATTGATCACCGCGGCGGCGCTCCATTCCCCGCTGGACGTGCTGACCAGCAGCCTTCCTGCAGGGTCCTCATCTTCGCGGCTGACGGACCGTACCTTGACCGGGCGCCGGACCGACAGGTCCAGTTCTTCCTCATAATCGCGGAAATAGCGGGTGAGGAACTCCGAACTGGGCTCCCTGGGGTCCACGGCGGGCTTGGCAATGCCGGGAAGATCGCTGATGCCGTTGACCGTAGCCATCCGGAGGCTCTTCCACCGGTGCCGCCACGCACCGCCCGGCCCTTCCTCGGCGTCGAGCACTGTGAAATCCAGTCCGCGGCGCTGGAGGTGGTACGCGGCCGAAAGCCCCGCCTGGCCCGCGCCAATAACAACAACGTCGGCACGGGGAGAATTCACCCACCCATGATAGTCGTGCGGTGTGTCCCTCCCTTAGGGTTGGCCCAAGGACAAAGGGAGGACCGCCATGGCCATCAGAAACGGGAATGCAGATCGGCTCGCGAAGGCGCTGGCGATTGTGCTGGGCACCGAGGAAATCCCGCTCAGGCTGCGGGCGTGGGACGGTTCCGAGGCGGGACCGGACGGGGCGCCTGTCCTGGAATTCCGTTCACGCCGGGCTTTGCGGCGGATCCTGTGGTCTCCCGGCCAGCTCGGCCTCAGCCGTGCGTACGTCTCGGGTGACATCGATTCTCCCGGGGACATCTTCGCTGCCTTCACGGCCCTGAGCTCAGCCGGCAAGTTTGCCGAACCCGGGCCGTTCAAGCCGCTCACAGCGGGTGAGCTTTGGACGCTGTTCAGGACGGCGGTAAGGCTGGGAGCGCTTGGCCCGAACCCTGCTCCCCCGCCCGAGGAAGCGCGAGTCGCAAGGAAGGGCCGCGTCCACTCGCGGCGCCGTGATTCGGCTGCCATCTCCCACCACTACGACGTGGGCAACGACTTTTATTCGCTGGTGCTGGGTCCGTCCATGGTGTATTCCTGCGCTGTATGGCCTGAAGCAGCGTTGCCGGAAGCAGGGCCGCCGGAGCCGGCGGAAGAACAGGAGCCGGCGGGTGCCCGCCTGGCCGGTGACTTGGACGCCGCACAGGAAGCCAAACTGGATCTCGTGTGCCGCAAGCTGGGGCTCAAACCGGGCATGCGGGTGTTGGACGTCGGCTGCGGCTGGGGCAGCTTCGCCCTGCATGCCGCCGGCAACTACGGCGTCAGTGTGGTGGGCGTGACGCTGTCCAGTGAGCAGGCCATCCTGGCACGCAAGCGCGCAGCGGACGCCGGCCTCACGGAGAGCGTGGACATCCGCGTGCAGGATTACCGGGATATTCAGGACGGGCCCTTTGATGCCATCAGCTCCATCGGGATGTCAGAGCATGTGGGCCGGGCGGAGATGCCCCGGTACGCGGCCGCACTGTTCAAGCTGCTGCGTCCCGGCGGCCGGCTGCTGAACCATGCCATTTCGTGGAACGCCGGCCCCACCGACCCCGACCCGGATTCCTTTATCCCCCGATACGTTTTTCCCGACGGCGAAATGGTCAGCCTTGGCGACATGGCCATCGCCCTGGAGTCCGCGGGATTCGAGATCCTGGATGTGGAGGCACTGCGCCGACACTACGCGCTTACCCTCCGGGCATGGGTCAGCAGGCTGGAAGAACACTGGGACGAGGCCGTGAAGCTGACCAGCCTGGGCCGCGCCCGCGTGTGGCGGCTGTATATGGCGTCCAGTGCTTTGGGGTTCGAAAACGGGCTGACAGGAGTGAACCAGGTCCTGGTCCAGCGGCCGGGTGGAGACCCGCCGCCGCTGCGCCGCACGGCATGGCTGTAAGAGCCGGTGGGCCCGTTCCCGGAACGCGCCGTCACCTCCTGCAGCCTTCCCCCGAACGCGCCATCACCTCCTGCAGCTTTTTGGGCATTGCTCTATCAGTTCCTGCTGAAGTTCGACGCCGGTGCCGCCGCGGGCAGCGTTCAGGAGGGTTTCCGCTGGAGATGCGAAACGTGGCTCTTCCTATGTGAGGTGGGGGGTGGGACAGTCCGCCGCCCGTGTCAGCAGCACTCATCTGGCACGGCGGTTCAAGGAGCTCATCGGCGTCACGCCGAAGCGGCTGGCCCACACCTACCGCTTCGCCGCCACCGTGTTCGCGATCAACACCACCGGGCCGGGCGACTGGGGCAACCTCGCCGGTGGCGCAGGCTACTTCGACCAGGCCCACTTCGGCCACGAGTTCCGGGCGTTCACAAGGCTCACCCCGACCCGGTACGTCGAAGTCCGGCGGCGGTTCCTGCACGAACATCCCAGCCACGCGCTGGGCGGCTGGCCGCTGCTTACCGATTGATTTCTTACTAGAGCAACAGCTCACGACACGCTAGTGTGGGGGCACCCAAAGCAGAGGAGAGCCCCGTGGGCAAGGTGGTCATGTACAGCTCGGTGTCGGTGGACGGCTTCATCGCGGACGAGCACGACCAGCCCGGACCGCTGTTCGACTGGTTGTCCAACGGTGACGTCCCGTTGGACGAGAGCGGCGAGTTGAAGGTGTCGCAGACGTCCTACGACTACACCCGGCCGTACTGGGGCCAGATCGGGGTCACACTCGTCGGCCGCCACGTCTTCGACATGGCGGACGGCTGGGACGGGAAGCCTCCTAGCGGGATCGACCACGTGGTCGTCGTGACGCACCGGCCGAAGCCCGAGGGCTGGGACCCCGAGGCGCCGTTTCACTTCGTCGACGGCGTCGAGGCAGCCATGGCCAAGGCGCAAGAGCTTGCGGGCGACCGCATCGTCGAGGTCGCCGCTGGTGACGTCGGTGGCCAGGTGCTTGCCGCGGGCGTGGTCGACGAGGTGCGCATGGACGTCGTACCCGTCGTGTTCGGGTCCGGCAAGCGCTACTTCGGGTCGGTCCACGCCCAGCACCTGTTGGAGGATCCCGACGTGGTGATTCAGGGGAACCGGGTGCTTCACCTGCGCTATCGGGTGCGCCCTTGACCGATCTGAGCGGGTAACCGAAGAAGTCCACTGCGAACGGTGACACAAGATCGGGCCTCCGGCTGCGGTTGCTCATCGCTGCCCCGGGACCCATGCGCCAGCCAACATCCAACCAGCGATTACACCCTCAACTGTTAAGAGCCCGTTGAGCATCCTGCCCGGTTGCTGGTCGCACGCGTCAACAAGGCCCGCGGACGTGCAGCCCATCGGCGCCCGACCCCGACCCGACGCGGACGGTGAGCAGCCCGACCTCGCGGTCGGCAGAGCCCGAAAAGTGATGGAGCGTCCACCGATGTGATGCATCAGGTGATGGCGGGTTTTGCTCTGGTGCTCTTAAGGGGACAGCTGCCGCAGCAATAACCAAAAAAGGAACCATCCCGCGGGATGGTTCCTTTTTGGTTCCTCTTCGCTGGAGGATGTCCGGTGGAGCTGAGGGGACTCGAACCCCTGACCCCCTGCATGCCATGCAGGTGCGCTACCAGCTGCGCCACAGCCCCGGACTTTGCTGCCTTGCGGTGTCCCGCCGAAGCAACCTGATCAGCTTAATGCACTTTCGCTCGGTGCGCCAATCGGGGCGATTCGACCTGGCTCCAGAGGCCACCATCCCATTGTCCTAAGGCTTGGGATGGGAGGCAGCAACACAGGCGAAAAACAAAAATCCGCCGGAATCATATGGATTCCGGCGGATTATCGGTGGAGCTGAGGGGACTCGAACCCCTGACCCCCTGCATGCCATGCAGGTGCGCTACCAGCTGCGCCACAGCCCCGAATTATTGCTGCTCTGCGAGCTTTTCTCCCGGGTTTCCCCGGAGCAACTCAAATATCTTAGAACAGCAATTCCGAAAATTCCAAATCGGGCATATTCCGCGTGGTTCCCCTGTTGTTATTCCGCGTCGGAGGCTGCAGCAGCCTTCGCCGAGGTGTCGTCGCCCAGCTGCAGGTCCACCACCGGGCAGTCCTTCCAGAGGCGCTCGAGTGCGTAGAAGACACGGTCTTCTTCGTGCTGGACGTGGATGACGATGTCCGAGTAGTCCAGCAGGACCCAGCGGCCGCCGGAACGGCCTTCGCGGCGCACCGGCCGCAGATCCTGCTTGGCGAGTTCTTCCTCGATGCCGTCGACGATGGCGTTGACCTGCCGCTCACTGGGGGCGGAAGCAATGAGGAAAACGTCGGCCAGGGCGAGGCGTTCGCTCACGTCCAGGGCCACGATGTCCTGGGCAATCTTGTCAGCGGCCGCTTTGGCGGCGGCGCGGGCTGTAATGATGGATGCTTCTGATGCAGTCACGGGACTCCTTGTTGGTTTAAAAGCGTGGGTGCCGGCGGCCGGGCCGGTCAATGGGACAGGCCGCTGATGATCAGGACGATGCCCGAGATGAGGGCCAGGATCCCGAAAGCCAGGATGCAGAACTGGAGGATCCGGTTGCGGTTGGCGCGGGCGAGACCTGCTGTGGCCGCGTCCAGGGGATCGAGTCCATGGGCGGACCGTGCAGGGATGCGCGGCAGGTGTTCAAACGCGTCCTCGGAGTCAACGTTGGCCACCGCTGCCGGTGGAAGCACCGCAGGCTTTGGGCGGCCTGCCGCCCTGGCAGCGGCTTCGGCACGGGCAATGACCTGCGAACGGCCGGTTCCGCCATCGGACGGCGCTGGCCGGGCACCGCCGGCAGGTCGGCGCTTCTTGGTGCCGGCCACAGGAGGAACCTTGGTACCGGGGCGGGTTGTGACCGGAACATGGGACGTTGCCGGCGGCTTCATCACCGGCCGGTCCACCCCGGGCACCTGGACGAATTCCAGCGGGGTGACCATGGCAAGGTTGCTGGCAGCCGAGGGGGCTGGCCGCTGCTCCGAAGGAGCCGCTGCATTTGGTACCTGCCGGGAAGACTTCTGCTGGCCCGGCGCAGGTTTCTGGCCCGCGGCAGGTTTCTGGCCGGGTACAGGTTTCCTGCCCGCGGCAGTATTTTTTCCCGGGACAGGCTCCGGGGCAAGTACCGGTTCGTGGCCGGGTGAAGGTTCCTGGCCCGCTACGGGGACGCCGGTCTGTTCGGCCAGCTTCTGCCTGGCCATGGCCCGGCGGTTCATCACGGCGGCACGTTCTGCCAGCGCAATCTGCTCCGCCAGGACCTGCGGGTCCACCGCTTCCGGATCCAGGGACGCGATGTGCTGCATCTTGGCGATCTGGTTCTTGGCCTGCTCGACGATCAGGGTCCTGGCCGCCAACGCTTGTTCAACGGTCATCCCCTCGGGAGCCGTGGAAGTCCGCGAAGCCGCAACTGGATTGCTGGCAACCTTGGGGTCCCGGACGGCCGGGGAGTTTTCCTTGCCGGAACGGCTTCCGGGCTCGTTCACCACTGGATCGGCTGACGCGGCGGGGGCCACGATCGGGGTAGCGGCGGTAAGTGCCTGCTCCTTGAGCTGCTGCAGGCGGAGTTGGCGCCGTGTGGGCGCACCGCCGCCTGCCAGCTGACCCTCTTTTTCTTCCAGCTCCTTGATGGTCCGCAGTGCGGCCCGGTCCCGGGCACGGATCTGCGAGGAACGCTGGGTGAGTGTCTGTTCGGATGCCTGGGAAGTTGCCCCTGGGGCACCGGGGGCAGGCCGTTTTGCGGCAGGAGAAAGCTCATCCGTACCTGTGGACACGGATGTCTCTTGTCCTTCCCTGGCCTTCCGGAGTTCCCGGCGGCTGCGGATGGGGGGCTGTTCCTGACTCATTGAGAACTCATTCAGTGCTGGCTGGTTCGCTTGCTTCGGAGGTTGGAGCTTTCCCGCCTGCCGGATCCTCCAAGTAAAGGCCGTACTTGGCAATGTACTGCACCACCCCGTCAGGAACGAGGTACCAGACAGGATTGTTCGCGGCCACGCGGGAACGGCAGTCCGTGGAGGAGATGGCCATCGCCGGTACCTCCAGCAGGCTGACATCCGTCCGGCCCATGCCGTCCAGCACGTGCCCCGGCCTGGTCACGCCAACGAAATGGGCCAGGGACCACAGTTCGTCAATGTCCTTCCAGGACAGGATCTGCGCCATGGCGTCTGCTCCGGTGATAAAGAACAGGTCCGCGTCCGGGCGCTGGGCGCGCAGGTCACGCAGGGTGTCGATGGTGTAGGTGGTCCCGGGACGGTCCACGTCAACCCTGCTGACAGTGAACCGAGGGTTGGAGGCGGTGGCGATGACGGTCATCAGGTACCGGTGCTCCGCCTCGGTGACCTGCTTGTGGGACTTCTGCCATGGCTGCCCGGTAGGAACGAAAACAACCTCATCCAGGTCGAACTCCGCAGCCACTTCACTGGCTGCCACGAGGTGGCCGTGATGGATGGGATCAAACGTCCCGCCCATCACGCCCAGCCGCAGCCTGCCATTGGCACCGTTCCGGTGCAAAGCGCGGGAAATGTTAGTGGCCCTGCCCGTGATCGTGCTTGTTCGGGTGCTGGCGGTGCGGATCCGCGTGCTCCTCAGTAGCAGAGTGGCGGTTGCCCAGGTTGTTGTAGGAGAGGGTGATGAACATCAGCACCACCAGGATGGCGAAAATGCTGACGCCGAAAACCCACGGCTCAACCCACAGCGGCGCGAGCTGTTCATGTTCTCCGCCCTCGGCGACGGTTGTGGCAATCTGCTGGAACAGCATGTTCTCCCCTAGTACTCAAAGGATTGTGGCAGCGGAAAGCTCCGCCGTTTCTGACTTCTGGTCTATGTTACCGCGTTGCTACCCGCGGACCTGGCCCTCGCCCTGCACGATCCACTTGGTGGTGGTGAGCTCGGTCAGGCCCATGGGGCCGCGGGCATGCAGCTTCTGGGTGGAGATGCCCACCTCCGCGCCAAGGCCCAGTTCCCCGCCGTCGGTGAACCGGGTGGAAGCGTTGACGATCACCGCGGCGGAGTCCACTTCGCCGATAAATCGCTCGGCGTTGGACAGGTTGTTGGTGAGGATCGCTTCGGTGTGCCCCGTGGTCCAGGTGCGGATGTGCTGCACGGCTTCGTCGAGGCTGTCCACCATGGCAACGGCAAGGTCGAGGTCCATGTACTCGGTGCCCCAGTCCTCGTCGGTGGCCGGTTCCGACTCGATCGAGGCGGGAAGGGCAGCGCGGATGCGCTCGTCGACGTGCAGCCGGACGCCTGCCTTGCTGAGGGCCGCGGCGACGGCGGGCAGCACGGTGGAGCCGGAGTGGACCAGCAGGGTCTCCACGGTGTTGCACACGCTGGGACGCTGCGTCTTGGCATTCAGGAGGATCTCCACTGCCATGTCTTCGCTGGCGGATTCGTCAATGAAGATGTGCACGTTCCCCTCCCCTGTCTCGATGACCGGGACGGCGGAATTGGTGACCACTGTCTGGATGAGGTCACGGCCGCCGCGGGGAATGAGCACGTCCACCCGGCCGCGTGCGCGCATAAGGACGTTGGCACCGGCGCGCCCGTACCGGTCCACGGTCTGCACGGCATCAGCAGGCAGGCCGACCGATTCCAGTGCCTCACGCAGTACGCGGACCAGGACTTCATTGGTGGACTCGGCTGCGCTGCCGCCGCGCAGGATCACCGCGTTGCCGCTCTTGAGGGCAAGTCCTGCAATATCCACCGTGACGTTGGGCCGTGCCTCATAGATGGCGGCAACCACGCCCATGGGTACGTTGACCTGCCGCAGGCGAAGCCCGTTGGGCAGAGTCTGCCCGCGGACCACGTTGCCTACGGGATCAGGAAGGTTGGCCAGATTCTCCAGGGCAGCGACAAGCCCGGCGATCCGGGCATCGGTGAGCGTGAGCCGGTCCAGCATGGCTGCTGAAGTACCGTTGGCTTTGCCTGCCGCGACATCTTTGGCGTTGGCAGCGAGAATGCCTGCCGTGTTTGCCTGCAGTGCCGCCCCCACCGCCCGAAGGGCGCGGTCCTTCCAGGCACGGTTTGCCATGGCCATCCGGCGCGCGGCATGACGGGAACGGTCCGCTATGGCGTGGACCGCAGCTTCGACATCACCGCTGCCGGATACCGGAGCCTCGGCCGGAACCTTTGCTGCAGATGAGTCGGCCGGCTGCACTGTGGAAGCAGCAGCGGTGTCTCCGGAGTTTTCAGCAGTCTTGTGGATCAGGGCCTCAGTCATGTTTCCAAGTTTAGGCGAGCCCGGAGCTCAAACCAGCACCAGGTCATCTACGTGAACGACTTCACGGTCGTAGCCGCTGCCGAGGGCCTCGCCCAGGTCCCGGGTGGAGCGCCCAAGCATCTGCGGCAGTTCAGCAGACGAATAATTGACGAGGCCCCGTGCCACCACCGTGCCGTCGGCACTGGCGATCTCGACGGCGTCGCCCGCCTCGAAGTCGCCGTGCACTGCGGAGATTCCGGCCGGCAGCAGCGAGGTGCGGTGGTGCCGCACTGCCTTGACCGCGCCGTCGTCCAGGACAAGGCGGCCCTGCACGGATGCCACGTGCGCCAGCCACAACAGGCGGACGGGCTTGCGGGCTCCATTAACGGTGAACCAGGTCCCCACGTCCTCACCGTTGAGGGCTGCGGCAGCGTTGGGCGTTGAAGTGAGCAGGGCGTGGATTCCGGAGCCGGCGGCCATGGTGGCTGCCTCGACTTTGGTCTGCATGCCGCCGGTCCCCACGCCGGCTTTGCCGGCCTTGCCGATGGACACGCCTTCGAGGTCGTGGGGGCCTTCAACGAGCGGGATCCTTCTTGCGCCAAGGGCCGGCGGTCCGTCGTACAGGGAGTCGACGTCGGACAGCAGCACCAGCGCGTCGGCCCGTACCAAGTGGGCCACCAGGGCGGCGAGCCGGTCGTTGTCCCCGAAGCGGATTTCGTGCGTGGCCACGGTGTCGTTTTCGTTGACGACCGGAACCACGCCGAGGTTCAGCAGCCGGTCCAGGGCCCGGAAGGCGTTGGTGTGCTGGCTGCGCCGCATCAGGTCCTCGGCCGTGAGCAGCACTTGGCTGACGGTCACACCGTGCGCTCCGAAGGCCTGGGTGTAGCGGGCCATGAGCAGGCCCTGCCCCACGCTGGCCGCAGCCTGCTGGGTGGCGAGGTCGCGGGGGCGCTTGGCCAGGCCCAGGGGTGCCAGGCCGGCTGCGATGGCGCCGGAGGACACGAGGATGATCTCCGTACCTGTATTGCGCTTGGCTGCGAGGGCGTCAGCGAGAGCAGTCAATGACTCCTCGGAGATGCCGCCCTTGATGCTGGTCAGCGACGACGAACCGACCTTGACCACGATCCGGCCCGCGTTGGCGAGCACGCTCCTGTTCACGCACCGGGGAAGCGGCGCCGCGGCTGCCGCCCTAGAACTCATTGTCTGCGTCCAGTCCACTCTCCTTGAGTGGCTTGGCGACCCGCCGGCTGCTCACGGACTCGGTCCAGATGCCGGCCTTGCGTTCTGCCTCAAGTTCGGCCCGTGCGGCGGCCTTGGCGTCCCTGCGTTCCTGCTGCTCTTCGCGCTTCTGGCCGCGGGTGGGGCGGTCGCCGATATCGGCGAAACGGACGTCAGTGCCGCGCGGCGACGCCAGGAGCTCCGCACCGGCCATCATGGTGGGCTCCCAGTCGAAGACCACGCCGTCATCCCCGCCGATCACTACGGTGTCGCCGGGCTTTGCACCCTGCTTGAACAGTTCGGTCTCCACGCCCAGCTTGGCCAGGCGGTCTGCGAGGTAGCCGATGGCTTCCTCGTTGGTGAAGTCTGTCTGCTTGACCCAGCGCTCCGGCTTTTCCCCGAGGATGCGGAACAGCGGCTCGAGGCCCTTCTCCTCACGGCGGATCTTGAAGCCGGACTCATTGACAGCACGCGGCCGCAGTACGGCCGGCTGGACCTTGGGCGGGGCGGCGGCCACGGCATCGCGCGCGGCCTTGACGATCCCGGCCATGGCAAAGCCCAGCTGGCGCAGGCCCTCGTGGCTGGTGGCTGACACTTCAAACACCTGGTAGCCGCGGGATTCAAGCTCCGGACGAACGAAATCGGCCATGTCCTTGCCGTCAGGCAGGTCCACCTTGTTCAAAGCCACCAGGCGGGGGCGGTGGTTCAGCGGAACCACGTCGCCGTCCTGGCCGGCATAGCTCATGTCCACCGCGTACTTTTCGAGCTCGGCCTCAATGACGGCCAGGTCCGAGAGGGGGTCGCGGTCCGATTCAAGGGTGCCGCAGTCCAGGACGTGGACCAGCGCGGCGCAGCGCTCCACGTGGCGCAGGAAGTGGTGGCCGAGGCCCTTGCCCTCGCTGGCGCCCTCAATGAGGCCCGGAACGTCCGCGATGGTGAAGCGGACATCCCCTGCCTGGACGACGCCCAGGTTGGGAACCAGCGTGGTGAACGGATAGTCGGCGATTTTGGGCCGTGCCGCCGACATGGCAGCGATGAGGCTGGACTTGCCGGCGGAGGGGAAACCCACCAGGGCGATGTCCGCGATGGACTTGAGCTCCAGCACGATGTCGCTGGATTCGCCTTCGATACCGAGCAGGGCGAAACCTGGGGCGCGCCGCTTCTGGGACGAGAGCGCAGCGTTGCCCAGGCCTCCGATTCCGCCGGCCGCCGCCACGTACTGGGCGCCTTCGCCCACCAGGTCCGCGAGCACCGTGCCGTCCTTGGACTTAACAACCGTGCCGTCGGGGACGGGGAGGATGAGCGTCTCGCCGTTCTTGCCGCCGCGCCAGTCGCCCATGCCCGGACCTCCATTGGTGGCGTGGCGGTGGGGTGCGTGGTGGTAGTCGAGGAGGGTGGTGGTCTGGTGATCCACGCGCAGGATAACGTCGCCGCCATTGCCGCCGTCGCCGCCGTCGGGACCGCCCAGCGGCTTGAACTTCTCACGGTGGACGGAGACGCACCCGTTGCCGCCGTTACCGCCGGATACGTGCAGTACTACCCGGTCTACAAAGCTGGCCACGTGGATCTCCTCAATGCTGTTTCCTGGACGCCGCGGGGCGCCAAGAAGATTGTAATGCGGTTAAAAGAACAGTGGAGCGGACCAACTGGCCCGCTCCACCGCTTCAGAACTGTTTGTTACTCTGCAGCTGCAGCAGCAACGATGTTGACGACGCGACGACCGCGGCGGGTACCGAATTCAACGGCTCCCGGGGTCAGTGCGAACAGGGTGTCGTCGCCGCCACGGCCAACGCCGGCGCCCGGGTGGAAGTGGGTGCCGCGCTGGCGGACGATGATTTCGCCTGCGGAAACTACCTGGCCGCCGAAGCGCTTGACGCCGAGGTACTGAGCGTTGGAATCACGACCGTTGCGAGTGGAGCTCGCGCCCTTTTTATGTGCCATCTGAAATGCCTGCCTCTAAATTCTGGGGAATCTGCTGAAAAACCTGAACAGTAACGAAGGTTACTGGATACCGGTGATCTTGACCTTGGTCAGTTCCTGACGGTGACCCTGGCGCTTCTTGTAACCGGTCTTGTTCTTGAACTTCTGGATGACAATCTTCGGACCACGGAGGTCGTTCAGGATCTCAGCCGTAACAGTTACCTTGGCCAGGTCAGCAGCGGCAGAGGTGACCTTGTCACCGTCAACCAGGAGCAGCGCGGGCAGCTGAATGGTGCTGCCAGCCCCACCGGCGACGCGGTTCAGGGTAACGAAGTCTCCGACGGAAACCTTCTCTTGCCGGCCGCCTGCGCGGACAATCGCGTACACCACTTGGGAACTCACTTCTCTCGACGTTTATAACTAAATTTGCGTGCGGAACCGACTATCAAAAGCCTGGTTTCTCGCTGTGCCTCAACGCCGTGGGGTCATAACCCAAGTGTTGGCGTAAGCACCGAAGATCCAGAATACGCTAATTCTGTCTTCGGCCGCAAATGAGGCTGGTTCCCGGCGGGTTGCTGTGATAGGTACCACAGCTCAGGTCCGGCGTCCGCACCCTGCCCCACCATAGTACCGGTCCGGCCGCGGGCAGCAGTTCAGGAGTACAGTCGCGGCGCGTCGAAGAAGTCCACTTCGAGGCGGCAGGACTGCTTGAATGCGGTGATCATGGCCTGCCGGTCCGCGGCCGAGGCCTTGCGCCCCGCCTCATCCACGATGGCGATGGCTTGGCGGGTGGCAGCCGCGAAGTCTTCGTCGGCATATGTGCGCAGCCAGGCCGCGTACGGGTGTCCGGCGGGTTCGCCGGCGGCGAGGAACTGGGCGTGCAGCGTGGCGCCTACCTCTGCGTAGAGCCAGAAGCAGGGCAGGACGGCGGCCGCCAGGACAGCATAACTGCCCGACGCCGATGCGGCGGTCAGGTGGTCAACGTAGGACTTTGTTACCGGGCCGAGCTGAGGCTGGACGGAGCGGGTACTCAGCCAGGAGCGGTGCAGTTCAGACTCGACCTCCAGGCACTGCCTGGCTGAGCCGGCCCAAAAGAGCTGTTCTGCCTCCGTTGGCGCCAAGGCACTCGCCCGTGCCAGCACGCGGGAATAGCCGTTGAGGTAGATGGCGTCCTGCGCAAGGTAATACCCGAACTCCTTCTCCTGCAGGCTGCCGGAAGCCAGGCCGCGGATGAAGTCCAGCGCGTGGATATCGTCCAGGTCCTGCCGGGCCTCGGTCCAGAGTTGTGCGGCGAAGCTCCCTTCGGACGGAAGCGGCTGCAGGTGGTGGAAGTGGTGGACCGGGCCGTTGCCGCTTCCCACCTCCAGCGTTCCGGACGCTTCAAGTGCCCCGGCCAGCCAGGGCTTCACTTCGCGCAGCGACGCCTCCCAGTCACCCAGCCGCGCCTGTGCAGTGGCCATCGCGGAGGACAGCGAACATCCCGTGCCGTGGCTGTTGCGGGTCGCCACCCGCTCCCCCTGCAACGTCACCACTTCCGCGGACAGCACGCCCGCGGTGTTGACCAGGGCGTCCGGGCACTCGTTGCCGTCCAGGTGTCCGCCTTTAACCAGCACGGTAGCCCCGGTAGCGGCGGAAAGCGCGCGGCCCTGCTCCAGGGCTCCGGCCCAGCTCCCCTGGACTTCGCCGCCAACAAGGATGGCGAGCTCAACCAGGTTGGGGGTGATGAGGTGGGCCAGCGGCAGGAGAGCGTGCAGGGCGGCTTCGGCGGACTCCTTCAGCAGCCGGTCTCCGCTGGTGGCAACCATCACCGGGTCCAGGACCACGACGGCGGGGCGAACCTTCCGGAGCCAGTCCCCCACCGCCTCGATCACCTCGGCGCTGCCGAGCATTCCGATCTTGACGGCATCGATGCCGATGTCGTCGCTGATGGCGTCCAGCTGCGCGGCCAGGAAGTCGGCAGGCGGCACGTGCACGGACCGGACGCCGTGGGTGTTCTGGGCAGTGAGGGCCGTGATGGCGGCCATTCCGTAGCCGCCGAATGCCGCGATGCTTTTGAGGTCGGCCTGGATGCCGGCACCGCCGGATGGATCGGAGCCGGCAATGGAAAGCACCCGGGGTACAGGCCGCCCTGCCGCGGGGGGCGCATGGAATGTTACCGGGGCGGGTGACGGGGTGGCAGTGGGCATTGCAAGAGTCGCAGACAAGAGACATCCCTTCGCCGGTGCTAGCCGGACAGGTTCAACGGGTGTGGATCTCAGCCGGCTCTCTGCGCGGCACCCCGTGTCGGTTTCCCAGCCTAGCTTTTTTGGCGGATGCAGGCAGCAGGTGACACATTGCGACCGGCGGAGCCGGGCTTTTTCCTTGTGCCGGCCGCCGGAACGGTTTGAGCGCGGGTACAGGAATGCCCGGCCGGCCACTGTTGGTGGCCGGCCGGGCATGACCTGCTGAAGACGGGGTTTCTCGGCCCCTTTAGAGCTCCGAGGCCGGAACCCCTACGCCCAGGATGATGGGCGCGTCCGCTGACTTCGCAGCTGGCGTGCCCGCGCCTGTGTCTGCAGCGTCTGTGTTTGCAGCCGCCGGGTTTCCGGCGCTGGCAGGTTCGGGCGCTTTTGCCTGGTGGGAATGGCCCGTGCTGGCCACAGCCACGCTCTCGTGCTGCTGCACGGCGGTTTCGTTGGCAGCACCCTGGGCACGGCTGGCGCTGCGGTGGCGCCGGGGCCGCCGCTGCCGCGGCTGCTCCAGCGTGTGGTCGCTGTAGTCCTTCTCTGGTGCTTCAACGCGCTGCTGAGCGGGCTCGGACACCGGCGACACCTGCTCGGCCTGGGGCTTCAGCTCAGGTTCTGCCTGCGCCGCCTGCGCTTCCGTGTCCGCTTCAGGCTGGCCGAGGTGGGCGAAGGCTTCTGCGAGCCTGTCCAGGGTGAGGGCCGGCCGCGGCTGCTGCTCGTCCGCGTGTTCAACGAACGGCAACGCGACCTTCTCGCCGCCGAAGGTGAGCACGGCGGCCGGACGGGCATCGGCGTCGCGCTTTTCGACTACCTGCGTGGCATCAGGCTTCTCCGCAGCCTGCTGCCTGGCTGCCGCCACTTCGTCGTCGTGCAGGTGCGCTGCGTGCGCCGCGGCGGCGATGTTGGCCAGGGCAAGCCTGGTAGCTTCCGCCTTGGCGTGCCGCTCCGCATCCGAGGGTTCGGGGTGGACGGTGTGGATCTGGACCGCGGCGGCGGGCGCTGTTTCAGGCGCCTGGCCGTTGCGGCCCCGGCGCCTCTTGCGGTCCGGGCGGGCGGCGGACTGGTTGTTATCCGGGCGCAGGCTGTCGGGGCGGTGGCCTTCGCTGCGGGCTTCGGGCCTGCTGTCCGAGCGCTGAACGTGGTGCTCGGCGGCCACGATGTTGGCCCGGCGGTGCTCCACGGGGTCGTCATGGGTGACGACGCCGCGGCCCGCGCACGCCTCGCACTGCTCGCCGAACACTTCGAGCAGCCCGGTACCCATCCGCTTGCGCGTCATCTGGACCAGGCCAAGCGAGGTAACCTCCGCGACCTGGTGCTTGGTGCGGTCGCGTCCCAGGCACTCCACGAGGCGTCGCAGCACAAGGTCACGGTTGGATTCGAGGACCATGTCAATGAAGTCGATGACGATGATGCCGCCGATGTCGCGGAGCCGGAGCTGGCGCACCACTTCCTCCGCAGCCTCGAGGTTGTTCTTCGTTACCGTCTCTTCAAGGTTGCCGCCGCTGCCGGTGAACTTGCCGGTGTTGACGTCCACCACGGTCATGGCTTCGGTGCGGTCGATCACCAGCGAACCGCCGGAGGGAAGGAAGACCTTCCGCTCCAGCGCCTTGTGGATCTGCTCGTCGATGCGCCAGGCGGTAAAGATGTCCTGGTCCTTGGTCCACTTCTCGAGCCGTCCCACGAGGTCCGGAGCCACATAGGTGACATACGCCTCGATGGTGTCCCAGGCTTCCTCGCCGGAGACGATCAGCTTGGAAAAGTCCTCGTTGAAGACGTCGCGGACCACCTTGATGGTGAGGTCCGGTTCGCCGTAGAGCAGCTCCGGGGCAAGGATCTTGGTGGACTTCGACTGGCTCTCGATGCCCTCCCACTGGGCGCGCAGCCGGTTGATGTCGTGCGTCAGCTCTTCCTCGGACGCACCCTCCGCAGCGGTACGCACAATAACGCCGGCCTGCTCCGGAAGGCGGTCCTTCAGGATGCGCTTGAGGCGGTTGCGTTCAACGTCGGGCAGCTTGCGGGAGATGCCGGTCATGGAACCGCCGGGTACGTACACCAGGTAGCGGCCGGGCAGGGAGATCTGGCTGGTCAGGCGGGCGCCCTTGTGGCCCACGGGGTCCTTGGTCACCTGGACCAGGACGGTATCGCCCGACTTCAGCGCGTTTTCGATCCGGCGCTGCTTGCCTTCGAGGTTAACGGCTTCCCAGTTCACTTCACCGGCGTACAGGACGGCGTTGCGGCCGCGTCCGATGTCCACGAAGGCAGCTTCCATGGACGGCAGCACATTCTGGACCTTGCCCAGGTAAACGTTGCCGATCAGGGAGTCCTGCTGCGTCTTGGACACAAAATGTTCGGCCAGGACCCCGTCTTCGAGGACGGCGATCTGGATCCTGTCGTCGCGCTGGCGCACGATCATCTGCCGGTCCACGGATTCGCGGCGGGCCAGGAACTCCGCTTCGGTGATGACTGTGCGGCGGCGGCCGGTGTCCCGCGACTCGCGCCGGCGCTGCTTCTTCGCCTCCAGGCGGGTGGATCCCTTGACGCTGGTGACCCGGTTGCTGACGGCGGGTTCGCTGACGGCGCGCGGCGCCCGGACCCGGGTGACGGTGTTGGGCGGGTCGTCTTCCCCGCCGCCCGTCAGCTCAAGGTCCTGGTCACCCCGGCGGCGGCGGCGGCGACGGCGGGACGTGACGCCTTCCTCCAGCTGCCCTGCAGCCTCCTCATCGCCGTCCTCGGAGGCATCGGCGTCGGCCTCCTCGCTGCCTTCAAGCTCAGCGCCTTCACCCTCGCCGGGACGGTTGCGGTTACGGCGGCCGCGGCCCCGGCGCCTGCGGCGGCCGTTGGCGTCATCGGTGTCGCTGTCATCGGCTTCGTCCTCGACTGCTTCCGCGGCGGCGGCGGGTGCCGGGCGCACTACGGTGCTCAGGTCCGGGGCCTGGAACAGCACGGAGGTGGGGGAAGCGGGTTCCAGGAACAGGGAACCAAAGGGGCTGGCTGGGGCGGCGGGCGCCTGCTCCCTGGATGCTGCTTCAACGGAAGCCTCTGCGGACGGCTGTGCCTGGGGAGCCTGCTCTGCGGGCGCTTCTGCGGCTGCCGCTTCTCCGGCTCCAGCCTGTTCTGCTGCAGCCTCTGCTACCGCGGCCTCTTCTACCGGCACCTGTTCTACTGGGGCCTCGCCGGCCTCGTTGGCAGACGGGACGGGGGCTGCTGCGACGGCATCCGCCGGCGCTGCTTCTGCAGCCACCGGTTCTGCAGCTGCCGGTTCGGTTGCTGCCGCGGTGGCGGCTTCGGCTCCACTTGGCGCCGAGGTCTTACGGGTAGCCACGCGGCGGCGGCGGACCGGCTTCGCATCGGGCTCAACCTGCGCGGTGGCTTCCACAGCCGGAAGCCCGGGAGCGCCGGCAGTTTCCGGGGCTGCTTCCCCTGCAAATGCCGGCAGCGGCTCAGCGACGTCCACCTTTTTGCGGGAGCGCGAGCGGCGGGCGGGAGCCGTGGCCTCGGGAGCGCCTGCTTCCTCGGCGTCGGGCACGGGGATCAGGGCGCCATCGGCCTTGGGTTCCGCTTTGCGCCGGGTCCTGGCGGCTTTCTTTGGCGCGGCCCCGGCCTCCGTGACCGGTGCATCCTCGTTAACGGCTGAAACTTGTTCATTATCCATATGTGGCAACACTCCTGCCCCTGACGTACCGCCACATCCGGCACCCATTGGGGCACATATTGTCAAAACCCGCAGGCGTTGACAGAAGTCAAGTGGATACCCCCAGGTTCGCACCGGCAGTGGGGTGCGGCAGCCCGTGGGGGCCGGCAGGATGTTCTAAAAACCCGTTGTTCTACGTGCCACAACCAGGTGCCGCCCAATGGAGTCGCGGGAGACTGCCTCGGTGGAACCGATGCCTGCCCTGCTCATCACTGGCGGTCTTGGAACAAGCCACCGGACCGGAGTCCGAATGTGGTTCGGCTTCCAGCCACGTTCATTCTCTCATACCCAAGGTAAATCCCGGCGGAAGCCGGGCGGGGCCGTTAGCCCGGCCCGGCATCCCTGGACGGCCCTTCCAGCGTCCGGCGTTACAATCAGGGCAAGGAGCACCGGATGAAAAGGACGCCATACCAATGCCCAGCATCTCCCCCCTCAGCGGCAGGCCTGCGCCGGAACGGAGCCTGAACCAGGACAGCGGTCCGGCTGCCAGGACAGCAGGAACCGTTCCTCCCATGACCCGGAGCCGGCCCTTCGGCTGGCTGCTGGTGATCACGGGCGCCATCGGCTGGCTCGCCTCCGGAACCCTGGTCCTGGAAAAACTCGAGGTCCTCAAGGATCCGAACCACACCACCGTATGCGATGTGAACCCGTGGATCTCGTGTGGGCAAGTGATGCAGACGTGGCAGAGCTCCCTGTTCGGCTTCCCCAACATGTTCATCGGAATCGTCGCTTTTGCCATCATCATCACCGTGGGCATGGCGCTGCTCGCCGGGGCAACCTTCGCCCGCTGGTACTGGCTGGGGCTGCAGGCAGGCGTCACCCTTGGATTCGCGTTCGTGGTGTGGCTCTGGTCCCAGGCCCTGTACTCGATCCACATCCTTTGCCCGTTCTGCATGATCGTGTGGGCAGCCATGATTCCACTCTTCGTCTGGATGACCATCCGGAACATCACTGCCGGCGTCATCCCGGTGCCGGCAAACGCTGCCCGCGTCCTGGGTGACTCCGGCTGGATCATCACCGCTCTGCTCTACGTGGCCGTGATCGCCACCATCTTCTTTGCCTTCATCCAGGTTTTCGCGGGAACCTCCGGTTTCTAGCCTTCGGCGCTTCCGCGCAAACGCAGCGGCCCCCGGTTCCGTGGAACCGGGGGCCGCTGCGTTTTTTCCTTGGACCGTCAGCCCTCGAACCAGATCTTGATCTCACGCTCGGCAGAATAGGTGGAGTCGGAGCCGTGCACCAGGTTCTGCTGGACCTTCAGGCCCCAGTCGCGGCCGAAGTCGCCGCGGATAGTGCCGGGGGCTGCCGTGGTGGGGTCGGTGGTGCCGGCCAGCGAACGGAAGCCTTCGATGACGCGATCGCCTTCGAAGATCGCTGCCACCACAGGGCCTGAGAGCATGAATTCCACCAGGGGCTCGTAGAAGGGCTTGCCCACGTGCTCCTCGTAGTGCTGCTCCAGCAGTTCGCGCGTGGCGTCCACCTTCTTCAATTCAGCCAAGGCGTAGCCTTTGGCTTCGATCCGGGCCAGGATGGCGCCGGTAAGGTTGCGGGCGACGCCGTCGGGCTTGATCAGGACGAGGGTGCGCTCAGTAGTCACAACTGCTCCAATGCGTTGGTGGGGTTTCGGGGACAAGTCTACGGGGACTTTGTTTACGGGGACTGGGGCTGCTGGCCGGGCCCGGCGGCCTGGTCCGGATGGGCTGCTTCCCATTCGGCCTGTTCGCGGGCCCGCTGGCCGGCTTCACGGTCCAGCCGGATGCCCGTGCGGATCCCGTACCACCACGCCAGGGCGAACAGTGCTCCCACCAGGAACATGGCCGGCTCGAAGATGCCGGTGAGGATCAGAACGAGCTGCAGGATCCAGCCGAGTCCAACACCCCAGGCCTTGGTGAGGAAGGCGCACGCCACGATCATCACCACGCTCAGGCCGATACCCACGCCCAGGATCAGCGCCGGCGGAAATTCCCCGCGGCGCAGCCCGAACACCGCCAGGGTGGCGAAAAACATCACGAAAGCTTCCAGCAGCAGCACGGTGGAGGCGAACATGACCTTGGTGGAGCGGCGCTTCTTGGGCATGCCCGGCCGCCACTCGCGCTGGGCCTTGGTCAGCTTGGCCACGGCCTACGCCTCCGTCTTTCCGAGCAGGATCCGCGCTTCGGCCACCAGGGTGATGGAGCCGGTCACCAGCACGCCGCCGGAAAGGTCGTCGTTGGCTTCGGCCCGTTCGACAGCCCACTCCAGGGCGTCGTCGAGCTTTTCCTCTACGTGCACATTGTCCTCACCGAAGCCAAGGTCAATGGCCAGCTCGGCCAGTTCGGCGGCCGGGACGGCCCGCGGCGAATTCGACTGGGTGAAGCAGTACTCCTCTGCCACGCCGCCGAAGGATTCCTTGAGCTGGCGAAGGATTTCCTCGGCGTCTTTTTCCTTGAGGATTCCCACCACCGGCACCAGCCTGGTGAAGGTGAACGCTTCCTGAAGGGCGGCTGCCGACACCTTGACGCCGTCGGGGTTGTGGGCGGCGTCCACCACAATGGTCGGTGCCGTGCGGACCACTTCGAGACGGCCCGGGGAGGTGACGGCGGCAAATCCTTCCTGCAGCACGTCGAAGCCGAGTTCCTTTTCACCGCCGAAGAAGGCTTCCAGGGCTGCCACCGCTACGGCGGCGTTCTGTGCCTGGTGGGCTCCGTGCAGCGGCACCAGGAGGTCGGGGTAGCGGCCGGCGATGCCCTGGATGGTGACCATCTGTCCGCCCACGGCCACGGTCCGGGACTCGACGCCGAACTCCACGCCCTCGAATTTGAAGGGAACGCCAACGTCCTTGGCTTTGTCGAGCAGGACCTGCGCCGCGTCAAGGGGCTGGGCGGCGCTGATGAGGTAACCGCCGGGCTTGATGATCCCGGCCTTTTCGTGGGCAATGTCTTCGGTGGTGTCGCCCAGCAGGTCCGTGTGATCCAGCGAAATGGGCGTGACCACCGAAACCTGCCCGTCCCCCACGTTCGTGGCATCCGTGATGCCGCCGAGTCCTACCTCGATGACCGCCACGTTCACGGGCTGGTCGGCGAAGATGGCGAAGCCCAGGATGGTGAGGCATTCGAAGTAGGTGAGGCGGGGCTGCCCCTCAGCCTCCAGTTCCGAGTCCACAATCTGCAGGTAGGGACGGATCTCGTCCCAGATCCGGACGAAGGTTTCATCCGGTACGGGCTGCCCGTCGATGCTGATCCGTTCTGTGACCTTGGACAGGTGCGGGCTGGTGTACCGCCCGGTGCTGAGGCCGTGGGCCCGCAAAACCGATTCGATCATGCGCGCAGTGGAGGTCTTGCCGTTGGTCCCGGTCACGTGGATGATCGGGTACGCCTTGTTGGGCTCTCCCAGCACGTCCATGGCCCGGAACAGCGGGGCCAACCGCGGCTCCATCTTGTTCTCCGGCGCCCGGCCCAGCAGTTCGGCGTAGACGCTTTCTACGGAAAATTCGTCAGTCATGGATTAGGCCTCTACTTTTTCGACGGTGACAGCCGGCTCGGCGAGGTCCGAGGGTTCTGCCGCGAGGTCCACGGTAAGGGTCTCGCCCTTCACCAGTTCCGCGTTGGCCAGCAGGGCGTCGACGACGTTCTGCCCGGCAGTCACGGAAGTCCTGATCCGGTCGCTGACATTCAGTCCGGCATCCTTGCGTGCCTGCTGGATGGAGCGGACCATGTCCCGGGCCAGGCCTTCAGCCTCCAACTCGGGGGTGACCTCAGTGTTGAGGACCACAAAACCGCCCCCGGGGAGGACTGCGACGGAAGCAGAACCGCCGTCGGACTCTGCTACCACCGTCTCCAGCGTGTACTCCTGGGGTTCCAGCTGGAGCCCGCCCGAAACAACGACGCCGTCGACGCCATCGATTGTCTGGACCGACCAGTCACCGGACTTGGAGCCCTTGATGGCAGCCTGGACGTTCTTGCCCAGCCGCGGACCTGCAGCCCGGGCATTGACCACGAGCTTCTGCTGGATCCCGAACTCCTCCGGGGAGGCCGTGGCGGCGTCCAGGAGGCGGACCGAGCGGAGGTTGAGTTCATCCGCGACGACGGCGGCAAAGCCAGCCAGCGCATCGGCACCAGGTGCCACCACGGTCAGTTCCTGCAGCGGCAGGCGGACGCGCAGGTTTGCTGCCTTGCGCAGCGAGGAACCGGTGGAGCAGATCTGCTGCACCTTGTCCATGGCCTGGACCAGGTCCGGGTTCGCCGGGAACAGGCCCGCATCGGGCCAGTCAGCCAGGTGCACGGAGCGGCCACCGGTGAGGCCGCGCCAGATTTCCTCGGAAACCAGGGGCAGGAGGGAGGCCGCCACCCGGGTGACGGTTTCCAGCGCGGTGAACAGTGCGTCGAAAGCGTCGTGGTCCTCGTCAAAGAACCGCTGCCGGCTCCGGCGGACGTACCAGTTGGTGAGCATGTCAAGGTAGCTGCGCAGTTCGTCACAGGCACCGGAGATGTCGTAGGTATCCAGCTGCTCCGTCATGTTCCGGACCAGCTCGCCGGTGTTGGCCAGCAGGTACTGGTCCAGCGTGTCGGCGTAACCGTCGTAGCGCAGCCTGGCGTCATACCCCGAACCGCCGTTGGCGGCATTGGTGTAGAGCGTGAAGAAGCTGTACACGTTCCACAGCGGCAGGATGACCTGGCGGACGCCGTCGCGGATTCCCTGCTCGGTGACCACCAGGTTGCCGCCGCGGAGGATGGGGCTGGACATCAGGAACCAGCGCATGGCGTCTGAGCCGTCACGGTCCAGCACCTCTGAAACGTCCGGGTAGTTGCGCAGGCTCTTGGACATCTTCTGCCCATCGGAGCCCAGCACGATGCCGTGGCTGATGACGTTCCGGAACGCCGGCCGGTCAAACAGTGCGGTGGAGAGGATGTGCAGCATGTAGAACCAGCCGCGCGTCTGGCCGATGTACTCCACGATGAAGTCCGCGGGGTTGTGGGTGTCGAACCAGGACTCGTTCTGGAAAGGGTAGTGCACTTGGCCGTAGGGCATGGAACCGGAGTCGAACCAGACGTCCAGCACGTCCTCCACTCGGCGCATCACCGACTGGCCTTCTTCGGGGGTGCGGGGATCGTCCGGGTTTGGCCTGGTCAGTTCGTCGATGAAGGGGCGGTGCAGGTCAACCTGGCCGTCTTTGTCCAGGGGCAGGCGGCCGAAATCAGCTTCGATCTCGGCGAGTGAGCCGTACACGTCCGTGCGGGGGTACTCGGGGTCGGTGGACTGCCACACGGGGATGGGGCTGCCCCAGTACCGGTTGCGGCTGATGGACCAGTCGCGGGCGTTTTCCAGCCACTTGCCGAACTGGCCGTCCTTGACATTGCCCGGGATCCAGTTGATCTCCTGGTTCAGTTCGGACATCCGGTCCTTGAACTTGGTGACCTCCACGTACCAGGAGGACACGGCGCGGTAGATCAGCGGGTTGCGGCAGCGCCAGCAGTGCGGGTAGCTGTGCTCATAGCTGGCCTGCCGGACCAGTCGGCCCTGGGCGCGCAGCACCTGGGTGATGGGCTTGTTGGCCTCGAAGACCTGCAGGCCCACGATGTCGTGGAGGTCGCCGTGCTTGAACAGCGGGAGGAATTTGGCACCCTCGTCAACGGAGAGGATCACCGGGATGCCTGCTTCTTCACAGACTTTCTGGTCGTCCTCGCCATAGGCCGGAGCCTGGTGGACGATGCCGGTGCCGTCGGTGGTGGTGACGTAGTCGGCCACCAGGATCCGCCAGGCATTTTCCATCCCGTATTTTTCGTTGTCGCTGAAGTCCTGCCACAGCGGCTGGTAGCCAAGGCCGTCCAGCTCAGCACCCGTGTGCGTGGAAACTACGGCGGCCTGCGCTGCCTTGAAGTCGTCGTACCCGAGGTCCTTGGCGTAGCTCGCCAGCAGGTCGGCTGCGAGCAGGAAACTGCCGCTGACCGGCGCGTCCGCGGAGGCAGCCTTGATGCCGTTCGGGCCAACCGGCAGCACGGCGTAGGTGATGGAAGGCCCGACGGCGAGCGCGGCGTTGGTGGGCAGGGTCCAGGGCGTGGTGGTCCAGGCGAGGGCCTGGACGCCGGCCAACTGCCGGGAGAGTTCGGACTCGCCGGCGAGGAGGGGGAACGTCACCGTGACGGTCTGGTCCTGGCGGTTCTTGTAGACGTCGTCGTCCATGCGCAGCTCATGGTTGGACAGCGGCGTTTCGTCTTTCCAGCAGTAGGGCAGGACGCGGTAGCCGTTGTAGGTCAGGCCCTTTTCATGGAGCTGCTTGAAGGCCCAGAGGACGGACTCCATGTATTCGACGTTGAGGGTCTTGTAGTCGTTGTCGAAGTCCACCCAGCGTGCCTGGCGGGTGACGTAGCTGCGCCATTCGTCGGCGTACTTCATCACGGAGGCGCGGCAGGCGTCGTTGAACTTGTCGATGCCCATGGCCTCGATCTGCGTCTTGTCCGTCATGCCGAGCTGCTTCATGGCTTCCAGCTCTGCCGGCAGGCCGTGGGTGTCCCAGCCGAAGCGGCGCTCCACGCGCTTGCCGCGCTGGGTCTGGTACCGGCCCACGAGGTCCTTGGCGTACCCGGTCAAAAGGTGGCCGTAGTGCGGCAGGCCGTTGGCGAACGGCGGGCCGTCGTAGAAAACGAATTCGTTGCTGCCGGGTTCACCGCCGGGGGCGTCCGGGCTGCGCTGGTCGATGCTGGCCTGGAAGGTGCCGTCCTGGTCCCAGTACTTAAGGATGCGCTCTTCGATTTCCGGGAACTTCACGGAAGCGGACACGCCTGTGCTGTGGCTGGAAGAGGTGCCACTGGCGGAGGCTGAGGCCTTGGGGTAATACGTCATTCTCGACATCCTGGGTTGAGCTTGGCGAACTGCCGGCTTGCGCCTTCGTTCCGTTCAGGATGCGAGGACGGCTGCCGTTTTGTCCTCCCGGACGCCACGCCCACCGCGGTACCACCTCACTTACCGGCGCTGCCGGCTCCCTGGGGAACCGCCCTGCTCCGGCCGCTCATTGACTGCTGTGACGGGCTTACCCGTCCGGTTCTACTGACGCTGCCCGCCGTTGTGACGGGGCTGGCGTGTTCTTCCGGAAGCTCACCGGTGATAGCCGGGTCATAGCCGGTTTCAAGTCTACTATTCACCGGCCAACGTTTTCCATTCAGTACTGCCATCACCGGCCAACGGTGCCTAGAATCGGAGCCATGATTGCTGCCTGCGGCCGGCGCGGGGTTGGCGGTGAAAAACCCCGCAAACGCGCAACCCGTACGGCCCTGGCCTTTCGCTGGTTGGCTGCCGGGGCGGCGGCACCCGCGGCGGCAACATCCTTCCTTCGTGCCACATCCGCCGACTGGCCGGTCCAGGCCGTGCAGCTGCTGTCCTTCGTACCTTGGTTCACGGTTCCGGCCACTGCCGCCTTCCTGCTGGCCCTGCCGGCGCGCAGCAGGCCGCTGCAACTGCTGACTGCGGCGCTGCTCGCGGTGCACGTTGCGTGGCTCCTCCCGGTAACCGCCAGCCCCGCGGCGGCGCACCCCGGTGGGCAGAAGGTTCAGCTAAGGGCAATGAGCCTTAATGCGGAGCTGGGCGGGGCAGAAGCGGACGACATCGTCAAGCTGGTCCGGGAGCAGGGGATAGAGCTGCTGGCCCTCGAAGAATACACCGCGGCTTTGGGGGACAGGCTCGCCGCGGCGGGGCTCTTGTCCCTGCTCCCCCACCATGTATCGCATCCACGCGATGGCGCCGGGGGCGCAGCCGTGTATTCCTCCTTCCAGTTGCGCGATGCCGGCGCTATACGTGGCACTGGGTTCAGCATGCCGGTTGTGGATCTGGACTTGGGTGCCGGAAATGGGGCGGCCCTGCGGGTGGTGGCTGTGCATTGCCTGGCTCCGGTGGGTGACGGCCTGGTCCGCTGGCGGAGCGACCTTGCCGCCTTGGCCCGGACCGGCACCGGATCCGGGCCGCTGCTGCTGGCCGGCGACTTCAACGCCACGCTCGACCACCACGAATTCCGGGCGCTGCTGGCGGGGACCGGAGAAGGACGCAAACTGGTGGACGTGGCGGCCTCCCTCGGGAACAGGTTGATCCCCACCTGGCCTATGGGCGGCTACCACCTTCCCGGCATAACACTGGACCATCTGGTCACGAGCCAGGACGTCCGGGGCGCCGACTACTCAGTCCATCGGGTGCCGGGCACGGACCACGCAGCGGTGCTGGCCACCTTGGCCATCCCGGCAGGCTAGCCCTTGCGGATCAGTTTGTGATTGGCGGCCTGCGCCACCGGCCGGATCACGATCTGGTCCAGATTGACGTGGTGGGGGGCAGTTACGGCGTACCTGACCACGTCTGCCACGTCTGCGGCGGTGAGCGGCTTATCCACTCCCTGGTACACCTTTTGTGCGGCCTGCGGGTCACCGAGCCGGTTCAGTGCGAATTCCTCCGTGTAGACCAGCCCGGGGGCCACTTCGATGACCCGGAGGTTGTTTTCCGCTTCCTCCAGCCGCAGCGCCCCCGTCATCGCATGCTGGGCGAACTTGGCAGCGTTGTAGCCGCCCCCGCCTTCGTAGGCAGCCAGGCCGGCCGTGGAGGTCAGGTTCAGGACGGTCCCTTCGCCGTTGGCGCGGAGCATGGGCAGGAACGCCCGGATGAGCTTCATGGTGCCCAGCACGTTGACCCGGTACATCCACTCCCAGTCCTCGGTGCTGGCCTCGCCCACGGTATCGGCGCCCCGGGCGCCGCCGGCGATGTTGATCAGCGTGTCTATACCCCCAGCTTCCGTCACCCGGGCAAGGAGCCGGGACACGTCGTCGTCCGCGGAAATATCGGCAGTAATTGCGACGGCGCCGGTCTCGGCTTCCAGGGCGGCGAGCCGCTCCGCGCGGCGGGCCACGGCGAAGACCGTCCAGCCTTCCGCTGCCAGGGCGCGGACTGTCGCCTCACCGATTCCGCTGCTCGCGCCGGTCACCAAAGCTGCCTTTTTCTGCACGTCCGAAGTCATGGGACCACCCTAACCTCAGCTGCCCGGAGATCACCGAGCGTGTTTCGCCGGGTGAAACGGGCGGCTGCGGACCTGCAGTTGGGCCGGGGGACGTTCGCGGCCATGAAACAATTGGCAGATGGCTGAAGACAAACAGGGTACAGACACGCCCAACACCGCCCCCATCAACGTTCCGGACAAGCCGGCCCTCGAAGGCCTCGAAGCTGCCCTGACGCAGCGCTGGCTTGCCGAGGGGACCTACAAGTTCAACCGGGACACCACCCGGGAGCAGGTCTACTCGATCGACACTCCCCCGCCCACCGCCTCCGGATCGCTGCATGTGGGACACATGTTCTCCTACACGCAGACCGATGTGCTGGCCCGGTACCAGCGCATGATCGGCAAGAACGTCTTCTACCCCATGGGCTGGGACGACAACGGGCTGCCCACCGAACGCCGGGTGCAGAACTACTACGGCGTGCGCTGCGATCCTGCCATCCCGTACAACCCGGACTACCGTCCCCCGGCACAGCCTGCCAAGAACCAGCGGGACTTCGATGTGGTTTCCCGCCGGAACTTCATCGGGCTGTGTGAAGAGCTGGCCGTCGAGGACGAGAAGGTCTTCGAAAACCTTTTCCAGACGCTGGGCCTGTCCGTGGACTGGGAACTGACGTACCGGACCATCGACGACAACTCGAGGGCCGTCTCGCAGCGCGCGTTCCTGGCCAACCTGGCCGCAGGCGACGCCTACATGGCCGAGGCACCCACCCTGTGGGATGTCACGTTCCGCACGGCGGTGGCCCAGGCCGAGCTTGAGGACCGCGAGGTGCCCGGCGCGTACTACCGCTACCCGTTCTTCACGGAGGACGGGGAGAAGATCCACATCGAGACCACCCGTCCCGAACTGCTGGCGGCCTGCGCCGCGCTGGTGGCGAATCCCGACGACGAACGGTACCAGCCGCTGTTCGGCAAGAAGGTCACGTCCCCCGTTTTCGGCGTCGAAGTTGAAGTCAAGGCGCACCCGCTCGCCAAAGCCGACAAGGGATCCGGCATCGCCATGGTGTGTACCTTCGGCGACCTGACGGACGTCACTTGGTGGCGTGAACTGCAGCTCCCCACCCGCGCGATCGTAGGCCGCGACGGCCGGATCGTCAGCGAGACCCCCGAGTGGATCACCACCGACATCGGCCGTGAGGCCTTCGCCGCCATTGCCGGCAAAACTGTCTTCAGCGCCAAGGAAGAAGTGGTAAAGCTCCTCACGGCGGCGGACCTGCTCGAGGGCGAACCGAAGAAGATCATGCACCCCGTGAACTTCTACGAAAAAGGCGACAAGCCCCTCGAGGTCGTCACCTCCCGCCAGTGGTACATCCGCAACGGCGGCCGGGACGAGGACCGCCGCGAGCGGCTCATCGCACGCGGGCATGAGATCGACTTCCACCCGGCCTTCATGCGCTCGCGTTACGAAAACTGGATCTCCGGCCTGAACGGCGACTGGCTGGTGTCCCGCCAGCGCTTCTTCGGTGTGCCCATCCCCGTGTGGTACCCGCTGGATGCCGACGGCAACCCGGACTACGACTCCCCCATTGTGCCCTCCGACGAGCAGCTCCCCGTTGACCCGGCCGCCGATGCCGCTCCGGGCTTCGACGAGGCACAGCGCGGCGTCCCCGGCGGATTCACCGGGGACGCCGACATCCTCGACACCTGGGCCACGTCCTCCCTGACGCCCAAAATCGTGGGCGGCTGGAAGCGTGACGAGGAACTGTTCGCCAAGGTGTTCCCGTTTGACGTCCGACCCCAAGGCCACGACATCATCCGGACCTGGCTCTTCTCCTCGGTGGTCCGCGCCGATGCCCTGGAAAACAGCGCGCCGTGGAAGCACGCCGCCATCTCCGGCTGGATCCTGGACCCGGACCGCAAGAAGATGTCCAAGTCCAAGGGAAACGTGGTGGTACCCACCGACGTGCTGGAGGAACACGGCTCCGATGCCGTCCGCTACTGGGCCGCGTCCGCCAAACTCGGGGCGGACACTGCCTACGAAATAGCCCAGATGAAGATCGGCCGGCGCCTGGCCATCAAGCTGCTGAACGCCTCGAAGTTCGTGCTGAACCTCGGCGCCACCGAAGCATCAGTGCTTTCCGGTGACCTCTCGGTGCTGTCCAACCCGTTGGACCGGGCCGTCCTCGCCCAGCTCGCCGACGTTGTGGCGCAGTCCACCAAGGCGTTCGACAACTACGATTACGCCCGCGCACTGCAGATCACGGAGACCTTCTTCTGGCAGTTCACGGACGACTACGTGGAGCTCATCAAGGACCGGGCCTACGGCGCCGCCGGCGAAGCCGAACAGGCGTCCGTGCTTGCAGCACTGGCCACCACCCTGGACACCCTGCTGCGGCTGTTCGCGCCGTTCCTGCCCTTCGCCACCGAAGAGGTCTGGGGATGGTGGCGGAACGGTTCCGTCCACCGCGCCCAGTGGCCCGCACCGCTGGACATCCCGGGCGGCGACACCACTATGCTGGCCACGGTGGGTGTTGCCCTGAGCGGCGTCCGCAAGGCGAAGTCCGAGGCCAAGGTCAAGCAGCGTACAGAGGTCCTGTCCGCGACCATCACGGCTTCGGAGGCCCTGACCACGCAGCTGAAGGCCGGGCTTGCCGACCTGAAGGCTGCGTCGAATGCCCGCGGGATAACCCTTGTGGTGGGTGACGGCGAACTGAGCGTGAGCGATGTGGCCCTGGCCGCTACCGAGGAGCCTGCACAGGCCTGAGCGCAGCGCCTGTTCCAGGGCAAAGGGGAAGCCCCATCAGCGTTTTGCCGTTGGTGGGGCTTCGACTTTCGGCCATCTGGTGACGTCCTTGATGGTCTGGCAAGATCCTGGGAAATTTCAGGTCTTCCTACCTCGTCACTGGTAGCTTGTATCCGGCTTTGCCGATGGCTGCGTCAGATACATGTCACTGAATCTTCGGTTCCTGCGTCCCTCTTCTTTCGAAGGGGGTAAGAACCATCATTGTCCTGCCGGTTCGGAAGCGCAAGAGCCCCGGCGGAACTACAAGCGAGTAGTTATACCGGGGCTCTCTTTGCATCCCGCCGGGACAGTTGGCAGCCCAGCCTCAGCTGAATTCGGGGCGTTCGGTGCGGCTGCGCTTCAGCTCGAAGAAGTGCGGGTAGGAGGCAAGAGCCGTGGTGGCGTCCCACAGCTTGCCCGCCTCTTCACCGCGGGGAATCCGGGTAAGGACAGGGCCAAAGAAGGCTGTTCCGTTGAAGGCCACTACCGGCGTTCCCACATCCTGGCCCACCAGGGAGATGCCTTCCTCGTGGCTGGCGCGCAGCTGCTCATCGAAGGCGTCGGTGGTGGCCGCTTCCGCCAGCGAGGCGGGGAGGCCGCATTCAGCCAGGGCCTTGCTGATGACCAGGGCCCGGTCTTTCTCGCCGCGCTCATGGATCAGGGTGCCCATGGCGTCATAGAGGGCCTTGACCGATTCCTGGCCGTGTTCCGTCTGTGCCGCGATGATCACCCGCACCATGCCCCAGGCGTTGTCCATGGACTCGCGGTAGGCGGGCTCCAGGTCGCGGCCCTCATTGAGGACGGCAAGGCTCATCACGTGCCACACCGTTTCGATGTCGCGGACGTCCTCCACTTCGCCGATCCAGCGCGAGGTGATCCAGGCGAACGGGCACAGCGGATCAAACCAGAAATCGGCCTTGTTCCGTGCAGTCTCAGTCATAGGGTTCTTCCTTCAGGTGCGGGCGGCTGCGCAGGCGGCAGCCGCATCTGACGGGTGTAGTGCGGAAGGTGTTCAGGCAGACTTACGCCGCTTGGTGACGTGCGGGATCATAGTGGGTTCCGCGCCTCGAAGGACCACGTCCTCGGTGATCACCACGCTGGCCACGTCTTCGCGGCTGGGGAGATCGAACATCACCGGGAGCAGTACTTCCTCCATGATGGCCCGCAGGCCTCGTGCCCCCGTGCCGCGTTCCAACGCCTGCTCCGCGATGGCGTCCAGGGCGGTGTCATCGAAGACCAGTTCCACGCCGTCGATCTGGAACATCTTCTGGTACTGCTTGACCAGGGCGTTCTTGGGCGTGGACAGGATCTGGATCAACGCGTCCCGGTCCAGGTTGGACACTGTGGTGATCACGGGGAGCCGGCCGATGAACTCCGGGATCAGCCCGAATTTCAGCAGGTCCTCCGGCATTACTTCGCCGTAGGAATCGATCTTCTTGCTGGCCTCGTTGAGGGGTGCGCCGAAGCCGATCCCCTTGCGGCCGGACCTGGAGCCGATGATCTCCTCGAGGCCGGCGAACGCACCGGCCACGATAAACAGGACGTTGGTGGTGTCGATCTGGATGAATTCCTGGTGGGGGTGCTTCCGGCCGCCCTGCGGCGGAACGGAGGCAACGGTGCCTTCCAGGATCTTCAGGAGCGCCTGCTGGACGCCTTCGCCGGAGACGTCACGGGTGATGGAGGGATTTTCGCTCTTGCGGGAAATCTTGTCGATCTCGTCAATGTAGATGATGCCCTGCTCGGCCTTTTTGACGTCGTAGTCCGCGGCCTGAATGAGCTTGAGCAGGATGTTCTCAACATCCTCACCCACATAACCGGCCTCGGTCAGTGCGGTTGCATCGGCCACCGCGAACGGAACGTTCAGGCGTCGGGCCAGCGTCTGGGCCAGGTAGGTCTTTCCGCAACCGGTGGGACCGATCAGGAGGATGTTGGACTTGGCGATCTCGACGTCGTCATGGTGGCCGCCCTCAGCCAGGCTTCCAGATTTGGGCGCGTGGCCGGCCTGGATGCGCTTGTAATGGTTGTAGACGGCGACGGCGAGGGAGCGCTTGGCAGGCTCCTGGCCAATGACGTACTCCTGCAGGAAGTCGAAGATCTCCCGCGGCTTGGGCAGTTCAAAGCTGCCCAGATCGGCAACTTCGGCAAGTTCCTCTTCGATGATTTCGTTGCAAAGCTCAATGCACTCATCACAGATGTAGACACCGGGCCCGGCAATGAGCTTGCGCACCTGCTTCTGGCTCTTTCCGCAGAAAGAGCACTTCAGCAGATCCGTGCTCTCGCCAATCCGAGCCATATGTGAACCCCTTAGTATCTTGCTGCCAGGCAGCCTTGCACCGTTGCTGGAATCTCCACCAGCCTGCGTGGGCCGGTTGTGACAACATCCACTCTAGGTCACATTCGCTTCCGAGGGTGGAAGGAAAAGGCCGGTGGAGCCAAATGATTGGCGCCACCGGCGCTTTACTTTACCGCTACCGGGTGATTGCCTGCGGTTTGATCTTGCGTGAATCCAGGACCTGGTCGATCAGGCCGTACGCCTGGGCTTCGTCCGCGGTCAGGATCTTGTCGCGCTCGATGTCGTTGTTGACCTGCTCGGACGTCCGTCCCGAGTGGTGCGCCAAGGTGTCCTCGAGCCACGACCGCATGCGCATGACCTCCGCGGCCTGGATCTCCAGGTCGGAGGCCTGGCCGCCCTGGCCGCCGGAGAGCGCCGGCTGGTGGATCAGGACACGCGCGTTCGGCAGCGCCAGGCGCTTGCCGGGCGTCCCGGCCGCCAGCAGGACAGCGGCGGCGCTGGCCGCCTGCCCGAGGCAGACCGTCTGGATCTCCGGGCGGATGTACTGCATGGTGTCGTAGATCGCCGTCATGGCAGTGAAGGAACCACCCGGGGAGTTGATGTACAGGGTGATGTCGCGGTCCGGGTCCGTGGATTCCAGGACCAGCAACTGCGCCATGATGTCGTCCGCGGAAGCGTCGTCCACCTGGACACCGAGGAAGATGATGCGGTCCTCGAAAAGCTTGGTGTACGGGTCCTGGCGCTTGAAGCCGTAGGGCGTGCGCTCCTCGAACTGGGGCAGGACGTAGCGGCTGGACGGAAGATTACCGGCAGACCACCCGAAGTTGTAGTTCATTTTTATTGCTCCTGATCTGAGTGTTCTTGTGCCGGTCTAGTTCGCGGAGGGGGTCTCGCCCGAGGCGCCGTTGGACGATGCGCCGTTGCTGTTCGAGGTTCCGCCGCCGCCGGCAACCGAGCCGGCGTGGGCGGCGATCTTGTCGAAGAACCCGTATGCAAGGGCCTCGGTGGCCGTGAACCACTTGTCACGGTCGTTGTCCTTCAGGATGGTCTCAACGCTCTGGCCGGTCTGGTCGGCCGTCAGCTCGGCCATAACCTTCTTCATGTGCAGGATGAGTTCGGCCTGGATCTTGATGTCCGATGCGGTGCCGCCGATGCCGCCGGAGGGCTGGTGCATCAGGACGCGTGCGTTCGGGGTGGCGTAGCGCTTGCCCTTGGTGCCGGAGGAGAGCAGGAACTGCCCCATCGAGGCGGCGAGGCCGGTGGCGACGGTGACGACGTCGTTCGGGATGAACTGCATGGTGTCGTAGATGGCCATACCCGCGGTGACCGAACCGCCCGGTGAGTTGATGTAAAGGTAGATGTCCTTTTCCGGGTTCTCGGCCGACAGGAGCAGCAGCTGCGAGCAGATGGCGTTGGCGTTCTCGTCACGCACCTCTGAGCCCAGCCAGATGATCCGCTCCTTGAGGAGGCGGTTGTAGATGTAGTTGTCCTGGGCTGCAGGATCGACAGTCGCCATCCGGGGGGCCTCTGCGTGCTGTGACATGTGTACTTACCTCTCACTGGTGACGGTGACATCACTGAAAATCTCTACTTGGACACTAACCGGTTTCACCGACGTTTTGGTCGCACGCCGTGGGCTGTTCGCTGACGGCGCACGATCGGCAGGCGCCCGGCGGGCCCCCGGAGGGACATGGGGTTGGACTTGCTGTTGGACCTGCTGTTGGACCTGCCGATGCTAAGCAAACGGCCCCCGGATCCTTGGATCCGGGGGCCGTTCTAAATCTGCCTTGCGACGTGGCTAGGCCTTGGCCTCTGCCTTGTCTTCCTCGGCGGCAGCCTCGGGTGCTTCAGTCACGGCTTCCCCTGCCTCTGCGGCGGGAGCTTCCTCTTCGCCGCCGGGACGGACGAAATCGCTGAGGTCAACCGTGTTGCCCTCAGAGTCGGTCACCGTGGCCTGGCCCAGGACAACAGCCAGGGCCTTGCGGCGGCGGACCTCGGACACCATCATGGGGACCTGGCCGCTCTGATCAATGATCTGGGCGAACTGGTTGGGGTCCATGCCGTACTGGCTGGCGGTGGAGACGATGTAGTCGATCAGCTCGTTCTGGCTGACGTTGACCTCTTCCTTCTCCGCGATGGCGTCGAGGATGATCTCGTTCTGGAAGGCGCGGGCGGTGTTGGCACGGACCTCTTCACGGTGCTCCTCGGTGTCGTGCTCGCCTTCACCGTGGCCGTTGCCCTCCTTGAAGTGGGCTTCGAGCTGCTCTTCAACGACGGAGTCCGGGACCGGGACCTCTACCAGCTCAACAAGCTTGTCCAGGACCTTGTCGCGGGCCTCGACGCCCTGCTCAACAACCTTGGAGCCGGCGGCCTGCTTGGCGAGGTCCTCCCGGAGCTCGGCGAGGGTGTCGAACTCGGAAGCGAGCTGGGCGAAGTCGTCATCGGCCTCGGGGAGTTCGCGCTCCTTGACGGCCTTGACCACAACCTTGACCTGGGCTTCTTCCCCGGCGTGGTCGCCACCCACAAGGGTGGTGTTGAAGATGGCGTCTTCGTCGGCGCTCAAGCCGGTGACAGCTTCGTCGAGCCCTTCGAGCATGGTGCCGGTCCCGACCTGGTAGGACAAGCCGGCAGCGGAGTCAACCTCTTCGCCGTCGATGGTGGCGGTGATGTCGATGGTGAGGAAGTCGTCCTCAGCAGCGGGACGGTCCACCGGCTTCAGCGTGCCGAACCGGCCACGGAGTTCGTCCAGGGCCTTGTCGACGTCCTCGTCGGAGGACTGTGCCGCGGCGACCTCAACCTGGATGCCGGCGTAGTCGGGGAGCTCGATCTCGGGGCGGACGTCAACCTCGGCGGCGAACTTCAGGCCGCCATCCGTGGCGGAAGGGTCCGGAACCTCGGTAATCTCAACCTCGGGACGGCTCAGGGGACGGATGCCGGATTCCTGGACGGCAGCCTGGTACCAGCCGTTAAGGCCTTCGTTGATGGCCGTCTCCAGGACGTAGCCACGGCCGACGCGCTGGTCGATGAGCTTTGCGGGGACCTTGCCCTTACGGAAACCAGGGACCTGGATCTGCGAAGCAACGGTCTTGTAGGCCGAGTCGATGCTGGGCTTCAATTCCTCAAAGGGGACCTCAACATTGAGCTTGACCCGCGTGGGGGTGAGGTTCTCGACAGCGCTCTTCACGGTCTAAGTACTCCTGGGTTTGTGGGATGGGTTTCTGCAAACGCAATGTTTTGTCCAGGCCGAGAGGTCCGGGCCGCAGAGTCGGGGTGACAGGATTTGAACCTGCGACTTCCTGCTCCCAAAGCAGGCGCTCTAGCCAAGCTGAGCTACACCCCGTAAGTGCACAGGCAAGTCTACGGTGCCAGGCGCCGTCTTTGCACATTTGACACGTAGCCCCTGGATTAGGTTTAGTTATATCCGGCTTGAACAGCCAGCCCGAAGTACCCACCGATCAGTGCCTGCGGCACTTACAGTTGGACTTCCTTCGGGGACGTAGCTTAATGGTAAAGCCTCAGTCTTCCAAACTGATTACGCGGGTTCGATTCCCGTCGTCCCCTCCATTGCAAAGGCCCCTCCTCGGAGGGGCCTTTTGTTTTAAGCTGCAGGACGCCGTGAGTTACGGGTTACAGGACAGAGTGAAACCCCGTCATCTTCTGCAACACGTCGCAGGACGCTCCATCACCTTTTGCATCAAAGCGGGGAACGCTCCATCACTTATGGCTCTCCCCGGGGAAACCCTCCTGCACACTGCCCGCGGCCGCACCGCCATCGAAACCCCCAGGAACTGATAGAGCGATGCCCTAAAAGCTGCAGGAGCTGATGGGGCGTCCCGGAAAAAACTGCAGGACGTGATGGGGCATCCCGGGAAAAGCTGCAGGACGTGATGGGGCGTGGGAGGTGCGCCCCGCTTTCAGTTTCCCCCTAAGCCACCGGCGCTTTTACGACGCCGGAGCCTGCTGGCAGTGCGGGCACCAGTAGAGTTTGCGGGCCAACAGTTCGGCGATCAGCACCGTGGTCCGGCAGACGCGGCAGGGCAGCCCGTTGCGTTTATAGACGAAATGGGCGTTTTCCCTGGCCGGGAAAGAGTCGGTCTTCAGCGCAGCGGCATCCCCGGCCGCCTTGCCGTTGCCCGTCCAGTACCTCGGCGTGGTGGTGATGATCCGCCCGTCCGCGACGCCGTCGCTCATGACGGAGACGACGTCGCGCCAGAGCTTGCGTGCCTCGGTGTCCGGCACTTCGTTGCCCGGCAGCCATGGGTCCAGCCGCCGCCGGAAAAGGACTTCGGCGCGGTACACGTTTCCCACGCCGGCGATGACTTTCTGGTCCATCAGCAGTGCGGCCAACGGGGCCGTGCGGCTTTGCAGGTTGGTGGTAAAACGGCCGGCGTCACCCCGGCGGTTGCGCAGCGGGTCCGGCCCCAGCCGGCCAAGCACGGCTTCGGCCTCGGCGGCGGTGATGGTTTCGCAGGTGGTTGCTCCGCGCAGGTCCGCCCAGCCGTTCGTGCCCACGAGCCGGACGCGTACTGCCCCCACGGGCGCAGGTGGACCATCGTACGGACGGCCGCCGTCGCGGTCGCCGAAACTCTCCTGCTCCCCCACCCGCCGCGGCGCGCCGATGCTGGAGGACCCCGCGAAAGTGCTGTCCCCGCCGAAGCTCCAGGCCCCGTAGAGGCCCAAGTGGACGTGCAGCACCAGCGAGTGGTCAAAGTGCAGGAACAAATGCTTGCCGTGGGCATCCGCGGCGACAAGGACGTGCCCGTCCAGGAGCGCCGCTCCCCCGGTGAACCGGCCCTGGGGGCTGGAAACTGCAAGCGGCTGCCCGCCAAAGACGTCCCCGAACTGCCGTGCCAGGCGCCGGAGTGTATGCCCTTCCGGCACTACTCGATGACCTCGCCGGTGGTTTCGTAGGCAGCGATTTTGCCGATCCTGCGCACGTGCCGCTCGTCGTTGCTGAACGGCTCGGACAGGAAGGCTTCGATCAGCTCCGTCGCTTCCTCCACGGTGTGCTGGCGGCCGCCCACGGCCACCACGTTGGCGTCGTTGTGCTCACGCGCCAGCGTGGCGGTAGAGCGGTTCCAGGCCAGGGCTGCCCTGACGCCCTTCACTTTGTTGGCGGCAATCTGTTCACCGTTGCCGGATCCGCCCAACACGATACCCAGGGCGTGGACGCCGGCACTCTGGTCCGCAACCACCGCCAGCGCCGCGTTGATGCAGAACGACGGGTAGTCATCCTGGGCGTCGTACACCTTGGGACCATGGTCCACCACTTCATACCCCTTGGCGGTCAGGTGGCTGACAAGGTGGGCACTGAGTTCCATGCCTGCGTGGTCGGTGGCGATGTGGACGCGCGGGAAAGCAGGGGAAGAAGTCACGAGCAGAATCCGTTCGGTGGGCGCTGGCGGCCGGCACGGACGGTGCAGGCCGGGGGCAGGACAACACGGACAAGGATACTAGGACTCGGAAAAGCCATGGACTTCCTGGTGGCCGCTGCCGGGCGAAACCAGGATCAAGCTGGCCCGTTCGCGGATTCTCCGCCGCCCCGGGCCCTTGCCGCGACCCTGGTGAGGACCTCCGCCAGCCGCGCGGCCGAGTCCTGGCTCCCGCCGCTTACCGCAAGCCGTTGCCCGTCGGTCTTTTTGACGACGACGGCGGGGCCGCTGCTGACAAGCATGGCGGCAGTTCCGCTGTGGTGCCGGTAGCCCCAGCCGCCGTAGTCGGCGGCGCGGACATCCGCTGCGCTGGCCGCCGAAATGGCCCCGGCGGGGACGTCCATCACGGGCACGACACCGGCCAGCAGGACTTTGAGGCCGCGCCGGTCCGCCTTGATCCGGGCACACAGGAATGCGGCGCCAACGACGGCCAGGACCACAAGCAATATTCCGAGCCAGGGCACGGCGGCGGCAATCAGCGCGGACGGAAACAGCGAGACAATACCGATCATAACAAAAACCGAACTGCGGGCATGGACCCAGAGCCGGATACTGTCCCGTGACAGGTCAGGATCCAACTCCCTGGCGATTGCGAGTTGGAGGGCCCGGTCGTCGTCGGGGGACCACTGCTGGTCCGCCTTGTAGACGAAGGCGATAATCACGCCGAGGGACAGGGCGGCTCCGCTTCCGAGCGCAAGGACCGTACGGTCCACCCGGGACTCGCGGGCGTCGGCCAGGCCGGTCTGGCCAACGAGTCCGGCAGCCAGTGCGGTGGCAACGAAGAGGCACAGGAACAGTCCCGCGCCCATCATGATCCGGCGCATCAGCACCGGCCTCCTCACCGGCAGCGCCTGGGAGAGAACCAGCCAGCCAGCGGCCACAATCATCAGGGCGCCCACCGTGACGTAGGCAGCGAAGGGCGCAAAGGCAGCGCCGCCGTCGTCCGTCCACCGAACGGCGAGCGGCTCGGGAAGGTCCGGCCGAAGCAAAAAAGCGCAGAGCACGAAAGCGGCTCCGACCACCACCGGGAACCCTGCCACGAAACGCAGGGCCTTCGTGTCCACCGACTCCATGAACTTGCCCATAACTAAACGCTACTCCCGCCGCCGGCCGCTGACTGTCCACTTGTCTCAGTACCCACGGTGAGCCGCGCTACTTGTCATGCGGTGAAGGAATGCAAGAATGATCAAATGCCCGCTGGGCACCCCAGCAGGCAGCAGCCAATCTTCCGAAAGGCCCCACTTTGCCAGGTTTGAATCTGACGCGCGCTGAAGCCAGCGGGCGCGCCGAACTGATCACCGTCGAGTCCTACGATGTCAGCCTGGACCTGACCCGCGGCGGGAAGGTCTTCGGCAGCACCACCACGGTAAAGTTCAACGCCACGCCCGGATCCTCCTCCTTCATTGACGCCGTCACCTCCGCCGTTCACAGCGTCACGCTGAACGGCCGCACCCTTGACCCGGCCGCCGTATCCGACGGCGTGCGGATCCAGCTGCCGCAGCTCGCAGAACACAACGAGCTCACCATCGTGGCGGACGCCCCGTACATGAACACCGGCGAGGGCCTGCACCGCTTCGTGGACCCGGTGGACAACGAGGTCTACCTGTACACGCAGTTCGAAGTTCCTGATTCGCGCCGGATGTTCGCCGTCTTCGAACAGCCGGACCTGAAGGCCACCTTCGCCTTCACTGTCACGGCCCCCTCACACTGGGACCTCATCTCCAATTCCCCCACTCCCGCGCCGGTGGAGACCACGCCAGGCGAGGATGGCGGTGCCCGGTCTGTCTGGTCCTTCTCCCCCACGCCGCGGTTGTCCTCCTATGTCACCGCCCTGATCGCCGGCCCGTACCAGTCGGTGCGCAGCGAGGTGGCAAGCTCGGACGGGCGGGTGATCCCGCTGGGCGTCTTTGCCCGGAAATCGCTGATGCAGTACCTGGACGCGGAGAACATTTTTGAGCTGACCCGGCAGGGCTTCGCATTTTTTGAGGCACAGTTCAGTTGCCCCTACCCGTTCGAGAAATACGACCAGCTGTTCGTGCCTGAGTTCAACGCCGGCGCCATGGAAAATGCCGGGGCCGTCACCATCCTCGAGGGCTACGTCTTCCGCAGCAAGGTCACCGGCGCCCAGATTGAACGCCGCGCCATCACCGTGCTCCACGAGCTCGCCCACATGTGGTTCGGCGACCTGGTGACCATGCGCTGGTGGAACGATCTCTGGCTCAACGAGTCCTTCGCCGAGTACATGTCGCACCTCGCGGCGGTTGAGGCGACGTCGTTCACCAGCGCCTGGACCACCTTCGCCTCCGTGGAGAAGTCCTGGGCATACCGCCAGGACCAGCTGCCCACAACCCATCCGATTTTCGCCGAGATCAACGATCTCCAGGATGTGGAGGTGAACTTTGACGGCATCACCTACGCGAAGGGCGCCTCGGTCCTCCGCCAGCTGGTGGCGTGGGTGGGGCCGGAGCAGTTTATGGCCGGCGTGCGGGAGTACTTTGCCAAGCATTCCTGGCAGAATACCGAGCTGCAGGACCTCCTGGTGGAGCTGGAGAAAGCCAGCGGCCGCGACCTGGACGAATGGGGACGGCAATGGCTTGAGACGGCCGGCGTCAACACGCTCAAGCCCGAACTGGAGGTGGACGGCGAAGGTAATCTCACGGCCTTCGCCATTGTGCAGTCCGCCGTCGCAGAGTGGCCCACCATCCGTCCGCACCGGCTGGCGGTGGGGTTCTACAACCTGAACGGCGACGGCAAGCTTGAGCGGGTGCACCGCGAGGAACTGGATGTCGACGGCGAACGCACCGAAGTGCCCGCGCTGGCGGGGCTGGCCCGGCCGGACCTGATCCTGGTCAACGATGACGACCTTGCCTACGCCAAGGTGAGGCTGGACGAAGAGTCGCTGGCCACTGCAACCGCGCACCTGAAGGACTTCAGCCAGAGCCTGCCGCGGACGTTGGTGTGGAACTCCGCCTGGGATGCGGCCCGCGACGGCGAGACCCCGGCGCGGCGGTACGTGGAGCTGATCCTTGCCAACGTGGCGGCCGAGACGGATTCCTCGGTGATCCTGGTCCAGCTCCGGCAGCTGGCCACCACCCTGAATTTTTATGTGGCCGGGGAACACCGGCAGGCGACGGCAGTGGCTGCCGCGGACAAGCTGTGGGAGCTGGCGTCCCAGGTGCCGGGCGGCTCGGATGCCCAACTGCAGTTCGTGAAGTCCTTTGCGTTGCTGGCCAGCAGCGAAACGCAGCTTGATCAGGTTGCGGGTCTCCTCGACGGCTCCCTCGTGCTGGAGGGACTGGCTGTTGACCAGGACCTGCGGTGGGAGCTGATCACGTCGCTCGTTGCAGGCGGCCGGCTGGGCCAGGACGGCATCGACGCGGAGCTTGAGCGGGACAACACCTCGAGCGGACAGAATGCTGCTGCACAGGCCAAGGCGGCCATCCCCACTCCGGAGGCCAAGGCTGCGGCCTGGGAATCGATCGTGGTGAAGGGCGAGCTGTCCAACGCACTTCAGGGCTCGGCGGTCACCGGCTTCATGCGGGTCCTGGACCGGTCCCTGCTGGAACCGTATGCCGAGAAGTATTTCCAGGCGGTGCCGGGGATCATGGAGACCCGGACGCACGCACTTGCCCAGCAGATCGTCGTCGGCCTCTATCCCTCCCTGCTGACCACCCAGGCCATCGTGGACAGGACGGATGGCTTCCTGGCGTCGCTTCCGCCCGAAAGCGCGGCGCTGCGGCGGCTCATGCTGGAAAACCGCGACGGCGTTGCCCGGGCCTTGCGCGCCCGCGCGGCTGACGTCCTTCCCGGCGAAGCAGTTCCTGCGTTATGAGCCTGGGCGAGCACCGCTATGCCTTGGCCGTCCAGTGGACCGGCAACCTGGGCGAGGGGACGTCGTCCTACCGCGGCTACTCCCGGGACCACGACGTGCTCATTCCCGGCCTGCCGGTCCTCAAGGGCTCGGCGGATCCCACCTTCCATGGGGACCGCGAGCGCTATAACCCGGAACAGCTGCTCCTGGCCGCCCTGGCCCAGTGCCACATGCTGTCCTACCTGCATGTAGCGGTGAAGCACGGTGTGGTGGTGACTGACTACCGCGATGACGCCTCCGGGCTGATGCGCTTGAACCGGGACGGCAGCGGCCAGTTCGAGTCCGTCACGCTGCGCCCGCGCGTGACGGTTGCGGACGGGAGCCAGGTGGAGCTTGCCGGCGGGCTGCACCATGAGGCGAACCGGGTCTGCTTCATTGCCCGCAGCGTGAACTTCCCGGTGGAACACGCGCCCGAGACGATGGTGGGCTGACCAGGCCGGAAAGTCACTGGAGTAATCATCGGTGAATTAGCGCATGGATTCTTTGCGTAATGGCACAGCGCCTTGTACTGTTCTCGCTTAGGTGAGCCTAACCCGGCTACCCCTAGAGAGAGCGTCCTTGAGCATGACCGCAAACTTCCTGATCGGCCTCCGCGAAGGCCTTGAGGCCACGTTGATCGTGGTGCTTTTGATGGCCTACCTGGTCAAGACCGGACGCCGCGCCCTCCTTCCCCGGCTCTGGGCCGGGGTGGCGGTGGCCGTCGCCGTCTCGGTTGCTTTCGGCGCCCTGCTCACCTTCGGACCCCGGGGCCTGACGTTCGAAGCCCAGGAGGCCATTGGCGGAGGGCTGTCAATCATCGCGGTGGGCCTGGTCACCTGGATGGTGTTCTGGATGGCCCGCACGGCAAAAACGTTGGGCGGCGAGTTGAAGTCCCGGGTGGACCGGGTAGCTGACGGTGCCGGCTGGGGCCTCGTGGCCGTTGCCGCCCTCGCCGTGGGACGCGAAGGGCTGGAAACAGCGCTTTTCCTGTGGGCTGCCGCGCAATCATCCGGGGAAACAACCACTCCCCTGGTTGGCGCGCTGCTGGGCCTGGGAGTCGCCGCCGGACTCGGCTACCTCTTGCACCGGGGCGTCGTCAAGGTAAACCTCGCCCGCTTTTTCATCTGGACCGGGGCGGCGCTGGTCATCATTGCCGGGGGCGTCCTCGCCTACGGCGTCCACGACCTCCAGGAGGCGGGCATTCTTCCCGGCCTGCACATCGTCGCCTTCGACGTTTCCACCGCGGTGCCGCCGTCCTCCTGGTACGGAACCCTCTTGAAGGGAACCTTGAACTTCTCGCCTGCCACCACCTGGCTGGAGGCATCGGCGTGGCTCCTCTATGTCGTCCCTATCCTGTTCTTCTACCTCCGCGTCAACCTGGCCGCTCCCTCGCCCGTCCGTTCCCCGCGGGAAAACGCCATGGCTTCGTCCTGAGGCAGCACCGTTTTACGGACCCGCCGCTTTAGCCGCCCCCAACCCCTGCACCCCCCGACTCCCCCTAGGATTCCCCATGCCTTCGCACTTCCCGCTGTCCGCAACCCGCCCGGCCGCTGCCCAGCCCGCTGAAACCTCCCGATCCCCACGAGGACGCAGGGGCCTGGCCATCATCGCAGCTGCCTCCGCCCTGCCCCTCGCCCTGGCGGGATGCACCGACAACGCCAAGGCCGAAGCCACCGGCGGCCCCATCCAAGTGGTCAGCACGGACAGCGCGTGCACAATTGCCTCAGCCAGCGCGCCCAGTGGCAACCTGACATTCACCGTTAAGAATGAAGGCCCGCAGGTGACGGAGTTCTACCTGCTTGCCGAAGACGGGCTGCGGATCCTCGGTGAGGTGGAGAACATCGGGCCGGGCCTGACCCGCAACCTGGTGGTGACGGCCGAACCCGGTGCATACACCACTGCGTGCAAGCCCGGGATGACCGGCGAAGGCATCCGGGCGGCCTTCCAGGTGACCGACTCCGGAACCAAAGCCGCCGTGGACGCCGACTTCCAAAAGCTGCTGGACGCCGGCGTCCAGCAGTACGCCGCCTACGTTAAGGACCAGACTGAGCAGCTGCTGGCCGGCACCAGGGACTTCGCCGCTGCCTACGCCGACGGTGATGCCGGTACCGCCCGCGATCTCTACGCCGCCACCAGGATGCACTGGGAGCGGATCGAACCCGTCGCGGAATCCTTCGGGGACCTCGACCCGAAGCTTGACGCCAGGGAAGCTGACCTGGAGCCCGGCCAGGAATGGACCGGCTGGCACCGTGCCGAGAAGGACCTGTTCCCGCCAGCCGATTACACCGCATTGAGCGCGGAGGAGCGTGCGGCCCTTTCCGCCCAGCTCGTCGCGGACACGGAAGACCTCGCCCAGCGCACCCGCGAGGTTGAACTCTCCGCGGACAACCTTGGCAACGGGGCCAAGGAATTGCTGGACGAGGTTGCCACCGGCAAGGTGACCGGCGAAGAGGAGATCTGGTCCCACACGGACCTGTGGGACTTCCAGGCCAACGTGGACGGCGCCCGCATCGCCTTTGAAAGCCTCAAACCTGCCCTTGAGCAGAAGGACCCTGAGCTTTCGGCCTCCCTGGAGGAAAAGTTCACTGCCCTCCAGACCGGGTTGAAGGCTTACGCCAAGGGCGACGGGTTCGTGTACTACAACGAACTTAACCAGGAACAGGTGCAGGAGCTCGCCGCCCTGGTGGACTCGCTGGGTGAACCCCTCTCCCAGCTGACAGCGGCTGCAGTCCTGTGAGCCCGTGCCCCTTCGGCGGCAGTGGCGGAGCTGACGGCGGGACCAACGCGGACGCCGGAAATGACGGCAGCGGCAGGCCTGGCCTGTCCCGCCGAAGCCTGCTGTCGCTGGCTGGGGTGGGCGGCGCCGGCGCTGCGGCTGGCCTCGCTGCAGGCCTCCTGAGCCAGGATGCCCTTACAGCGGCAGCCGCCTCCGGTAATCCTGCCCCGGGAATCGTCCCTTTCCATGGTGCCCGGCAGGCCGGCATCGTCACACCGGCGCAGGACCGCCTCCATATTGCTGCTTTCGATGTCACCACCGAAAAGCGCGCGGACCTCATCAAGCTGCTCAAAGACTGGACCGCGGCCGCCGAGGCCATGACCCAGGGTCAGCCGGCTGGAAGCACCGGCGCCTTTGACGGTCCCTATGATGCGCCGCCACAGGACACGGGTGAAGCCGCCGGACTGGATGCGGGCCGGTTGACACTGACCATCGGCTTCGGTGCCGGGTTGTTCGAAAAAGACGGCCAGGCGCGGTTCGGGCTGGCCGGACGCCGGCCGGATGCGCTGATTGATCTTCCCCATTTTCCCGGTGACGATCTTGAGGCAACACGTTCCGGCGGGGACATCGTGGTCCAGGCATGCGCCGACGATCCGCAGGTTGCCGTGCACGCGATCCGGAACCTTGCCCGCATAGGCTTCGGCAAAGTCCGGGTCCGCTGGTCCCAGCTCGGGTTCGGCCGGACCTCCTCGACGTCCCGGTCCCAGGAAACTCCCCGCAACCTGTTCGGCTTCAAGGACGGGACCAGCAACATCAAAGCCGAGGACACCGCACTCCTGGACCAGCATGTCTGGGCCACGGCCGGCACCCGGCCCGGGGAAGCCTGGATGGCCGGCGGCAGTTACCTTGTGGCCCGGCGGATCCGGATGCACATCGAGATCTGGGACCGGACCTCCCTGCGCGAGCAGGAAAACCTGATCGGCCGGACCAAGAACCAGGGTGCTCCGCTGTCCGGCGGCGAGGAGTTTACGGAACCGGACTTCAACCTTGCCGGCAAAGGCGGCGAGCCGCTGATACCCCTTGATTCGCATGTACGGCTGGCGCACGCGAACCAGAACGACGGGGTCAAGATGCTCCGCCGAGGTTACAACTACACGGACGGTTCGGACGGACTGGGCCATCTCGACGGCGGCCTGTTCTTCATTGCCTTCGTCACGGATGCGAGGACGCACTATGTCCCGATGCAAATGCGCATGGCCCGTGAGGACGTCCTGGCGGTCGAATACCTCAAGCACACCGGATCCGGTCTTTACGCCGTGCCACCGGGCGTCCAGCCCGGCGGCTTCATCGGCGAAGGGCTCTTCAGCTGAATGCTCCGCCTGCCACGGAAGCCGGCCGCGGGCCAAGGCTGTTGATCAGGCGCTCCTCCGTTTCCGGTGACAGCCCGGCCTTCCGGGGCCGGTCCAGCCCACGTTCCCGTTCGTCGGCCAACGTGTCCGCCAGCGTTTCCTGCCAGGGCCGGAGCCGCAGGCCAGCCTCCACGGCCGCACTGTTGCTCCGCGCCATAAACCCCTCATGCCCCGGCGGGAGCCAGAGCGGCAGGGAATCCGGGCCGGCCCAGTAGCCCACGTCCTGTTCCGCCAGCCAGTCCGCCGGTGCGGGCACGACGTCGCCGGTGTGGCCCGCCGCCTCCCGGGAGGCATGGATGTACCGCCCGAACGGCACCTGGTCCCCCAAGGCGTTCAGGGCACCGGTAACTCGCTGCCCGGCTGCCAGCAGGATCCAGGCGGCGAGGTCCCGGACGTCGATCACCTGGGTCGGGTCGCTGGCGATCGAGGGCACAAGGACAGGCTTCCCGGACCTGGCAAAACGTGCCGGCCAGTAGCCGTAGCGATCCGTTCCGTCGCCCGGACCGCCAATCAGGCCGGCCCGGCAGAGATGGGCTTTGCCGTCCGCGGCCCGGAGCGTTGCCTCCTCGATGGCGGCTTTCGACCCGCCGTAGTTGTCGGCCGTCGAAGGAGTGCCGGGGGCCAGCGCGGGAAGGAGGGCGGCGCCCTCCCCCGCGCCGGGAACGGATGCATCGGCGTAGACGGAGCAACTGGAGACGAACGTCCAGTGCGCCGCCCGATGTGCTAGGGCTTGCAGCGCCTCCGACGCGGGCGCCGGATCGCGGGCGACGTCAACGACCTCGTCCCAGTCTCCGGCGGCTGCCGCATAAGCTTTCACGCCCATCGAGCGGTCAGCCTTCAGCCAGACCGCTCCCTGCGGCGGTTGGGCCGCTGAGCCCCGGGCGAGGCACGTCACATCATGCCCGGCGGCTACGGCCTGGCGGGCGATTTCTGCGGACAGGAAGGCGGTTCCGCCGAGGACGAGAATGCGCATGCAGCCACGCTACGGCGATAAGGTTGAAGGAGAACATAGCCTTCCGCGCCGGGCTTAACCGGTGCGCGGCATCCGTATTCCGGCGCCGCCGGGAAATCCCAGGAGTATTCCCCCCTTATGGTCAGCATGTTGTCGGTCCTTCCTTCCGCCACTACCGAGCCGGACGGCATCAGCATCACCGGCATCGTGATCAGCCTCGGCGTGGGCGTTGCCGTCTGGCTGGTTGCCACTTTTGTTATCTCCCGCATCACCAGCCGTGTGGCGGCGGGCAGCAATTTTTTCAAGCGGCCGACCTTCAAATGGGCGGCGCCGGCGCTGCGGGCCCTGGACCATGAACGGCGGGTGCAGCGCGCGGAAACCATCGGCTCACTGCTGAACAGCATCGTGGGTGTGCTGGTGGTGGTTATCACCAGCATGTACGTCCTGCAGAATTTGGACATCAACATCGCACCCCTCCTCACCAGCGTGGGCATCCTGGGTGTGGCCATCGGTTTTGGTGCCCAGCAGCTGATCCGCGACTTCCTGGCGGGGATTTTTATTACCATTGAAGACCAGTACGGCATCGGCGACGTGATCGAGACCAGCGAGGTTGTTGGCGTAGTGGAGTCCATGGGCCTGCGCATCACCCGGGTACGCTCCGATGACGGCGCCATCTGGTACCTCCGCAACGGCGAGATCCTCCGCGTCGGCAACAGGTCCCAGGGCAACTACGTGCCCTTGCACGAGTCAGACAACGGGACCACGGACCAGGGCAGCGACCACGGCGCCGCCGAAACCAAAAAGACTGACCAGAAAGCCGGAGAGTAGCGATGACAATCCCCATCGAACCCCAGCGCCCACGCCAGCTGATGCAGAACGATCCGTTCAGCCAGCCCGGCTACACGGACAACTTTTATGACGCCGTGGGCGGCCACGAAACGTTCGTCAAGCTGATCGATGTCTTTTACGACGGCGTGGCCACAGACCCGCTGCTGCGGCCCATGTACCCCGAAGAGGACCTGGCAGCGGCCAAGCGCCGGTTCCTGATGTTCCTGGAACAATACTGGGGCGGTCCCACCACGTACGGGGAAGAGCGCGGCCACCCCCGGCTGCGCATGCGGCACATGCCGTTCGAAGTGACACCCGAAGCCAAGGACCGCTGGCTGTTTCATATGCGCGCGGCTGTGGACGCACTGGAGCTGCCGCCGCTGTATGAAGGAACCCTCTGGGACTACATGGAGCGTGCCGCCCTGTCCATGGTGAACAGCCCGGGCAGCCAGTGATGGTGGTGCGGCCTGTTGGCGGCAGCGCTTGCTGCTAGAGCAGCCCGCTTCCGGTCCGGGCGAGGACATGCCCGCGTGGACCGGTCAGCCGGAACCAGCGCCCTGCGCGGTAGAGCTTCTGGTCGCCGTCGCCGAGGAACCCAAGGGCCAACGCCGCGAAGGCCGCCCCTGCCGGTAGTCCGGTTTCATCAAGTTCCCTGCCCCAGACGGCGGCCCTGGCGTTGTTGACGATCAGCGCGCCGGGTTTGTCCGGCACAATTCCGGCCACTTCCGAGATGCCTGCCTCAGCGGCCTCGCGCAGGGCTGCGTCGCTTCGCGAACCCATCAGCTCCCACCCGCCCCTGGGGGCGCCCACCCCGGTCCAGGATTCGGTGACGGTGGACGGCGGAACCGGCAGCTCGACGTCCTCCTCCCCCGCCCTGGCAAGACGGTCCAGCACTGCGGCCAGGGGAACGATGACGTCCGTGCCGGACGGCTCGGCCAATGCCATGGTCCGCAGCCCAAGGATGGTGGGGGTCGATTCACCCAGCACCCTCGGCCGCAGCACGCAGACGTACGCGGCGAGAACGGAACCTGCCGCCTGAAGGCGGATGGCGCCGTCGTCGATTGCTTTTGCCCGCGTTGCGAAGGTCTTCAAATCAGCGAGGTCGCGGGGATCGGTAAAACGGAAGGACGAGGTGAGGAGATCAGACACACCAAGAACACTACCGGCTGGACCTGTGTTGAGCAGTGCCGGGGTGCCGTCTAGAGTCAAACCATGACTGAAGCCGACGCCGGACTCCTGGCGCTCCCCAGCGGAGACCCCACCTTATCGCTCATCAACCTTCTTGACCTTGGTGAGCTCGAGGGGGCCCGGACGGATGAGGACATCTTCCTGGGCCCGTCCCAGCAGCAGCCGCATCACCGGGTTTTCGGCGGACAGGTACTGGCACAGTCACTCATCGCCTCCATCAGGACCGTAGCCCCCGACCGTTTTGTGCATTCGATGCACGGTTACTTCCTGCGCCCCGGGGACGCGAACAAGCCCATCACCTTCGGGGTGCAGCGCCTCCGGGACGGCAGGTCTTTCTCGGCCCGGCGCGTGCATGCTTACCAGGAAGGCGTGCCCATCCTGTCGATGATTGCCTCATTCCAGGGCGAGGACGAAGGTATTGAGCACGAATCCGTGATGCCCAGCGGCATTCCTGACCCGGAATCGCTGCCCAGCACCGCTGACCTGCTGGGCAAGTTCGATCATCCGGTGGCACGGCACTGGGCCTATGAACGGCCCTTCGACATCCGGCACGTTGATCCACCGCTGTATGTTTCGGCGAAGGGCGCGAGGGAAGCGCGGAACGCCGTATGGATGAAGACCTTTGGCCCCATGCCTGACAACCCCAACCTGCACCGCGCCGCGCTGGCGTACGCGAGCGACTACACCCTGCTTGAGTCCATCCTGCGCCGGCATGGGCTCAGCTGGATCACCCCGGGGATGAACGTAGCAAGCCTCGACCACGCCATGTGGTGGCACCGGCCGGCACGGGTGGACGAATGGCTGCTGTACGTGCAGGAATCACCCAGCGCCCAGGGTGCACGCGGGCTGGCGACCGGCAAGATTTTCAACCAGGCAGGGCAGCATGTGGCGTCAGTGGCGCAGGAAGGGATGGTCCGTGTGCCCACTGACCTGAAGAACAAGGTGGTGGGGGCCTTCCAGTCCAAGGTGATGGAGCACCAGATCCGCAAGGCCTCGAAGGAGTAGCTTGGGGCACTGTTGCTGCCTACCACTGTTGATGGAACGGCAACAGGCCGGCACCTAAGGGGTGCCGGCCTGTTGTTTTTCGCTTTGCCGCGGCTTACTAGTCGCGGGTGAGGCGGCGGTGCGTGACGCGGTGCGGTTTGGCCGCATCCGGTCCCAGCCGCTCCACCTTGTTCTCCTCGTAGGATTCGAAGTTGCCCTCGAACCAGTACCACTTGGAGGGGTTCTCCTCGTCACCTTCGTAGGCGAGGATGTGGGTGGCCACCCGGTCGAGGAACCAGCGGTCGTGCGAGACCACCACGGCGCAGCCCGGGAACTCCAGCAGCGCGTTTTCGAGGCTGCTGAGGGTTTCGACGTCGAGGTCGTTGGTGGGTTCGTCGAGGAGGAGCAGGTTTCCGCCCTGCTTGAGGGTCAAGGCGAGGTTCAGGCGGTTGCGCTCACCGCCGGAGAGCACGCCGGCCTTCTTCTGCTGGTCCGGGCCCTTGAAGCCGAAGGCGGCAACGTAGGCGCGGGACGGCATTTCGACGTGGCCCACCTGGATGAAGTCCAGGCCGTCCGAGACAACTTCCCACAGGGTCTTGTTGGGGTCAATCCCGCCGCGGCTCTGGTCAGCGTAGGAGATCTTGACCGAGTCGCCGATCTTCAGGTCTCCGCCGTCGAGCGGCTCCAGTCCCACGATAGTCTTGAACAGCGTGGTTTTGCCGACGCCGTTGGGCCCGATCACGCCTACGATGCCGTTGCGGGGCAGGCTGAAGGACAGTCCGTCGATGAGGGTCCTGTCCTCGAAGCCCTTCTGCAGGTTCTTGGCCTCCAGCACCAGGCCACCCAGGCGGGGTCCCGGCGGGATCTGGATTTCCTCGAAGTCCAGCTTGCGGGTCCGGTCCGCCTCGGCAGCCATCTCCTCATAGCGTGCCAGGCGGGCCTTGGACTTGGTCTGGCGGCCCTTGGCGTTGGACCGCACCCACTCGAGTTCCTCGGAGAGCCGCTTGGCCTGCTTGGCGTCCTTCTTGCCCTGGATCTCCAGGCGGGCGCGCTTCTTCTCGAGGTAGGTGGAGTAGTTGCCCTCGTAGGGGTAGAGGTGGCCGCGGTCCACTTCGGCGATCCACTCGGCAACATGGTCCAGGAAGTACCGGTCGTGGGTGACGGCCAGGACTGCGCCGGCGTAGGACGAGAGGTGCTGTTCGAGCCAGAGCACGCTTTCTGCGTCCAGGTGGTTGGTGGGCTCGTCCAGGAGCAGCAGGTCCGGCTTCTGCAGGAGCAGCTTGCACAGGGCAACGCGGCGGCGCTCACCACCGGAGAGGTTGGTGACGTCGGCGTCCGCCGGCGGGCAGCGGAGCGCGTCCATGGCCTGCTCCAGCTGGGAGTCCAGGTCCCACGCGTCAGCGGCGTCGATGGCTTCCTGCAGGTGCCCCATTTCCTCGAGGAGGGTGTCGTAGTCAGCATCGGGGCTGGCCATTTCCTCGGAAATTTCGTTGAAGCGCTGGATCTTGCCGTGGATCTCCCCCACGCCTTCCTGGACGTTGCCCAGGACGGTTTTTTCTTCGTTCAGGGGTGGTTCCTGCAGCAGGATTCCCACGGTGTAGCCGGGGCTGAGCCGGGCCTCACCGTTGGAGGGGGTGTCCAGTCCGGCCATGATCTTCAGGATGGTGGACTTACCGGCACCGTTCGGGCCCACAACACCGATCTTGGCGCCGGGAAAGAAGGACATGCTTACGTCGTCAAGAATGAGTTTTTCGCCAACGGCTTTTCGGGCCTTGGTCATTGTGTAGATAAATTCCGCCATGGTTCCAAATCTAGTGGGTCGGCGGGCATATCTCACATTCGGTGCAGCAGGGTCAGGAGCCTACAAAGCACTTGCCGCTGGCCAGTACAGGCAGGACCGTTACCGTGACTGCGCCGTCCCGGACCTGGCCGATGACGCAGTCCTTTCCTTCGAGCACTGCCGCTTCGATGGCATCCGCTTCAAGGCCGGTGGGGGTACGGCTTTGCGATACCTGCAACGCTGCCGGTTCAATCCCCGCCCCGGTGAGGGTGTCAGTGACTTGGGCCGTAGCCGGTTTGGGTGAGTTCGCAGCCAGGCGACCCAACGCATCGCTCAGTGTCTTTTTGACCGTTTCGGTGGCAGCGGCTTCCTTTGCGGCAGCCGCCGCCTCGCCGGCGGTATCAGCCAAACTGCCGGCAGTGGCGGTCACCGCCGCTTCAGGACCTGCGTCGGACGCAGCCGCCGTGGTGGTAGCAGCAGTTTCCTGCCCGTCGGAACCAGAGGGGGCTTCTGCCGGTACACCGCTGACGCAACCCGACAGGCCGGCCACCAGGACGCCCGCGGCCAGCAAGGCAACCACCCGCAGTGCGGCGGCATCCCATGCTGCTGAAGGGGTGGCCCAAAATCCGCCGGCCGTGGTTTTCTGCCGGTGGTCAGGGGTAAGCCGCATGGTGCCATTCTGCCACGCCTCCACGGGCCAGCCTTCCGTCCTGGGCTTCATGACCTTGGCGGACAGGGGTGCAGCCGGGGGGTGCTGCGGCCCTGCCCGCCAAGGAACCCAGGGAGCCGAGGGGGGTTGACAAGGGCATCCTCAAACTCGGGAGTCGGCGAGCTCCCCCGTTTCCAGGTCGAGGGCGAGCAGGTCACCGTTGGTGTCCTCGACGTAGGCGGCAGCCGGATCTCCGCCGTCAGCGGTGTCCTCGTCACTGTCCTCGGGTTCGTCGAAAGGTCCTTCCGCCCCGGACTGGTGGCCAGCCTCGAAGGGAGGCTCCTGCTCCACGAGCGAGAGGAGCGGCTTCTTGGAGGACCGGGTGAAGTTGGCCGTACCCCAGGTGAGGTCATGCCCTACGGCATCAGCATCAATGGTGTGGGAGTAATAAACCCTGCCGTCCCTCTCCCAGCTGCGGATCCGCAGCGTGCCCACCACGATGACGGGCTGGCCTTTCCGGATGCTGCAGCCCATGTTGCCGGCCAGGTGGCGGTAGCCCTGGACCAGGAACCAGTTGGTGTGGCCATCCACCCACTGGCCGTCCTTGTCACGCCGACGCGAGTTGGAAGCGATCCGGAAAGAGGCGGTGGCCACTCCCCCCGGTGTTGTGCCGCTTGTGATGTCGGTGGCAACAAAGCCCCTGATGGTTATGGTGTCGTTCATGGCTACGTCCTGTCTTCGATGGTTCTGCCCTAGCAGGCAAGACCAGCATGGCGCTGGCCCAATCTGCCGGGGAGGCAGGAGTTCGCCTATGTGCAAAACGCGCGCCCGCGGCTGCCTGTGGAGGATCAGTGGGTGCAACGCACAACAATGACGGCGCCCGGACCCGAGGCAATGTAAACTTTTTGAGGCGCCGGAATTCAGCTCCGTAAGCCAATGCCTCAGTAGCTCAGGGGATAGAGCAGCGGCCTTCTAATCCGCCGGTCGGGGGTTCGATTCCCTCCTGGGGCACATAAGGGCCAACGCCCCGGTTCGAACCGGGGCGTTGGCCCTTTTTTCGCCGATGCCCTGTCACTTACAGTCGCCAAAAGAGCGGCAGAGCAGCGCTAAGTGATAGCGCAACGGGTCGGTGCGTACTTTCAGGGCTGCAGCCGGTGCGGCGCTTCCACCAGCGAACGGACCACGCTTCCGGCGGCACCCAGCAGCGCCCCGCCCTCGCCGACGGCCGCGGTGGTGATGTGCTCCGGCAGTATCTTTCCGGGTGCGTACCTGGCCAGGCTTTCGACCAGCGACGGCCGGAGCCACCGTTCCAGGACAGCGAAGTGTCCGCCGAGCACCACTGCCCCGATATTTACCACCCGGGCCGTGGATGCCACCGCCACCCCGAGCGACCTTCCTGCGCGCTCAACGGCGCGCAACGCATCCGGCTTTTCGTCGGCGAGCGCGGCCACCAGCGCGGACATGCTCTCCGACCTCACCTTGCCCGCGATGCCCGCAGCAGCGAAGATGGCGTCCTGCCCGGCGATGGTCTCCAAACAGCCCGTTCCGCCACATGAACAGCGGCTGCCCTCGGGGTCCACCACAATATGCCCCACTTCTCCGGCATGGCCTTCCGGACCGGTAAAGAGCTCCGATCCAATGACCAGCCCGCCACCTACACCCACCTCGCCTGACAGGTAGAGGAAGTCATGCCTCTCGGCGGGCCCGCGGGCCAGTTCAGCAAGGGCGGCCGCGTTGGCCTCATTGAAGAGCGTGACACCCAACGGCAGGCCGGGAAGCAGAGGGCCCAGGTCGAGTTTGATGTCCAGCCAGCCGAGGTTGGGGGCGGCAATGACAGTGGAGTTGCCGGCATCCACAAGTCCGGGAACCGCAAGTCCTCCCCCGAGGACCTCCACCCCCTTTCCCATGGCCGCCATCCGCACCTCAGTGGCCAGGGCAGCGAGGGCGGCCATGACCGGGGCACTTTCACTGTCGCGGTTATCCCGCTCACGGATCTCCTGGGCCACAACCGCCCCGGAAAGGTCTGTCACGCCCGCGGCGATGTAGTCCACGTTAATTTCCATGCCTATAACGCCGCGGGCGGGGTTCAGCGCCAGCCCCACTCCCGGCCGGCCGCGTTCCCCCTGGGGGTTGAGTCCTATTTCCCGCAAGATGCCGGCGTCGAGAAGGTCCAGGACGATGCTCGATACGGAAGCTTTGGTCAGCCCCGTAGACGCCGCAATCTGCGCCCGTGTCAGATGGGACCCTGGCGGGGACTGTGCAACCCTCCCCAGCACCAGGGCGAGGTTGCTCCTGCGCACGTCGCCCATGTTTCCGGGCGTCCCTGCGTCGGACAGCGCAGGTGCTGCTGCAGTGTAGGTCATGGCCGGCCTCCCCGGATAAACCGGGCCTCCTGAAATGCCCGTCGCTATTGACCCTAGCCTAGTCACGCTTATATAGTTCAAGCGATAAACTAACTCGCCCAAAACTCGGGCGTACACCGACTGCAAGGACGCATCATGACTCTTTCCCCCACCCCCGCTGACAAGTTCACTTTTGGTCTTTGGACTGTTGGCTGGACCGGCGCTGACCCGTTCGGTGTCGCCACCCGTGCAGCCCTGGATCCGGTGGAAGCCGTGCACCGCCTCGCTGAGCTCGGCGCGTACGGCATCACGTTCCATGACAACGACCTGGTCCCGTTCGATGCCACCGCCTCGGAGCGGGAGCTGATCCTGAAGAACTTCAAGGCAGCCCTGGCCGAGACCGGCCTGAAGGTCCCCATGGTGACCACCAACCTGTTCAGCCACCCGGTCTTCAAGGACGGCGGCTTCACCTCCAACGACCGCTCCATCCGCCGCTTCGCCCTGTCCAAGGTGCTGCGCAACATCGACTCCGCCGCCGAGTTCGGCGCCGAGACGTTCGTGATGTGGGGCGGCCGCGAAGGCTCCGAATACGACGGGTCCAAAGACCTCGCCGCCGCGCTGGACCGGATGAAGGAAGGCGTGGACACCGCCGCGGCCTACATCAAGGACAAGGGCTACAACCTGCGCATCGCCCTGGAGCCCAAGCCCAACGAACCCCGGGGTGACATCTTCCTGCCCACCGTCGGCCACGGCCTGGCCTTCATCGCCCAGCTCGAACACGGCGACATCGTGGGCCTGAACCCCGAAACCGGGCACGAGCAGATGGCCGGGCTGAACTTCACCCACGGCATCGCCCAGGCCCTCTGGTCCGGCAAGCTCTTCCACATCGACCTCAACGGCCAGCGCGGCATCAAATACGACCAGGACCTCGTCTTCGGCCACGGCGACCTGACCAGCGCGTTCTTCACCGTGGACCTGCTCGAAAACGGCTTCCCCAACGGCGGCCCCCGCTACGAAGGCCCGCGCCACTTCGACTACAAGCCCTCCCGCACCGACGGCTACGACGGCGTCTGGGAATCCGCCAAAGCCAACATGGCCACCTACCTGCTGCTCAAGGAACGCGCCCTGGCCTTCCGCGCCGACCCCGAAGTCCAGGCCGCCCTCACCGCCTCAGGCGTCGGCGAACTCGGCGAACCCACCCTCGCCGCCGGCGAAAGCACCGCTGACCTGCTCACAGACACCACCGCGTTCGAGAACTTCGACGCCGACAAGGCCGCCGAGCGCTCCTTCGCGTTCGTCCGCCTCAACCAGCTCGCCATCGAACACCTCCTCAACGCCCGCTGACCATGGCGCTGGTAGCAGGCATCGACAGCTCCACCCAGTCCTGCAAAGTAGTGATCCGCGACGCGGACACAGGAGCTCTTATCCGCCAGGGCAGGGCCAGCCATCCGGACGGTTCGGAAATCCACCCGGACCACTGGTGGGACGCGCTGCAGGAAGCGATACAGCAGGCGGGCGGGCTGTCCGACGTGGCAGCGGTCTCCGTGGGCGGACAGCAGCACGGCATGGTCTGCCTGGACAGCGATGGCCAGGTCATCCGGCCCGCACTGCTGTGGAATGACACGCGAAGCGCCGGCGCCGCCGAGGACCTCATCAGGACCGCGGGCGACGGCGACGCTGCCGCCGGTGCCCGCTACTGGGCCGGGGCCACCGGCACCGTCCCCGTGGCGTCGCTGACGCTGACCAAGCTGCACTGGCTGGCCGCCAATGAACCGGAGAACGCGGCGAAGGTTGCGGCAGTCTGCCTGCCGCATGACTGGCTGACGTGGCGGCTGATGGGCCACGGCCCAGGGAGCAGCCCGGGTAACCTCGAGGCCCTGGCCACCGACCGTTCGGACGCCTCCGGGACAGGCTATTATTCCGCGGCGGCAGGCACCTACCTGCCCGGGGTCCTGGAGTCCTCGCTGGGGCATGTTCCGCTGCTGCCCGAGGTATTGGGCCCGCTGGACGTTGCCGGCAAGACCCCGGACGCCGTCCTCCTGGCGGCCGGTGCCGGGGACAACGCTGCGGCGGCGCTGGGTGTGGGTGCCGGCGTCGGGGATGTGGTGATGTCCCTCGGCACCTCCGGAACGGTCTTTGCCGTCTCCAATACGCCGGCAGCCGATCAGTCGGGCCTGGTGGCAGGGTTCGCCGATGCGTCCGGAAATTACCTGCCGCTCGTGTGCACCCTCAACGCCACCCGCGTTTTTGACGCCACCGCCGCCCTGCTGGACGTCAGTCTCGCCGAGTTCAGTGAGCTGGCGCTGTCCGCCGAGCCCGGCGCGGGGGGCCTTACCCTCGTGCCCTATTTCGACGGCGAACGCACACCGAACCTGCCGGACGCCACCGGGTCCCTGCATGGCATCACCCGCGCCAATTACACGCCCGCGAACCTGGCGCGTGCCGCCGTCGAGGGCGTGGTCTGCTCGCTGGCGGACGGGCTGGCCGCCCTGCAGGAACAGGGCGTGGAGGCGAGGCGGATCATCCTGGTGGGCGGCGGGGCGCAGTCCGCCGCCGTTCAGTCGGCAGCGGCCCAGCTGTTAGGAATCAAGGTCACCGTGCCCCGGCCCGGTGAATACGTGGCCGACGGCGCAGCCCGCCAGGCCGCGGCGGCACTCACCGGCCAATTTCCGCAGTGGTCGCTGGACGCCGTCGATATTCCTGCCGGGAAGGACGACGGCGGTGTGCTGGCACGTTATCGCCGGTTCGCCGCCATGTATGCCTAGCATCTGCATACATTCTGCAGACGAAAGGACCCGGACCGCGTGCGCGGTCCGGGTCCTTTCACGTGGGGCGCAGGCTCCTGGCCGCCGTGTTGGGAAAGCGTGCCAGGAGCCCGCGGTCTGAATCAGGTCAGGCGAACGGGAGGACAAGCTCCGCGTAGCGCTCCTTGACTGTGGCCAGGACGGTGTTGCCGTCCGTGTCCCAGATGTCCTGATTGAAGATTTCCACCTCGATGTCACCGGCGTAGCCTGCGTCGCGCACCCAGGTGCCGATGGTGGCGAAGTCCACTACGCCGTCGCCCATGTACCCGCGGGACAGCAGCGGATCTGCGGCGATGGGCATGTTGAAGTCGCACACCTGGTAGGAGGCGATCCGGTTTTCCCGTCCCGCGCGCTCGATCTGCGCCTTCAGCTCGGGATCCCACCAGACATGGAACGTGTCGACGGCGACGCCCACCGTTGAGGCGTCGAAGGGCGCTGCGAGGTCGAGCGCCTGCCCCAGGGTGGAGATCAGGGCACGGTCCGCGGCGTACATCGGGTGCAGCGGTTCCAGGACCAGGCGGACGCCGTGTTCGGCGGCGAAGGGAACCAGGTCGGCGAGGCGGTCCGCGACGCGCCGGCGGGCCGCCACCACGTCCTTCTCCCCCGGCGCCAGGCCGCCCACCACCAGGAACAGTTCCCTGGTATCCAGGGCAACGGCCTCGAGGATGGCGGCCCGGTTGTCCGCCAGGGCAGCAGCCTGCCCCTCCGGGTCCGCAGCGGTGAGGAACCCGCCGCGGCACAGGGAGGAAACACGCAAGCCGGCGTCCTTGATCAGGCGCGCTGCCTTGTCCAGGCCGGCTTCCTCCACGCGGTCCCGCCATGGCCCGATTGAGGGGATGCCGGCGTTGACGCAGCCGTCGACGACCTGGGCGAGGGTCCATTTTTTGGTGGTGGCGCTGTTGATGGAGAGGCGCGAGAAAGCGGACGTCCCTGAAATGATTGTCATACCCCCACCCCGTTGATGCGCAAGTAGTCGGACATCCGGAAGGCAGCCAGTGCGGGATCACGCAACAGTCCGGCCTGGTCCGCCAGTTCGAAGGTCTTAGCCAAGTGGCACACCGAACGGCCGGAGTGCAGGCCGCCCACCATCTGGAAGCCCTGCTGCTTGCCGTTGAGCCAGGACATAAAAGCGATCCCGGTCTTGTAGTAGAACGTGGGGGCGCTGAAGATGTGCTTGCCCAGTTCGCGGGTGGAGTCCAGGATTTCGCGGGCCCTGGCGGTGTTGCCGGCGTCGTAGTTCTGCAGGGCCACCGAAGCGGCGGGGTAGATGGCCGCAAAGATGCCCAGCAGCGCGTCCGAGTGGTGGCTGCCGTCGCCGTCGATCAGTTCCGGGTAGTTGAAGTCGTCGCCGGTGTAGAGCCGGACGCTTTCGGGCAGGGCAGCGCGCAGGGCCACTTCATGGCTGGCGTCGAGCAGCGAGACTTTGACGCCGTCCACCTTGGCGGCGTTGTCCTTGATGAGGCCAAGGAAGGTCTCCGTGGCCGCTGCGACGTCATCCGAACCCCAATACCCGGCGAGGGCGGGATCGAACATGGTGCCCAGCCAGTGGAGGATCACGGGTTGGTCCACCTCCTGCAGCAGCGCGGAGTACACCTTCAGGTAGTCTTCCGGCCCGCTGGCAACCTTGGCCAGGGCGCGCGAGGCCATAATGATGACCTTGGGTCCGGCCTCGGTGATGACGGCTATCTGCTCGCGGTATGCCTCGAGGACGGCCTTGAGTCCGGCTTCGCCGGCAGGCAGGGACTCGATGTCCAGCTGGTCCGTGCCCGCCCCGCAGGACACGAGGTCGCGGACCGACTTGCCGGCCGTGGCCGCGCTGCCGGCCGAAACCACTGAAGCGGCCTCCACTCCGGTGCGCTTGATGAGCTGCTGGGTGGCTGCCCAGTCAAGGCCCATACCGCGCTGGGCAGTGTCCATGGCATCGGCGACACCGAGGCCGTAGGACCACAGCTCATGGCGGTAGGCCATGGTGGCTTCCCAGTCGAGCCGGGCGGGCGCGCCGGGGGTGTTGTCCGCGAGCACCTCGGGGATCACGTGGGCTGCGGCATAGGCGCGGCGCGCTGTGAGCGGGGCGGTGGGACGGGCCCACGACGTGCCGCCCTGAAGCCGGTATTCCCGGGTGCCGCCGTCGTGCGAGGGAAGGATGAGTGAGGTCATTAGAGGGTGATCTCCGGGATGTCGATGGTGCGGCGCTCGTCGTTGGACTGCAGGCCGAGCTCGGCGAGCTGGACGCCGCGGGCAGCGGACAACAGGCCGAAGCGGTGCTCCCGGCCGGCGACGACATCGCGGAGGAACTCCTCCCACTGCAGCTTGAAGCCGTTGTCCAGCTCAGCGTTGGCCGGGACTTCCTGCCACTGGTCACGGAAGGATTCCGTGACGGGCAGGTCCGGGTTCCAGACCGGCTTGGGGGTGTGGGCGCGCTGCTGGGCAACGCACTTGTTCAGGCCTGCGACGGCGGAGCCGTGAGTGCCATCGATCTGGAACTCCACCAGCTCGTCACGGTAAACGCGGACAGCCCAGGAGGAGTTGATCTGGCCGATGACTTCCTCGCCGGCAGGGGTTTCGAGTTCGAAGATGCCATAGGAGGCGTCATCGGCCGTGGCCTTGTATTCCTTGCCTGCTTCGTCCCAGCGGGCGGGGATGTGGGTGGCGGTCTTGGCGTTAACGCTCTTGACCTTGCCGATGATGCCCTCAAGGACGTAGTTCCAGTGGCAGAACATGTCCGTGGTCATTCCGCCGCCGTCTTCCTTGCGGTAGTTCCAGGACGGGCGCTGCGCAGCCTGGACATCGCCTTCGAAGACCCAGTAGCCGAATTCGCCGCGGATGGAAAGGATGCGGCCAAAGAAGCCTTCATCCACCAGGCGGCGGAGCTTGACCAGGCCGGGCAGGTAGAGCTTGTCGTGGACGACGCCTGCGGTGACGCCGGATTCCTTGCCGATGCGGGCCAGGTCGATGGCTTCTTCGAGGGTTTCGGCCGTGGGCTTCTCAGTGAAGATGTGCTTGCCGGCAAGCATGGCCTTTTTCAGGGTGGCTGCCCGGAGGCTGGTCATGGAGGCATCAAAGACGATGTCAACGGTGGGATCGTTGATCACGGCATAAAGGTCGGTGCTCCACTCGGAGACCTTGTGCTTTTCGGCCAGTTCGCGGATTTTGGCTTCGTTGCGGCCCACCAGGATGGGCTCCACCTGGATGCGGGTGCCGTCTTCCAGGGTGAAGCCGCCGGCGTCCCGGATGGGGAGGATGGAGCGCAGCAGGTGCTGGCGGTAGCCCATCCGGCCGGTGATGCCGTTCATGGCGATGCGGATTGTTTTTGTTTCGAAGCCCATAAGTCCTCCACGGTGAGTGAGCAGTTTACTCAAGCTGGTCAGGGAAAGCGCGTTCCCGCTACCTCAATGATGCACGCCGCCGGACCTGTTGGCAAGCGCTTTCCAGCAGGGCATTAAAACTGCCATAATGTGATCACGCTTCATGACCCTACAAAGCCGATCAGGAGACGCTGTGGCTGCAAGTACCCTTACCGAGGTGGCGCGGCTGGCCGGGGTATCCCCCGCCACCGCCAGCCGGGTCCTCAACGGCTCCGCGCGCAAGCCCGGGCAGGACATTGCGGACCGGGTCCGCCAGGCCGCGGACTCGCTCGGATACATCCCCAACGCACAGGCCCAGGGGCTGGCGAAGTCAAGCTCGGGACTGATCGGCCTGATCGTCCATGACATCGCGGACCCCTACTTCGCCGCCATCGCCCGCGGCGTGCAGGAGGCAGCCCGCGAGCAGCGCAGGATGGTGCTGCTTGCAACCACAGGCGGAGCCCCGGCAGAGGAAAAGGAAGCAGTTGCGGCTTTCGCAGCCCGCCGTGCGGATTCAATCGTCATCGCCGGCTCCCGCTCCTCGCAGCCGGAAAACCAGGAAGGCAACGCCGAACTGGCCGCAGAACTGGACAGGTACTGCCGCAATGGCGGACGGGTAGCTGTGGTGGGCCATCCGGTGGTGGGTGCAACGGCACCGGCGGGCTACCACGTGGTGGCCGTGCCCAACCAGGAACTGGCAGCGGCGCTGGCGGGCCAGCTCGCCTCCGGCCGGGACGGCGACTTTGTCATCATTGGCGGACCGGAGGGACTCTTCACCTCCGACGACCGGATCCGAGGCTTCCAGGAAGGCCTGGCAGCCGCCGGGCGCAAACCGGCGGAAGTCCTGCGCACTGCCTTCAACCGTGCCGGCGGGTACGAGGCCGGTCTCAAGCTTTCTGACATGATCAAGGCCCGCCGGTCAGAGGCCACGGATGGAGCTGCCGGCAGCAAGCTGTGCATCTTTGCCGTCAATGACGTGATGGCCATCGGTGCCGCGGCCGCCCTTCGTTCGCAGGGGCTCCGGATCCCGCGCGATGCCACCATCGCCGGTTTTGACGACATCGAAACACTCCGGGATTTCCGTCCCGCACTTTCCACGGTGCGCCTGCCGCTGGAAGAGATCGGACGCCTGGCCACCCGCGCCACGGCTCCCGGCGCAGCCGGCGCTGGTGCGGACGCTGCCGATATGGACAGTGCGGGTTCCGTTGAGGAACTGCACGACGCAGGGCGGCCCATCACCGGCGAAGTCACGCTTCGGCGCAGCACAGAAATGGCCGCCTGACGGTGGCGCTGCAACTGACGGCAGTGCCGTCCCGCACGGGCGGTTCCGGAGACCGGCCCGCCGTCCTGGTCCTCCCCGGTGGCGGCTACGGCCGCCAGGCAGACCATGAGGCCGAGCCCGTTGCCGAATGGCTGGCAGGGCTGGGTATTCACGGTTTCGTGCTGCGCTACCGGGTTGCCCCGGACCGGCATCCGGCACCGCTCGAGGATGCGAAGCAGGCAATGCTCCGGATCCGCAGTGGTGCCCACGGACTGGCGGTCGATCCCAGGCGTGTAGGCGTACTCGGGTTTTCCGCCGGCGGACACCTAGCGGCGGCGCTGTCCACTGCAGTGGCGACCGGCAGCGCGGAACTCGACGTTCCGGAGGCAGTCCCGGACCTGACGGTGCTGTGCTACCCGGTGGTGTCGTATACCCATGCCGTGCACCAGGGTTCCGTGGACAACCTCCTGGGCGAGTCGCCGTCGGCGGACCTCCTTGCGGAACTGTCCGCGGAGCGGCAGGTCACTGCTGAAACGCCGCCCGCGTTTGTCTGGCACACGGCGGACGATGCTGCCGTGCCGGTCAGCCACAGCCTGGGCTACACCGCGGCCCTGCTCAATGCCGGCGTACCCGCCGAACTGCATGTCTTTCCCGAAGGCCGCCACGGGCTGGGCCTGGCGGACGGGCAACCCGGAGCGGACCAGTGGCCCGCGCTCTGCTCCGGCTGGCTGGACCGCGCAGGCTGGACGGAGCCGTAGCCCGGGCACTTCCCGCTCGCGGCAGGACCTGCCTAGATGACCGGCCGCTCGAGCACCGGATCGCCGCTCTTCCGGAAGAGGCTCCGGGTCCGGGGGTCCCAGAAGATGAGGTAGAGGCCGAACAGCAGGCCGGTGAGGGCAGCGGCAACACGTGCCAGGGCAAGTGCCAGCCCAAGGTCCGCGGTCTGTAGGTAGGGGAAGACTTCCAGCTGGTCGGAAATGGCGTAGATCATAAAGAACGAGACCACAAAGTAGAGGGCCTTGACCTGCCAGTCGTTCCGGATCCCCGTCACGGCGAATAATGGAATAAGCCACACCACATACCAGGACTGGATCATGGGTGCCAGGACAACGATCGCCGCAAACGCAAGGGTGAGCCGCCTGATCAGGCGGTCGTGCTCACCCCGGAAAATCTGCCAGGCTACGATGCCCACGGCCAGCAACTTCCCGGCGTCGAACACCCAACCGGCGAGGACCAACCCGTCCAGCCCGAAGGCATTGGCCAGCGAGGCGACCACCAGGCCGATCAGCCCCACCGGGGCATACCAGATGTAGATGCTGCCCGGGGCGGAAAGTCCGTTGATCCAGCCGAAGCCGAAACCGTTGACGAGGCTCATCAGTGCCAGGATCCCGAGGCTCAATCCTGCTGTCAGGCCCCAGAAGGCAAACTTCCGAAGCCAGCCCGCATTTTTCCCTGCCCACAAGAGCCCGATGAATGGCAGGAAAACGATGGTGATGGGCTTGACGGCGATGGACAGTGTCACCAGGACGATGCCGCGGACCACCCGGTGGGTGGCCGAGTAGTAGAGGCCGGCAAGGGCCAGCCCGATCATGAGGGCATCGTTGTGGACACTGCCGATGAAGTTCGTCAGGAACAGTGGATTGGCGGCCGTCAGCCAAAGCGCCCGGTTGGGGTTCACGCCGTGCAGCTCAGCGAGTTTGGGCACATAGATCACGCACAGGAGCACGCCTGCCACGGCGACCAGCCGGAACAGCATCACGCTTGCCTCAGGCTGGACGTTGGTGGACCACACCACAAACTGCTCGATCCACAGGAACAGCTGGCCGTAGGGAACCGGGGCCTCGGTCCACATTTTGTCCGCGCCCAGCTGGAAGTAGTTGGACAGCGCCGAAATGCCGTTCTCGTACGGGTTGAACCCCTCCACCATCAGGCGGCCCTGCCCGATGTAGGCGTAGACGTCACGGCTGAACAGCGGGACGCTGAACATCATGGGCAGCCCCCAGGCCACAACTGCCATCAGGGTCGCCTGGCGGGCCTGGTCTCCCCACACCCGGATGCGCTGGCCCAGCCGCAGCCAGGCGCGGACCAGAAGCATCCCGCCTACCGCCAGCAGAATGATGGAGAGTGCAACGCCCGCCGCTTCGGCCCGCATCCAGATGAACAGCGGCAACCTGCGGAGCTCGGAAACAGGGGCCAGCCAGCCCACGCCCAGTGACCCGATCAGCATAAACATCGAGCCCACGAATCCGGCCAGGAGCGGCGTACGGGGATTGTCGACCTCGGCCAGGTCTGCTGCAGAGGTGTCCGCGGCAACCAGTTCCCCCGCTGCAGGCACAGGCGCCGTCATCTCAGGATCGTCCAATCTCTTGCGTTTGCGCGATTCTGCCCGGCGGGCTGCATGGCCGGCACAGGCGGGTTACAACGACAGCAAGTTGTCCCGCCGCGTACCCGAAATCCTAGCACCGGCGGGCGCCCGGGAGGTGTAACGGTAGGCTGGACCGGTGCCTATATCTAACGAACGAATCGTCTGGATCGACTGCGAAATGACCGGCCTGGACATCAAGAACGATGCCTTGATCGAGGTTGCCGCCCTGGTCACCGACTCCGAACTTAACATCCTCGGCGACGGCGTGGACGTCGTGATCAAACCGGACGACGCCGCCCTGGCCCAAATGAACGACTTCGTCCGGGACATGCACACCAAATCCGGCCTGCTCAAGGAACTCCCCCACGGCACCACCATGGCGGAGGCTGAGGCTGCAGTGATGGAGTACATCTCAAAGTGGGTGCCGGATCCCCGCAAGGCCCCCTTGGGCGGCAACTCGGTAGGAACGGACCGCGTCTTCCTGTCCCGCGACATGCCGGCCGTGGTGGAGCACCTCCACTACCGCGTGATCGATGTCAGCACCATCAAGGAACTCTCCCGCCGTTGGTTCGCCAGGGCGTACTTCCAGTCGCCGGCGAAAAAGGGCGGCCACCGGGCCCTGGGCGACATCCAGGATTCCATTGATGAACTGCGCTACTACCGGGAAGCGGTCTTCGTGCCGTCTCCGGGCCCGGACAGCGCCACGGCCCAGCAGATCGCCAGGCGCATCACCGGTTCCGCGGACGGGCAGCAGCCGGAAGCGTAATCTGCGCCACGTTCGCCGGAAATTTCGGTGAAATCGGCAAAAGTGGACGAAGCACCCCTGAAGAGCAGGTAAGCTATTTGAGTTGCCTTCCAGAGAGCCGGTTAGCCGGTAGATCTGCACGGCGCATGGTGGGCTTAGCTCAGTTGGCAGAGCGCCTGGTTGTGGTCCAGGAGGTCGCGGGTTCAACCCCCGTAGCTCACCCTCACAGGATGGTATTGCCGCCGTCCAGCAAGGAGGCCGCACCGGATATCCGGTGCGGCCTCCTTTGTTTTGCATCAATTGCTTCTGCACTGGATACCGCCGGAGGACCCGCGAGATGACCGTTCTGCCAATCACCATTTGGGGAGAGCCCGTACTGCATCGAAGGGCAGCCGAAGTTGAAAACTTCGACGACGGGTTGCGGACCCTGATTGCGGACATGTTCGAAACAAACGACGCCGCCAACGGCGTGGGCCTTGCTGCCCCGCAGGTGGGGGTCGGCAAGAGGATCTTCGTCTACAAGTACGCCAATGACGACGGCGCTCCCCCCACCGGCGTGCTGGTGAACCCTGTCCTCACGTTGTCGAAGATCTCCGGCGCCGTCCCCGATCCTGACGAGGAGGAAGAGGGCTGCCTGTCCTTTCCCGGCGGGGTGTATCCACTGAAGCGGGCCGAGTGGGCGCGCGTGGAGGGTTTTGACGGCTTCGGCCAGCCGGTGAGGTTTGAGGCCACGGGCTGGTTCGCCCGGATCATCCAGCACGAGTACGACCACCTTGACGGGAAGCTCTACGTCAACCGCCTCATGGACCGCTATGCGCGGAAAGCGCTGAAGCAGGCCAAAAAGAGCGGTTGGGGAGTTCCCGGGCTGACGTGGATGCCGGGCGTGGACCCGGACCCCTTCGGACATTAGGAACGACGGCGGGACGCCGCTGGCCACCTTTGCCCCGCCAGGGCATTCGGTCAGGCAGGTGGCTTTGCGCCGCCTGGGGCTTAGCGGGCTGACACAGTCGGCTGGTCTGGGCAGGATCCCAGGACGCGCTTCATAGCTTCCTTTTCCGCGTCCGTAACCCAGAGGCCGTAGGCTGTCTTGACGGAAATTTGGCGCGCCACGTAGTGGCAATGGATCGATGTGTTTTTCGGCAGCCAGGTCGCGGCGTCGCCGGCGCTTTTCTGCTGGTTCGCCGGGCCGTCGGCGGCGATGAGGTTCAACGGATCATTGGCGAGGCTCTGACGCTGCGCAGCGGTCAGCCTCTGGGCGCCCTTTTGCCAGGCGTCTCCCAGGGCGACCACATGGTCAATCTGGACCGCCCGGCTGCTGTCGGAGCCGCGGCGGAAGTCCACGGACTGCCCTGTATAGGGCTCCTGGAAGGAGCCTGCTGCCACGCGGCACTTCGAGCCCTCAACAAATAGCACGCCGGCCAGGTCCCGCCGCAGGATGTCGTTGCGGGTATCGCAGCCGTTCCGGTCAACGTCCTGCCAGGCCGGGCCAAAAGCTTCGCGATCATACGAGTCCTTGGCGGCGCGTCCTTTGACGTCAAGGCCATCCAGCGCGGAGAGTGCACTGCCTTCGGGCACTGGATGAACCGGCACCACAGGTTTCATCCAGGCAGAATCAAATACGGGAACTTCCGTGGGCCCGGAGACGGCCGGCCCTGTAACGGCGAATTGGCCCGCGGTGAAGAACCAGAACAGGGCCGCGAGGGCCGAGACCGCAGCCAGGGCGAGGACTGCCCACGCCTGACGGGAACGACGGCGGGCACGCCGGTAGGCGGACCAGCTCACAGTCATGGGGCTTCAGCCCGTCCGGTATCGTCATGCACCAGAAGAGCCTAGGACATCCACCCGCCATCCTTGCAGATATCCACACTGTGGAGGGCGAGTGAAAGGTCACATCGGAGGACTACTGCTCGCGCATCACCCGCCGGAGGTCCTCCTCGGCGATGGCCAGGAGTGCCTCAAGCTGCCGCACCCGCTCCTCGCCGACGTCGCCGGTTGCGTGCCCGGCCCGGGCGCCTTCCAGCAGCCGGACGGCTTCTTTGTGGTTCGCTTTGGCCACGTCCAGGGCGTGTTCCAGGGTGGTTTCGTGCTGAAGCGTCGAATCTTTTTCCATGGCACAAGTGTGGTCCCGTTTCCCGGCTGATTCCAGCGAATCAGCCGGGAAATCCGGACGAGCGGCCGGCCGGGTGGATCAGACGGAGATTGCCGCCAGGGCTGAGGCCGTTTCCTTGGCAGGGAAGGACGGCGGGTTGACACCGGCCATCTCCTCCATGACGCGGACCACCTGGCAGCTGTAACCGAACTCGTTGTCGTACCAGACGTAGAGCACCAGGTTCTTCTCGTTGGAGATCGTGGCCAGTCCGTCCACGATGCCCGCACGCCGGGAGCCGACGAAGTCGGTCGATACCACCTCGGGCGAGTCGATGTAGTCGATCTGCTTGCGCAGGTCCGAGTGAAGCGACATCTCCCGCAGGTATTCGTTGACCTCGTCCTTGGTGGTCCCGTTTTCCAGGCTCAGGTTCAGGATGGCCAGGGAAACGTCCGGGGTGGGGACGCGGATGGAGCTGCCGGTGAGCTTGCCCAGCAGTTCGGGCAGGGCCTTGGCCACGGCCTTGGCAGCTCCGGTCTCGGTGATCACCATGTTCAGGGCTGCCGAGCGGCCACGGCGGTCACCCTTGTGGAAGTTGTCAATCAGGTTCTGGTCGTTGGTGAAGGAGTGGACCGTCTCGACATGGCCATGAATCACGCCGAACTTGTCGTTGATGGCCTTCAGGACCGGAGTGATGGCGTTCGTAGTGCAGGACGCCGCGGACACGATCTGGTCCGAGTCCTCGATAGTGCGGTGGTTGATGCCGTGGACGATGTTCTTCAGTTCGCCCTTGCCCGGGGCGGTCAGCAGCACCCGTGCCACGCCCTTGCTCTGCAGGTGCTGGGACAGGCCTTCGGCGTCACGCCAGCGGCCGGTGTTGTCCACGACCAGGGCATTGTTGATGCCGTAGGCGGTGTAGTCGATGGTGGCGGGGTTGTCCGAGTAGATGACCTGCACCTGAACACCGTTGGCGGTGATGGTGTTGGCTACCTCGTCAACCCGGATGGTGCCCTCAAAGGAGCCGTGGACCGAGTCGCGGCGAAGCAGGCTGGCGCGCTTGGAGAGGTCGTTGTCGGAGCCCCTGCGGACAACGATGGCGCGCAGCCGCAGGCCGTGGCCGCCGCCTGCCTTTTCGATCAGGAGGCGGGCCAGGAGCCGGCCGATGCGGCCGAAGCCGTAGAGAACAACATCGGTGCTGGTGCGGTCGTCGCCGCCACGCTTGCCCACGATCTCGGCAAGCTCTTCACGGAGGAACTCCTCGAGGGTGGCGTCGCCGCCCTCTTCCTTGAACTTCTGGTTCAGCCGCGCGATGTCGATCGCTGCTGCACCGAGCTCCAGCCCCGCCAGGGTGTTCAGGAGCGGAGCGGTTTCCTCCAGCAGCAGTTCATCCTTGCTCATTCTGCGCGCGAAGCGGTGCGCCTTGAGGATGTTCATGGTGGACTTGTTGATCAGGCTCCGGCCGTGAATGCTGGTGACCACGTTGTTGTCGCGGTACAGCCGGCCGATCACCGGAATCATGGCCTCGGCGAGGGCCTCGCGGCCCATCCACGTATCAAGACAAGAATCTGACGTCTGGCTCACAGAAATACCTTCCTCGGTTCAGCCGCGTACGTCCTCGTACACGGGTGTCGGCCACCTGATGGTGTCCAGGGGCGCCGGCACCTGCGGGGATTTTTCCCGGGCGCCTGGAGTGTATGCAAAAGAAAACCGCCGGCTGCGAACGCAACTCCGGCGGAAGAACTCCTGCGTCCGGTATCCATTCTAATTTGGCAGACTGCCCCGGGTTGCCTCCAGCGGCGTGAAATCACTCACACAGGATCCTGCAGTGTGACCGCCTTAGTTGTGGAGGGCCGAATAGAGGTTGAGGCTTGCGGAGAACAGCACCCACGAAAAGTAGGGCAGCACCAGCATGCCCGCCCAGGTGTGGACGGGGCCGGCTTCCAGAATCAACAGTGCCAGGACACCTGCCAGTGCGCAGATGACGGCGAAGGCAAGCCACAGGGCACCGGAACCGAACAGGGGGTATAGGGCAAAGAACGTGAACGGCCACACCAGGTTAAGCAGCAGCTGCAGCCGGTAGTACCGCAGGACACGGCCTCTCAGTACCCGCCTGCGCCACACCAGCCATGCGGACAGTCCGATGCAGGCGTACAGTCCGATCCACACCGTCCGGAACATCCACCCGGCAGGCATCCACGGCGCCTTGGTTGAAGCGGCAAACCAGCCGTTCGAGTGGAGGATGATCGGGACGGACGCGAGCACGCACACGGCGTAGGAAAGTGCCAGGAACCCGGCCAGGGCAACTACTTGCCTGCCCCCGGAAGGAACCGGCCGCGCTGCGGTTCCCGGCCCGGATGGTCCATCAGTATTAGAGGGCACGGTCCAGCATCCCCAACACCGCTTTCAAGGTCAAACCGGTTTGGTGTGGATGGGTTGACCGATACGCCGGGTTCTGTGCTCCCGCCCCGTTGCCGGTGCGGGAGTAGCGGCCATCCATCTACGAGCGCCGTTGCCGGCGCCCTCCAGCGGCCTACCCGGACACTCGGGCGAGCAGCCCTCGAACGTGCCCTGTCTGGCCTTGCTCCGGGTGGGGTTTACCTAGCCTTCCCGGTCACCCGGGAAGCTGGTGGTCTCTTACACCACCGTTTCACCCTTACCTGTTTCGTGCCGCTTTCAAACCGGCGCGACCCAGGCGGTCTGTTTTCTGTGGCACTGGCCTGCGGGTTACCCCGAGTGGGCGTTACCCACCACCCTGCTCTGTGGAGCCCGGACGTTCCTCGAGCCACTTTCGTGACGCGCGGCCGCCTGGTCAACCCATCCGGCTCCAGTCTACCGGCGACGGGTTACTTTCCGTGCGCCGGTAGGATCGGACGGTGCTGATTCTGCTTCCCCCTTCCGAAGGCAAGACACCCGCGGTCCGCGGATCCGCCGTCGACTGGCCTTCCCTCAGCTTTCCGCAGCTGAACACCTACCGGGCCAAGGTGCTGGACTCGCTCGGTACGGTGAGCGCGCACGAGGATGCCCTCGCCTTGCTGGGCGTCGGAGCGTCACTGAAGGACGACGTCGAGCGCAACACCCGGCTCCACGCGGAACCGGCGGCTCCGGCCCACCACATCTATTCAGGCGTGCTGTACGACGCACTGGGCTACAAGACACTCACCGCGGCGCAGCGGCGGAAGGCGGATGAATCGGTGCTGGTCATTTCGGCACTGTGGGGCGCCATCCGCTTCGGCGACAGTGTGCCCGCCTACCGGCTGTCCATGGGCACTGCCCTGCCCGACGTCGGCCGCCTCGCCTCATTCTGGAAGCCGCAGCTCTCTGATGCGCTGGCGGAGTCCGTCGCCGGGCACCTGCTGGTGGACTGCCGGTCGAGTACCTACGCCGCAGCATGGGCTCCTCCGGCGGCGCAAACCGTCACGGTCAATGTTTTTACCGAGGTCAACGGCTCCCGGAAGGTGGTGAGCCACTTTGCAAAGCACACACGGGGCGAGCTGGCCCGGCACCTGCTGGCGCGGCGGGGCAAGGATCCGGCGACGGCGCCGGACCTCCTGAAGGCCGCCCGCGAGAAGTGGGAGGCCGAAATCGTGGCGGGTTCGGCGCGGAAAGCCCACGCGCTGAACATCATCCTGCCGGGCTGATTTCCCTGCCCTAGGCCCACTCCTCCGAGCGGACCAGGATGGCACCGGAGTCCGGGCAAAACACGATGTCGTCGGCTGGCGCAGCCTTGATCTCGGCGAGGTCGCCAGGGCTCAGTCTCATTCCGGAGGCCTCGGAGGTGCCGTGAAAAAGCCGGGCTGCACCCACTCCACGCTTCGCCAAGGTTTTTTCGTACACGGCCAGCATCCCTGCGTCGAGGGCGGCGGCGAATTCTGCACGCTGGGTGCGGAGCCCGCTGGCTTCCGCCTCCACTTCGGCCAGGGCTGCGTCCAGCTCGGCCCGGATGCTGCCGAAGGATCCCTGGATGTCATCCACGATCCCCTGCTGCTTTGCCTGCCTGGCCCGGAGCGAGTCGAGCCGTTCCATGACCTCGAGCTCCACGTCCTCCAGGTCTGAGCGGCGTTTGTTAAGGGAGGCAATGTCCTTCTGGAGGGCGACGAGGTCCTTGGACAGGCCGGTGCCGCTGTTCAGCCGCGCCTCGTCCCGTTCGATCCGGGAGGCAACCTGCTCCACGTCCGCCTCGGCGCGCTTCAGTTCGGCCTCGGCGTCGTGCACGGCCACTTTGGCGGCGCCCAGTTCGCCGTTTGCGATGGAAAGAGCAGCTTCGAGGTCCTTGATCCTGGGATCGTTCTCCAGCGAGCGGCGGCGGTTTGCCAGTGACTTCAGCCTGGCGTCCAGCCCCTGCAGCTCAAGCAACTTCAACTGTTCCGCCGGTGCTGCCTTCGCCACTGTTACCTCCGCTTGCTCCCTGCCGGCCGGAGCCGGGCGCCGTACCGGCGCTCCCTAGACTCTAGCGCCTGGCCTGCTCCCCTGCCGCGCTGCGTCCCCACCGGTGTGGGCCCGGCAATGGATCTTCGCATCCCAGGCTTAGCCCGGAGTCAGGATGAAGTCCCAGGGATCGCTGTTGGTGGTGCTGACCCGGATTTCCACATCATGGCCTTGGTCAGCGAGGACGTTGCCCAGTGCCGCTGCTGCGGCGGGCAGCCACAGCCACTCGCTGGCGAAATGCGAGACGTCCACCAGGTAGGGCCGGCCGTTCAATGCAGCTTCCCGGGCCTCGGAGGCAGGGTGGTGGCGCAGGTCCGCAGTGACGTAGACGTCTGCGTTGCTGGCGCGCACCTCGTTGAACAGGGAGTCCCCGGCACCGCCGCACACGGCAATCCGCCGCACCAGGCCGTCCTTGTCCCCCGACACGCGCACTCCCCCGGCCACCGAGGGCAGGATGCCGAAGACGCGGGCTGCGAAATCACCCAGGGTCATGGCATCAGCCAGGTCCCCCACGCGGCCGATCCCTTCTTCCGGCAGACCGTTCGCAGCAAGAGTGAGCGGGGCGACGTCCTGCAGGCCCAGGGCGTCCGCGAGGACATCGGAGACACCTCCGACGGCGGAATCACCGTTCGTATGAACAGTCAGCAGGGCGGTGCCGGACTCGATGAGCCGGTGGACGGCGCGACCCTTGGGAGTGGTGGCGGCCACTGTGGTGACACCCTTCAAGAGCAGCGGATGGTGGGTGATCAGGAGCTCGGCACCCCATGCCACAGCCTCGTCAATGACCTCGAGTGTGGGATCCACGGCAAACATGACGCGCGTGACCGGCGCCGAGGGGTGCCCTGCCACCAGCCCCACCTCGTCCCAGTTCTCTGCCAGGGACTCCGGCCACAGTTCCTCCACCGCCAGGAGCAGCTCGCCCAGCGTGGGAGCCTGGGGCTGCTCAGCCGCCGCCTCCTCGCCGGAAGGGGCGCCGCCGTCGTGATTTTCGCCGTCGTGTTTCTCCTGGCCGGTAACGTCGGTGTCCACAGGTTCCATAGTCTTAGTTTTACCCCATCGCGCCGGCCGGGCAGCGCCTTTGATGCGTCGCTGCGGGATGGCCGGGGAATCATCCGGTGCCGCGAACCATTGAAGAGGTCATGAAAACTTTTGTTTTAGGCGGAGGCTGCTTCTGGTGCCTCGACGCCGTCTACCAGAAGACCAAGGGCGTCAGCTCCGTAGTATCCGGCTACACCGGGGGCCACGATCCGAACCCGGACTACTACTCGGTCTGCAATGGCACCACCGGACATGCCGAGGTGGTGGCGGTGGCGTTCGACGAGGACATCATCCCGGCGGAGGTCATCCTGGACATGTTCTTCGCCCTGCATGACCCCACAACCCTCAACCGCCAGGGCTACGACGTGGGGACGCAGTACCGCTCGTCCATGTTTTACGAAACCACCGAGGAGAAGATCCTGTTCGAGGAAGCCATCGAACGGAACCAGGCCTTGTGGGCGAATCCCATCGTCACTGAAGTCAGCCGCCTCCCCCGGTTTTATATCGCCGAGGAATTCCACCAGGACTATTACGCCAAGCACCCGGAGCAGGGGTACTGCCAGGTGATCATCAACCCCAAGCTCGCAAAGGCCAGGAAATATTACTCTGCATGGCTTAACGCTTAGCGGGTGTTACGTGGCCTCGTTAGGCTGACCTCAGTATTCACCCCTGACGAGATAGGCGTATCTACATGGCACGGATTTATGACGATGTGACCCAGCTGGTGGGCGGTACGCCGCTCGTTAAGCTCAACCGGCTCAGCGAGGGGCTGGATGCAACGGTTGCCGTCAAGCTCGAGTTCTACAACCCGGCCAACAGCGTGAAGGACCGCATCGGCGTGGCCATCGTGGACGCGGCGGAGAAGTCCGGTGCCCTGAAGCCTGGCGGAACCATCGTGGAAGGCACCTCCGGCAACACGGGCATCGCCCTGGCCATGGTGGGCGCTGCCCGCGGCTACAAGGTCATCCTGACCATGCCGGAGACCATGTCCACCGAGCGCCGGGTCATGCTGCGCGCCTTTGGAGCCGAGATTGTGCTGACCCCGGGTTCGGAGGGCATGCGCGGCGCCGTTGAGAAGGCCCAGGAAATTGTGGCCAACACCGAGAACTCCATCTGGGCGCAGCAGTTCGCCAACGAGGCCAACCCGGAGATCCACCGCACCACCACGGCCGAGGAAATCTGGACCGATACCGACGGCAAGGTGGACATCTTCGTCGCAGGTATCGGCACCGGCGGCACTGTCACCGGCGTCGGCCAGGTCCTGAAGGAACGCAAGCCCGGCGTGCAGATCGTCGCCATCGAGCCCAAGGACTCCGCCATCCTCAACGGCGGCGCACCCGGCCCGCACAAGATCCAGGGCATCGGCGCCAACTTCGTCCCCGAAATCCTGGACACCAACGTCTACGACGAAGTCCTGGACGCCACCCTTGAGGACTCTGTCCGCGTAGCCCGGGAACTGGGCGTCAAGGAAGGCATCCTGGGCGGCATCTCCTCCGGCGCCATCGTGTGGGGCGCCCTCGAACTGGCGAAGCGCCCCGAGAACGCGGGCAAGCTGATCGTGGCCGTGGTCTGCGACTTCGGCGAGCGTTACATCTCCACGGTGCTCTATGACGACATCCGCGGCTGATTAGAACCACCCTCCGACCGTTTCCTGTAGAAAGAACTTTGTGGGCTTTTTCGCAAGACTGAAGGAAGACCTCGACGCCGCCCGGTCCCACGACCCGGCGGCGCGAGGTTCTTTTGAGAACTTTTTCGCCTACTCCGGCCTGCATGCCATCTGGATCCACCGTCTGACCCACAGGCTGTGGCAGACACCAAGCCTGCGGTTTCCGGCACGGCTGCTCTCCCAGCTCGGCCGGTCCTGGACCGGCATCGAAATCCATCCGGGTGCCACGATCGGCCGCAGGTTCTTCATCGACCACGGCATGGGTGTGGTCATCGGTGAGACGGCCGAGATCGGCGAAGACGTGATGATCTACCACGGCGTCACCCTCGGTGGACGCTCGCTGGCGCGGATCAAACGCCATCCCACTATCGAGGACCGGGTGACTATCGGCGCCGGTGCCAAAATCCTCGGCCCCATCACCATCGGCCGCGACAGTGCCGTGGGCGCCAATGCCGTGGTGGTCAAGGATGCACCACCGGAATCAATCGTTACGGGCGTGCCCGCCAAATGGCGCCACCGGGACGCCCAGCGGGAAACCAAGCCCGCGGTGGACCCGGCTGAATACGACATCGAATACCGGATCTGACAGTTCGCGGCGGCTTCACCGCTGCCTGGCCCGGCACAGCAGATAAGCCAACGGCCGGCGGTTCCCGGAGTGATCCGGGAACCGCCGGCCGTTCGCTTGCCGCGGAGTGACGTTAGTGCGTGTCCACTGCCTCGATCTCGGACTTGTCCTCGCCCCAAAGGGTGTGGAAAGTTCCCTCGGCGTCAACACGGCCGTAGGTGTGGGCGCCGAAAAGGTCACGCTGGCCCTGGATCAGGGCGGCAGCCACGCGCTTGCGCCGCAGGCCGTCATAGTAGGCCAGCGACGAGGAGAACACCGGCACCGGGATACCCAGCTGCACAGCGGTGGCCACCACGCGGCGCCAGGCCGGAACGGCTTCGGCGATGGCCGCGGTGAAGGCCGGCGCGAACAGCAGGTTGGCGGGCTTCTCGTCTGCGGCGTAGGCCTTGGTGATGTCCTTGAGCAGCTCGGCGCGGATGATGCAGCCGGCCCGCCACAGCGAAGCGATCTCGTCCAGCTTCAGGTCCCAGCCGTATTCCTTGGCCGCGGACGTCAGCATGTCCAGGCCCTGGGCGTAGGAAACCAGCTTGGAGGCGTAGAGTGCCTGCCGGACGTCCTCGACGAAGGTCTCCGGGATTTCCACCGAAGCCTCGTTGCCGGCCAGAAGCTCCTGGCCCAGCTTGCGCTGGCCTGCCTGGGAAGAAAGCGCCCGGGCGAACACGGATTCGGCGATGCCGGAGACCGGGGAGCCCAGTTCCAGTGCGGAGATGACCGTCCAGCGGCCGGTGCCCTTCTGGCCGGCGGCGTCCACCACGACGTCGACGAACGGCTTGCCCGTCTTGGCGTCAACGTGGCCCAGGACCTCTGCCGAGATTTCGATCAGGAAGGAGGAAAGCTCGCCCTGGTTCCACTCGGTGAAGATCTTGGACTGCTCGGCCGGCTCGATGCCAGCACCGGAGCGCAGCAGGTCGAAGGCTTCGCCGATGACCTGCATGTCGGCGTATTCGATGCCGTTGTGGACCATCTTCACGAAGTGGCCGGCGCCGTCGGTTCCCACCCATGCGCAGCACGGTTCGCCGTCCACCTTGGCGGAGATCTTTTCCAGCAGCGGGCCGAGTGCCTTGTAGGACTCCTTGGAACCGCCGGGCATGATGGAGGGGCCGTTCAGGGCGCCTTCTTCGCCGCCGGATACGCCAACGCCCACGAAGTGCAGGTCCTTCTTGGCCAGCGCCGCTTCCCGGCGGCGGGTGTCCTCATAGTGGGAGTTGCCGGCATCGATGATGATGTCGCCGGCTTCCAGCAGCGGCTCCAGCTGTTCGATGACGGAGTCAACGGGCTTGCCTGCTTTGACCATGATCAGCACGCGGCGCGGCTTCTCCAGCGAGTCGACCAGTTCCTGCAGGGTTTCGGTGCGGACGAAGTCACCTTCGGAGCCGTACCGTTCGAGCAGCGCGTCGGTTTTCTCCACGGACCTGTTGTGCAGTGCGACCGTGAAGCCGTTCCGCGCGAGGTTGCGGGCCAGGTTGGCACCCATCACCGCAAGGCCGGTGACACCGATGTGTGCAGACATCAAAACTCCAATTTCGTATGTGCGATGGATGTGCAACGGCTCCCTTGCGCGGAAGCACGGTTGCAGACCGAGGGTCTGAATAAAGCATATATATTCGGGCGGTCACAGAAAAGTAACGCCCACCTATTGGAACCTTTTGTGTCACTGCCCGTCCAGCACAAAAGGCATTCCGGGTATGTGGTCCCACTAGGCTTAGAACCATGACCACCAGCCTGCACCACCGTGCCATCGAGAATCTTGGCACCCGCATTGTCTCGGGCAACCTGCCCGTTGGCCACGTGATGCTGGCGGAGCAATTGGAGGACGAACTGAAGGTTTCGCGGTCGGTCATCCGTGAAGCAGTCCGCGTCCTGCAGTCCCTCGGCCTGGTGGAAACCACCAAACGGGTGGGCATCCGGGTGCTGCCGCCCAGCCGCTGGAACCCTTTCGACCCGCAGGTCATCCGGTGGCGCCTGGCCAGCGACGCCCGCGGAGCACAGCTGCGCTCACTGGCAGAGCTGCGTGCCGCCGTCGAACCCGCTGCAGCCGAACTCGCGGCACAGAACGCGCCGGCCCCGCTCCGCCTAGAGCTGGTGGATGTGGCCTATGCAATGCGCGACGCAGGGCACAACGGTGAGGTGCCACGCTTCCTGGAGTTGGATATCCAGTTCCATTCCCTGTTGCTCTCCGGTTCCGGCAATGAGATGTTCGCCAACCTGATGGGACAAGTTGCTGAGACCCTGACGGGACGCACCGTCCACGGCCTGATGCCGGACCATCCCCACGAGGCCGCCCTTCAATGGCACGTGGACGTCGCAGAGGCTATTTCCCGGGGCGACGGCAGAGCGGCACGGGACGCGTCGGACCGGATCATGCGCCGGACCATGTCCCAGATGTCGGATACGTGGACGCAGCAGCCGCGGGTATTTATCCCGGTCCGCCGCTGACGCCAATGCCAGTCAGGACGTGAAGCTCAGGAGTACTTTTCCGGATTCTGCGGAGTTCCGGGCCACGGCGAACGCCTGGAGTGCCTCCCCAACAGGGTATTCGTGCGTGATGACGGGCTCGATGTGGAGTGAGCTGTCGGCGAGGGCGGCGATGACGGCGTCGATCTCGTCGTTGAACCGGAACGAACCCTTGAGCTCGAGTTCCCGGGTGATGGCAAGGGAGATCAGCACCGGCTGCGGTCCGGTGGGCAGCAGCCCCACCATCACCACAGTGCCGCCGCGGGTCGCGCCCTGGATGGCAGAGGCCAATCCGTGGTGGTTGCCGGAGGATTCAATCACGACGTCGGCCTCCACCGCGGCGATCGCCGCAGCATCGCCGGCGGTGATCACCTGGTCCGCTCCCACGGCCTGGGCGATTTCCAGCGGCTTGGCATGCATGTCGACGGCGGTGATCCGGCGTGCGCCGGCCCGCTTCAGCACGGCGACGGCAAGGGCACCGATGGGGCCGCTGCCGATCACCAGCGCGGACTTGCCGGCCACGTCCCCGGCCCTCGCCACCGCGTGCCACGCCACGGAAGCGGGCTCGATCAGGGCGGCGGTGCGAAGGTCAATGGTGTCCGGCAGTGTCCGGAGCATCCGGGTGGGCAGGTTGACGTACCGGCTGAACGCACCGTCCTTGTGCGGGAACCGGGCCGCGCTGCCCAGGTAGGTGCAGCCCGGGGACAGGTTGGGCCGGTCCGCAGGGTACCGGGCAGCGCCAGGACCTGGTGTGGCCGGGTGGACCGCCACCGGGGTGCCGGCTGCAGGGCCGGTTCCATCAGCGGCCGCACGGACCACGGTCCCGGAAATCTCATGCCCCAGGACCAGCGGCGCCTTCAGGATGGATTCGCCGGCGGCACCGTGGAGCCAGTAATGCAGGTCCGAACCGCAGATCCCGCCATAGCGCACCTCGATCACAGCCTCATCCGAAGCCGGTGCGGCAAGGGGCAGTTCGTCGATCCGCAGGTCCCCGGCCGCATGGGCCACCACCGCCGGGCCGGAAATGGGGAGTGCCGTATCCAGTGTCATCAGACCACCACCGTCATTCCGCCATCAATAAAAATCGTCTGCCCGTTCACGAAGTCAGACCCGCTGGAGGCCAGCCACACCGCAGGCCCGGCCAGGTCCTGCACCGTCCCCCACCGGTTCGCCGGCGTCCGCCCCAGGATCCAGGAATTGAACTGCTCATCGTCCACCAGGTTCTGCGTCATCTCGGTATGGATATACCCCGGCGCGATCCCGTTGATTTGCAGCCCGGACGCCGCCCACTCCGCCGTCATGGCGCGCGTCAGGTTCCGCAGCCCGCCCTTCGCCGCAACGTAGGGCGCGATCGTGGGCCGGGCGAGGTCCGTCTGCACCGAGCAGATGTTGATGATCTTCCCGTGCCCGCGCGGAATCATGAACCGGGCCGCCTCCCGGCCCACCAGGAACGCGCTGGTCAGGTCCGTGGAGATCACCCGCTCCCAGTCCTTCACGTCCAGGTCCAGCATCGGCACCCGGTGCTGGATACCCGCATTGTTCACCAGGATCTCCAGCGGGCCCACGTTCTCTTCCACCCAGGCGACCCCGCGCGCCGCCTCGGCGTCGCTCGTCACGTCAAACGCGACACTGTGCACCCGGCCGGGCGCGAAGTCCGCGGCCATCGCGGCCGCGGCCTCCTTCAGCCGCCCGCCATTGATACCGTTCAACACCACTGTTGCCCCCGCGTCGGCCAACGCCCGGGCCAGCGCGTTGCCGATACCCCGGCTCGAACCCGTCACCAACGCAACCCGGCCGGTCAGGTCAAAAAGAGAACTCATGGATGTACTGTTCCTTCCGCCGCTTGCGCGGCTGTATGGCTGAGTTGGAAGATCGCCTGGCGCACCACGGCGAGGTCCTGGTCGCCGAGGCCCTGGCGCTTCAGTTCTGCATAAAGTTCGACGCCGGCTTCCGCCATGGGAACTGCCGTTCCGGAAACGCGGGCTGCTTCCAGGACAAAGGAGAGGTCCTTGTGCATGAATTTTGCGGGCCCGGTGGCAGTGTAATCCTTGCTGGCCAGCCGGGGGCCCACGATGTCGAGCACCCGGCTGCCGGCAAGGCCTCCCCGCAGCACTTTGAAGAGCTCAGCCGGGTCCAGCCCGGAGCGCTCGGCGAGCTCGGCGGCTTCGGCGAGCGCCGCCGTCGTGGTTCCTACCACAAGCTGGTTGCAGGCCTTGGCAAGGGACCCTGCCCCCAGTGGGCCCAAATGCCGCACGGTGGTGCCCATGGAGCGCAGCAGTGGCCCGGCACGCAGGAAGGCGTCTCCGTCCCCGCCGGCCATGATGGCGAGGGTCCCGTCCATAGCGCCCTGGGTTCCTCCGCTGACCGGAGCGTCTACTACCTGCGCATTGCCAAGACTCAGCGCCGCGATGCGCCGGCCGAATTCCTTCACTCCTGTGGGCGAGACGCTGCTCATCACCAGGACGATGGTGCCGGGTGCCGGCGGCTTGGCTTCCCAGCTGGAAAGCAACCCGGCGGCCGCCTCCTCGATATGGGCCAGGTCCGGCAGCATGAAGATGATGGCCGGGAGGTCGCGCATATCTGCAATCTGCTCCGCCCGCGCGCCGCCGAGCTTTTGCAGCTCAAGGACCGGGCCCGGCGACCTGTTCCAGCCTGTGACCTGCCATCCCTTGTTGACGGCGTTGGCCGCCATGGGCAGGCCCATCAGCCCCAGGCCCACGAAGCCCGCCCTTCTATCCTGCATTTGCCAGCCTTACATCGTCGTGTTCATCAAGAGAAGCGTTCAATATCCTAGCCCCTATTCAGTATGATGAACACCATGACGTCCCAGACCATTGTGGCCATTGCCGTCCCGCTCGAAGCTGAGCTCGTGGAACGCATCCGCGCCGTTGACCCATCCATCACCGTTCTTTATGAGCCGGAGCTTCTGCCCCCGGAGCGGTTCCCGGCAGACCACGCCGGGGATCCCGGTTTCCAGCGCTCCCCTGACCAGGAGGAACGCTATTGGGCAATGCTCAACAGGGCCCAGATCCTGTACGGTTTGCCCAACGAGAGCCCGGCGGGGCTTGCCCGGGTTGCAGCCGGAAATGCGCATCTCCAATGGGTTCATGCGATGGCCGCGGGAGCCGGCGGCGCAGTAAAAGCCTCCGGGCTGGACCAGGAGACGCTGCAGAAGTTCAAGGTGACAACCTCCGCGGGGGTCCACGCCCTGCCGCTGGCTGAGTTCGCCACCATGGGAATCCTGAACGGCTTCAAGCGCACGGCCGAGCTGGTGCAGGACCAGGAAGCCAAGGTCTGGCCTGAGCTTCGGACCCCTACCCGCCTGGTGAGCGGGTCCAGGCTGGTTGTAGCAGGCCTTGGCGAAATCGGCCTTGAGACTGCACGCCTGGCTCGGGCGCTGGGCATGAAGGTCAGCGGCACCAAGCGGAGCGTGGAACCGCTGGATGGGATCGAGGAGGTATCGGATAACCACGGCCTCCCGGCCCTCCTTGCCGGCGCTGACGCTGTGGTGAACACACTGCCCGGCACGCCGTACACGGAAAAGCTCTTCAATCGGGAGGTCTTCGCGGCCATGAAGCCCGGCACGGTCTTCGTTAACGTCGGCAGGGGAACCGTGGTGGATGAGGAAGCGCTGCTTGAGGCCCTGGACAACGGGCAGGTTTCCTACGCCTGCCTTGACGTCTTCGCAGTGGAACCGCTCCCCCGGAACAGCCCGCTGTGGCATCACCCCAAGGTCCTGGTGTCACCGCATACGTCCGCCCTCAGCGCTGCCGAGAACCGGCTGATCACCGAACGGTTCTGCAGCAACCTCCGCCTTTTCCTGGGCGGCGGGGAGTTGCCCCACCTCGTGGATACTGTGCACTTTTACTAAAACTGCAGCCTGATCGGACACATGAAAGGGCGGCTTCCCGGTCAGGGGAAGCCGCCCTTTCGCGCGGCAGCCGGTCCTAGCTGGCGTCTTCTACCAGCACCAGGTCCCTCCCCCTGGTTTCAGGAGTGAAGAAGGTGGTGACGAAGGAGATCGACGCCAGAACCAGTGAGTAGATGGCGGGGACCAGCCAGGAGTGGTTGGTGGCAGCCAGGAGCGCGACGCCGATCATCGGGGCGAAACCTCCGGCCAGGACCGCTGAGAGTTCGCGGCTCAGAGCCACGCCGGTGAACCGGTGCTGGGATCCGAACAGTTCCGGCAGCAGTGCGCACTGCGGCCCCAGCATGGACTGCACTCCCAGGGCGATGCCGACCACCATGACCACCCACACCAGCGTGACGTTGCCAAGGGTCACCAGGTAGAAGGCGGGAAGGGCAATGGCCGCTTGGAACAGTGCGCCATACCTGTATACCGGGACGCGGCCGAAACGGTCAGACAGGGCGCCGAAGGTGACAACCATGACTGCTGCGAAGGCGGCAGCGATCAGCAGGCCGGTGGGGCCGATGAACTTGTCGCCGGCGAAGACGCCTGCGGGCATGCTGATGAAGGAAACCAGAAGCGCTGAGTAGATGGAGGAGTTGCCGTTTTCGCCCATGCGCAGCCCTATGCCCACCAGGACATTCTTCTTGGAGTGCTTCCAGATCTGGCCCACCGGGTTCTTCACCACGGCCTTGTGCTTCTCGAGTTCTTGGAAGACCGGGGTCTCCTTCAGCCGGAGGCGGATGAAGACGGCGATCACGATCAGGATGAAGCTCGCCAGGAACGGTACCCGCCAGAGCCAGCCCTGCAGGACGGTCTTGTCCGCCAGCGCCATCAGCGCAAAGGTACCCGCCCCCAGGAGGGTACCCAACTGGATGCCGACGAACGGCAGGGAGGCGAAGAAACCACGACGGCGGCGCGGCGCAACTTCCGAAATCAAGGTGGTGGCGCCGGCCTGCTCAGCCCCGGCCCCAAGGCCCTGGATGATGCGCAGAGCCACCAGGAGGACCGCACCCAGCATTCCCGCCTGTTCGAACGTGGGCAGCAGGCCGATGGCGAAGCTGGCCATGCCCATCAGGCCGATGGTGAGGATCAGGACCATCTTGCGGCCGAACCGGTCCCCGATGTAGCCGAAGACGATGCCACCAAAGGGCCGGGCGGCAAAGCCGACGCCGTAGGTTGCAAAGGAGGCGATGACAGCGCCGCTTTCACCCAGCGGAGCAAAGAACAGCGGCCCGAAGATCAGCGCCGAGGCGAGGCCGTAAATGTAGAAGTCGTAATACTCCAACGCGGAGCCTACGGAGCTGGCAAGAGTTGCCCTTCGCAGTTGGTCCGAGTCGACGATGGCGCCGTCCTCGGCCTGCGGTGCCTTAGTACGAGTTGTCACAAGAACTCCCTCATCGCTCTCCAGGCCCCCGTTGGCCTGGTGGGTCAGCAACGGCACGTGCTGTGCGGTCACTATATTGAACAGAGTACAGCAAGGTGAACGGTCGACAAGCCGCAAAAGCTCTTATTTTCTATTTGGTCAGCGGCCGGCTCTCAGCCCATGGGGCTGCCCAGCGAACGTGCCAGCTCATGGAGTTCCTTGACCATCCGGGAACCCTGCTCCTCCGTATAGGTGGCTTTCAAAGCCGTTACTGAAAGTCCCAGGCTTGGACCGTGCGCACCCCGGGTGGGAACTGAGACCGCGAGGCACACTACGCCCGTGGTGGACTCTTCGTCCTCGAAGGCGTAGCCCTGGTCGCGGATGGTGCGCAGTTGGGCCTTGAGCTCAGCCCCGGTCCGGAGTGACTTGGGCGTCATAACAGGCAGTTCGGCATCGTCGGGGAACATGTCTTCGACGTCGTGGTCATGCAGCCGGGCAATGAGGGCTTTCCCCACCGCACAGAGGGAAACGGGCATCTTGTCTCCAATATTGGAGGTCAGCCGGACTGCAGGATGCCCTTCGTAACGGGCCAGATAGATGACGTTGGTTCCGTCGAGCATTGCGATCCGCACTGTTTCATGCGAAAGGGTGGGGGCCTGCTCGCAGTACCGGTAGAACTCCTGCACCTCGTCCAGCCGGCTCAGGTATGCCGCACCGAGTTCCACGAGCTTGCGGCCCAGGGTGAACTCCGCCCCCTGCCTGCTGATAAGGCGGGCTTCTTCCAGCGCGAGGAGCAGATTGGAGGTGGAGGACTTGGGAATGCCCAGCTCGCGGGCGAGGTCACTGAGCGTCAGCCTTCCGGTTGCCGAGGCAGCGAGGGCGTCCAGCACTGCGGCGGCACGGGTGACGGCTGGCGCGGGCGAGGCGCTCCCGAGACCGTCAGAGGATCGGGGGGTGCGGGAATCGGCCATGATTCTCCTTAGATAGGTGCCTGCGCCAGTCATGCTGTTCATTCAGCTGAACACCAACCATCATATGGCTCAGCTACGGCTGGTATCGGCGGACTTCCGCGAGCTTCCCGGCACGTCTCCGACACGCTTTCCGGAGAGCTTCATGTTTCCGGCAGTTCACGGTATATTCATCTCAGGCCCTCCACCGCGGCATCCCCCAATAGTCGCGGTGGAGGGTTTTCCAATGCCCGGACTTTCCCCGGCAGGCCCGCCAACCGGCGTGGACGGCCCTCACGCGGCGTCCGCCACCGCTTCCCGCAGCCGCCATCCACCGCCGAGTCCATCCCGTTCCAGCAGCAGGGTGGTCAGGGCCGAGGCACTGTTGCCACCCAGCCTCACCTGGACTTGCAGGACCTCCACGTCCACGCGGCTAAGGCCTTTGGGCATCCTCCGATTAATGTCCCACCAGTTGACCCGCTCAAACCAGCGCACCGGTTCGGCACCCACGGCCCATTCCCTGCCGTTGCTGATGACCGCCGTCGGCATTCCATTGATTCCCGTCCGCACCATCACATGTTCCATCCCTGAAACCTAAGGCCGGGCACCGACATTTTCTGGTGTTCCATTGAAACGAAAAAAACCCTGCTGTTTCCGCCGCGAGGCGAAAACAACAGGGTTTCCTGGTGGGTCCTACCGGGATCGAACCGATGACATCCACGGTGTAAACGTGGCGCTCTACCAGCTGAGCTAAAGACCCAGGAATGCTGAATCCGGCGCTTCAGCGCCGCAACCAACGAACATAGACTCTACCCGACCCAGGCCTCGAAACGCGAATCGGTGCGAGAAGGGTGGACGCAGGCCGCTGCTAAAGGGGCGGAAGCTCGGCAGCAAGCCAAGCCAGGGATTCACTGACGCCGGCCTCCAGCTTGATGCTGGCCTTGTCATCACCGCGGGTGGCACCGCGGTTGATGATGATGACCGGTTTTCCGTCCTTGGCGGCATGCCGGACGAAGCGCAGCCCGCTCATCACCGTCAGGGACGATCCGGCGGCCACCAGGGCATCCGCCTCGTCAACCATCCGGTACGACCGTTCAACCCGGTCCTTGGGCACGTTCTCACCGAAGTACACGAAGTCGGGCTTGAGCGTTCCGCCGCAGGCAGGGCAGACGGCAACAACAAAACTGCTGATCAGCGCCTGGTCCTCAACTGTGGCATCCGCGTCCGGCGCCATCTCCACCAGGCCTGATTCCTGCGCCCGGGACAGGAACTCCGGGTTCAGCTCCTCCAGCAGACCCGCCAGGAGGCGCCTGGAATATATGCGGCGGCACGCCAGGCACACTACCTGGTCATACCTGCCATGCAGGTCCACCACGTTGACACTGCCTGCGTCTTGGTGGAGCCGATCAACGTTCTGGGTGATCAACCCGGTAAGGTGGCCCCGGCGCTCGAGCTCGGCTGCCGCATAGTGGCCCTGGTTCGGATCGGCGTGCCGCAGATGGGACCAGCCGATATGGTTCCGGGCCCAATAGCGTTGACGGTTGGCCGCGTCCTTGACGAACTCCTGGTAGGTCATGGGCGAACGCGGCGGCGAACCCGGCCCGCGGTAGTCCGGGATTCCCGAGTCCGTGCTGAGTCCGGCACCGGTGAGCAGTGCAAACCGCCTGCCAGCCACGACGTCCCGGATCCGAAGCAGGATCCCACGCTCCCCATCAGAAGGAGCCGCTGCAGCCACCCGCGGCATGCTGGCGAAGCCCGTCAGGCCTACCCCCGCACGCCGCTGTTCCATGCCCTGTCAGGCCTGTCCCAGGCCGGCCAATGCACTGCGGTATTCCTGGAGGTCACGGGCCTGGCCACGCGGGTTCACCACTGAGTAGCGGACATGACCGCCGGCATCAATGATGAAGGTGCCGCGCTTGGCCATGCCGCTGTCCGCGTCAAAGACGCCGTAGGCGCTTGCCACTCCACCGTGAGGCCAGAAATCTGCCAGCAGGTCGAAGGTGTACCCTTCCTGGGCGGCATAAGCGCGCAGGCTGAACTTGCTGTCCACGGACACAGCCAGGACCGCGGCATTTGCATCCCCGAACATCGCCAGGTTGTCCCGTATCTCGCACAGTTCCCCGGTGCAGATGCCCGAGAAGGCGAACGGGTAGAACACCAGGACTACGTTCTGGCCGCGAAAGGAAGACAGCCGGACCGGTTCGCCGAACTGGTTGGCGAGTTCAAAGTCAGGCGCCGGCCAGCCGACCGCGGGTACAGCTGTAGTAGCAGCGTCAAGCGCTGCCGTCACTTGTTTTTCCTCATCACCAGGCGGGCTGCACTCCAGTCCTTGGAGACGCCGGCCGAGGTTGTCACGTGCAGGCCCGCCGTAGGGGCGGCCTCCTGGATGTCAGCCGGTGAAACGTAGCCGGCCCTGCCGGATTTCGGAGTCAGGACCCAGACAACGCCGTTTTCGCTGAGGGTGGTCAGCGAATCCATCAGGCTGTCCACGAGGTCCCCGTCGCCGTGGCGCCACCAGAAGATGACGGCATCCGCCACTTCGTGGTCGTCCTCGTCCAGCAACTCGGAACCCGTGAGATCTTCAACATCGTCACGCAAGTCGAAATCGACGTCGTCGTCGTAACCGAACTCCTGAATCAGATCCCCGTTCTTGAAACCCAATTTTTCCGCCACATTTACCGAAGTGGCGGCGTCGGCCTCGCTCACGTGTTCCTCCAATGCCTCATACATGCAGTGCGCATAGTGATTTCCATTACTCCCAGCCAACACCCTTTGTGCCTGCGCTTCAAGCTGCCGCCCCCGGGATAGGCGTATTCTGCGTCACACCCCGGACGGTCAAGCCCCCGCGCAGCGGCTTTTTGTCACACAACCAGTATGACGGCGAAATACAACAGAGCCGCCCAAGCCCCGGCTACGCATCGTGCTGGGGTGAGAGTTAGAGTGGCAGGTGACAACTATGCCTGCGGGGCAACAACCCTGAAACTCCAATGCAGACGTAGGAATGCTAGGACCCTGCCCGGCACACATGACCGGGCTGTTGTAACCGATACGTCGCACACGGCGTATATACGCCGGACGGTCACCCCGTCCGGCCTGAGTGCGCCTCAATGCGCGCAAAGAGAGGTTGGACGTGGCTGCAGGAGAAGATACCTCCCATATCCTCAGCGGGTTGACTAACCAGCTGCCTGATCGTGATCCGGAAGAGACCGCCGAGTGGGTTGAGTCCCTGGATTCGCTGATCAGGGAACAGGGCACCGAGCGTGCCCAATACATCATGCGGAGCCTGCTGCAGCGCGCGGGTGCGCAGAGCGTGGGCGTGCCGATGGTGACCACCACCGATTATGTGAACACGATCCCGGTGGACCAGGAAGCAGAGTTCCCGGGCAACGAGGAATACGAGCGCCGGTACCGGGCGTACATGCGGTGGAACGCCGCGGTGATGGTCCACCGGTCCCAGCGGCCGAACATCGGCGTCGGCGGGCACATTTCCACCTACGCCGGTGCTGCGACCCTGTACGAGGTCGGGTTCAACCACTTCTTCCGCGGCAAGGATGCCCCCGGCGGCGGGGACCAGGTGTTCTTCCAGGGCCACGCCTCCCCCGGCATGTACGCCCGGGCGTTTATGGAAGGCCGGCTCTCCGAGGAGGACCTGGACGGGTTCCGGCAGGAAAAGTCCCGCGAGGGCCATGCCCTGTCCTCCTACCCGCACCCGCGGCTGATGCCGCAGTTCTGGGAATTCCCCACCGTGTCCATGGGCATCGGGCCGATGAACGCGATCTATCAGGCCCAGTCCAACCGGTACCTGCACAACCGGGGCCTGAAAGACACCTCCGACCAGCAGGTCTGGGCGTTCCTGGGTGACGGGGAAATGGACGAGCCCGAATCCCGCGGCCTGCTCCAGCTCGCCGCGAACGAGAACCTGGACAACCTGAACTTCGTGATCAACTGCAACCTCCAGCGCCTGGACGGGCCGGTGCGCGGCAACGGCAAGATCATGCAGGAACTCGAAGCGTTCTTCCGCGGCGCGGGCTGGAACGTGATCAAGGTCGTCTGGGGCCGGGAATGGGATGACCTGCTCACCCGCGACACCGACGGGTCGCTGGTGAAGATCATGAACGAAACCCCCGACGGGGACTACCAGACCTACAAGGCCGAATCCGGCGGGTTCGTCCGCGAACACTTCTTCGGCAAGGACCCGGCCACCAAGGACCTCGTCGCGGACCTCACCGATGACCAGATCTGGAACCTCAAACGCGGCGGCCACGACTACCGCAAGGTTTATGCCGCGTACAAGGCCGCCACCGAATTCAAGGGCAAACCCACCGTCATCCTCGCCAAAACCGTCAAGGGCTACGGACTCGGGCCCCACTTCGAGGGCCGCAACGCGACCCACCAGATGAAAAAACTCACCCTCGATGACCTGAAGAAATTCCGCGACCACCTGCGGATTCCGGTTACGGATGAGCAGCTCGAAAAAGACCCGTACCAGCCGCCGTACTACCACCCCGGCAACGATGCACCCGAGATCCAGTACATGCTGGAGCGCCGGGCAGCCCTGGGCGGGTCGGTACCCGAGCGCCGCAGCAAGCACGCCCAGATCACCCTGCCGGATGCGAAGTCCTACGAGGTGGCCAAGCGGGGTTCGGGCAAGCAGCAGGCCGCCACCACCATGGCGTTCGTCAGGTTGCTCAAGGACCTGATGCGGGACAAGGAGTTCGGCAAGCACATTGCCCCGATCATCCCGGACGAGGCACGCACCTTCGGCATGGACGCGTTCTTCCCCACCGCGAAGATCTACAACCCCAAGGGCCAGAACTACCTCTCGGTGGACCGTGACCTGGTCCTGGCCTACAAGGAATCCCCCGCCGGGCAGCTGATCCACCCCGGCATCAACGAAGCCGGCGCCGTGGCAGCCTTCACCGCCGCCGGCACCGCCTACGCCACCCACGGCGTGCCCCTGGTCCCGGTCTACGTGTTCTACTCCATGTTCGGCTTCCAGCGCACCGGCGACGCCTTCTGGGCAGCAGCAGACCAAATGACCCGCGGCTTCATCATCGGCGCCACCGCAGGCCGGACCACCCTCACCGGCGAAGGCCTCCAGCACGCCGACGGCCACTCCCCGCTCCTGGCCTCCACCAACCCCGCCGTGGTCACCTACGACCCCGCCTACGGCTACGAAATGGGCCACATCATCCGCGACGGCCTCGAACGCATGTACGGGCCAGAGTCCACCGACCGGAACCTGATGTACTACCTCACCGTGTACAACGAGCCGATCACCCAGCCCGCCGAACCCGAGAACCTGGACGTCGAAGGCGTCATCAAGGGCATCTACCTGCTCAACCCGGCAAAGATCGACGGTCCCCGGACCCAGATCCTCGCCTCGGGCGTGTCCGTGCCCTGGGCCCTGGAAGCACAGCAGCTCCTCGCCGACGACTGGGGTGTCTCCGCGGACGTCTGGTCCGTGACCTCCTGGAACGAACTGCGCCGCGACGGCCTCGCCGCCGAAGAGGAAGCCTTCCTCAACCCCGGCCAGCCCGCCCGCGTCCCGTTCGTCACCCAACAACTCGAAGGCGCCACCGGCCCCGTCGTCGCCGTGTCCGACTACATGAAGGCAGTCCCTGACCAGATCCGCCAGTTCGTCCCCAACGAATTCGCCACCCTCGGCGCCGATGGCTTCGGCTTCTCCGACACCCGCGCCGCAGCCCGCCGCTTCTTCAAGATCGATATCCACTCCATTGTGGTGCGGTCGCTGGAGATGCTGGCCCGCCGTGGGGAGGTTGATCCCCAGGCTCCGGCCAAGGCGATCGACAAGTACAGGCTGCACAACGTGAATGCCGGTTCCACCGGCAACGCCGGCGGCGAGGCCTAGCCTCCGGCGGAAAGCCAGTAAGCGCGACGGCGGCTCCCACCGAAAGGCGGGGGCCGCCGTCGTCCGTTCTGCTGTGGCCCGGCTGTGACGCACAACTACCCGGATTGTAGCCTTCGCACAAATGGAGCTTGCAGGGCAGGGGCCGTATGCTCAAAGAATGCCAGCACCAGCCACACCGTCCGCGAGCCGCAAACAGTCCCTGCCCGGCGTCACTCCGGAGAAGTCCGAAACGCTGAAGAAACTGCGCGCCAACGTGGGCCAGCTTTCCACCACCACTATGCGGGAGCTGGAAAAATCCCTGCCCTGGTACAGCCGGCTCAGCTCGGATGAGCGCTCCGCCTTGGGAATGGTCGCCCAAAACGGCATTGCGGCATTTGTGACCTGGTACGAGCGCCCGAGTTCGCCCTCGTGGATCCTCACGGACGTCTTTGGCACGGCCCCCACGGAATTGACCCGGTCGATCAGCCTGCAGAAGGCCCTGCAGCTGATCCGGATCGTGGTGGAGGTGGTGGAAGACCAGGTTCCGGTGATTGCGCCTGAAGCTGACCAGCCATCGCTCCGCGAGGCGGTGCTCCGCTACTCCCGCGAGGTGGCTTTCGCCGCCGCCGATGTTTACGCACGGGCCGCCGAGTCCAGGGGCTCATGGGACACGCGGCTGGAAGCCCTGATCGTGGATGCGATCCTGCGCGGTGAAAATACTGACGCCCTGCGCTCCAGGATCGCCGCGTTGGGCTGGAAAGCCCAGGAACGGTTCACCGTGATGGTGGGTAATTCCCCCTCAGAGCCAAGCGCCAGCTACGTGAGCGAACTCCGGCGGATGGCAGGCCGCTACGCGGAGGACGCGCTGGTCGGGATCCAGGGCGACCGGTTGATCCTGATCCTGGGCGGCGTGCATGACCGGGAAACCGCCTATGTGAAGCTCAGCGACATGTTTGCCCCCGGACCCGTAGTCTACGGTCCGGAAGCCGGTTCCCTGCTGGAGGCGAGCGGCTCCGCCCAGTCCGCTTTCGCCGGGCTGACTGCTGCACGCGCCTGGCCTTCCGCCCCTCGGCCGGTGGCCGCCGATGACCTCCTTCCCGAGCGGGTGATCTCCGGTGACGACGCTGCCCGCCGCTCCCTGGTCAAAAACATTTACCGGCCGCTGCTGGCAGCGTCCAACGGACTGGTGGAAACCCTCGGAACCTACCTGGAACTGGGCCATTCACTGGAGGCAACGGCCCGGGAACTCTTCGTCCATGCCAACACGGTCAGGTACCGCCTGAAGCGGGTTTGTGACGTCACCGGCTGGGATCCGCTCCTGCCGCGGGAGGCGTTTGTCCTCCAGGCGGCTCTCGTGGTTGGCCGTCTTTCGGCCCCGCCCAAAGCCGCCGCGGAGCGCCATCCGTCGCGGAACCAGCCCTGAGTCGTTGTAGACTTCCTACAATCTGACTCCATGAGCTTGGTGCGGACAAACACCGCTCGATCACACAGTAATTTGGAAAGCTGGTTACGTGCTTGCAATAGTCTGCCCTGGACAGGGCTCGCAAACCCCGGGTTTTCTGGCCCCCTGGCTGGAACTGCCCCCGGTGGCAGGCCAGCTGGCCGCCCTGAGCGACATCGCAGGCATTGACCTGATCGCGCACGGGACCACCTCGGACGAAGAAACCATCAAGGACACTGCCGTGGCGCAGCCCCTGATCGTAGCGGCCGGCCTCGTCGCCGCCACGTCCCTTTTTGACGTCGAGCTGAGCTCCCTGCCGGTGATCCTGGCCGGACACTCCGTGGGTGAAATCACGGCATCGGCCCTTGCCGGCGTCCTCACCGAGCAGGAAGCCATGACCTTCGTCCGCGAGCGTGCCAACAGCATGGCCGCCGCCGCGTCCGTGACGCCCACCGGCATGAGCGCCGTGGTGGGCGGGGACCCGGCAGAGGTCCTGGCCTCGATCGAAGCCGCAGGCGCCACCCCCGCAAACGTCAACGGCGCAGGCCAGACGGTTGCTGCCGGAACCTTCGAACAGCTCAAGGCCCTCGCGGACAACCCGCCAGCCAAGGCACGCGTCATTCCGCTGAAGGTTGCCGGCGCCTTCCACACCAGCCACATGTCTCCGGCCGTCAGCACACTCAAGGCGCTGGAGCCGCAGCTGAAGCCGCAGGCCCCGAAGGTGCCCCTCCTGTCGAATTACGACGGCGGAGAGGTCACCGACGGCGGTGCCGCCGTCGAAAGCCTGATCGCCCAGGTGTCGCGCCCGGTCCGCTGGGACCTCTGCATGGAGGCTCTTGTCCAGCGCGGTGTCACCGGCGTCATCGAACTGGCTCCCGCCGGCACCCTCGCCGGGCTGGCCAAGCGGGGCATGCCGGGCGTCAAGACAGTTGCGGTCAAGACCCCCGACGATCTTTCCGCCGCCCTGGCACTTTTCGCAGAACTGGAGGGCAACGCATGAGCGTTCCCACGCTGAAGCAAGCTCCCATCCAGGAGCACACCCGGATCCTGGGGCTTGGCGCCTACCGTCCTGACGTGATCGTCACGAACGAAGACGTTTGCCAGTGGATTGACTCCTCGGACGAATGGATCCGCCAGCGCACGGGAATCGTGACCCGGCACCGCGCATCCGCTGACGTCAGCGTCATCGACATGGCCGAGGGCGCTGCCCGCGAAGCGATGGAAAAGGCCGGGATCCAAGGCTCGGACCTGGGCGCCGTCATTGTCTCCACGGTCACCCATCCGTATGCGACGCCGTCGGCCGCCGCCAGCCTGGCGGACCGCCTCGGTGCCACCCCTGCACCCGCCTTTGACATCTCGGCCGCCTGCGCCGGCTACTGCTACGGCATTGCCCAGGGTGACGCGCTGGTCCGTTCGGGAGCCGCGAAGTACGTGCTGGTGGTCGGCGCCGAGAAGCTGTCCGACGTCATTGACAACCGGGAACGCACCATCTCCTTCCTGCTCGGGGACGGTGCAGGCGCCGTCGTCATCGGCCCCTCCGAGACTCCCGGCATCGCGCCTTCTGTGTGGGGCTCGGACGGCAGCAAATGGGACGCCATCGGCATGACCCGGTCCATGCTGGACGTCCGCGACCTTGGCATGGCTGCCCGGCAGTCCGACTCCACCGGCGACCTTGCCTTGCTTGAAGAGGCCCAGGAGCTCTACCCCACGCTGCGCCAGGATGGCCAGACGGTATTCCGTTGGGCTGTCTGGGAGATGGCAAAGGTGGCCCAGCAGGCCCTTGAGGCGGCCGGTGTAGAGGCTGAGGACCTGGTGGCGTTTATCCCGCACCAGGCCAACATGCGCATCATCGATGAGATGGTGAAGAAGCTGAAGCTGCCCGAGACGGTTACAGTGGCACGGGACATCGCCGATGCAGGGAACACCTCTGCGGCGTCCATCCCGCTGGCTACCCACCGCCTCCTGGCGGAGAAGCCGGAACTGAGTGGCGGGCTGGCCCTGCAGATCGGTTTCGGCGCCGGGCTGGTCTTCGGTGCCCAGGTAGTAGTCCTTCCCTAGAAGCGCCCCCCACAGGCCGCAACCGCGTCCTGAACCATTTCCGGCAGTCCCTGCCGGCAATAACAAGAAAAGGAGCCATCACATGGCTAGCAACGAAGAGATCCTGGCCGGCCTGGCTGAAATCGTCAACGAAGAAACCGGCCTGGCCCCCGAGGCCGTGGAGCTGGACAAGTCCTTCACCGAGGACCTGGATATCGACTCCATCTCCATGATGACCATCGTGGTCAACGCCGAAGAGAAGTTCGGCGTGCGCATTCCGGACGAAGAGGTCAAGAACCTCAAGACCGTCGGCGACGCCGTCAGCTTCATCTCCGGAGCACAGGCCTAGCCACAGGCTCCCGCCGTACCTACGGCTTGGCAGGGCTGCCGGTCCGGACGACCGGACCGGCAGCCCGCCGCATTTTTCCGGCACCTTGCGCTGTACCAGCGGTGCCGACCACCAACACGCGGGAACCTCCGGCAGATCCGGAGGCGGAATCCCCACCGACAGAGAGTGATCCCATGACACGCAAAGTAGTCATAACCGGTCTGGGTGCCACCACGCCCATCGGCGGCGATGTACCCACGATGTGGAACAACGCGCTCAAGGGGGTCTCCGGTGCCCGCACCCTCGAGGACGACTGGGTAGCGAAGTACGAACTTCCCGTCCACTTCGCGGCCCGCTGCAGCACCCCCGCCCTGGACGTCCTGAGCCGCGTTGAGGCAAAGCGGATGGACCCCTCCACCCAGTTCGGCGTTATTGCTGCCCGTGAAGCCTGGGCCGACTCCGGCATCACAGAATTCGACAAGGACCGGCTCGCCGTGGCCTTCGCTACCGGCATCGGCGGGGTCTGGACCCTGCTGGACGCCTGGGACACGCTGAAGGAAAAAGGCCCCCGCCGCGTCCTCCCCATGACCGTACCGATGCTGATGCCCAACGGCGTTGCGGCGGCCGTCAGCCTGGACCTCGGCGCACGCGCCGGCGCCCACACCCCCGTTTCCGCCTGCGCCTCCGGCACCGAGGCCATGCACCTGGGCCTGGACCTGATCCGCTCGGGCAAGGCGGACGTGGTGATGTGCGGCGGTGCTGAAGCAGCCATCCACCCCATGCCCCTGGCAGCGTTCGCTTCGATGCAGGCCCTGTCCCGCCGCAACGACGACCCGCAAGGCGCGTCCCGTCCGTACGACATGGGCCGCGACGGGTTCGTGATGGGTGAAGGCGCAGGCGCCCTGGTCCTCGAAGCCGAGGAACACGCCCTGGCCCGCGGAGCCCGGATCTACGGTGAACTCGCCGGAACCTCCGTTACGGCCGACGCATACCACATCACCGCACCGGACCCTCAAGGCCTTGGTGCAACCCGCGCGCTGAAGGCAGCCATGTTTGACGGCCGGATCCAGGCCGAAGACGTGGTCCACGTCAACGCCCACGCCACTTCCACCCCCGTGGGTGACAAGCCGGAGTACACCGCCCTCCGCGCCGCTCTTGGATCGCACATCGACAACGTGGCAGTTTCGGCCACCAAGTCACAGATGGGCCACCTGCTGGGTGCGTCCGGTGCAGTTGAGGCGGTGCTCACCGTGCTGGCCGTCTACGAGCGCAAGGCGCCTGTGACGATCAACCTTGAGAACCAGGACCCGGAGATCCCGCTCGACGTGGTCACCTCCGCCAGGGATCTGCCTGCCGGCAACATCGTGGCGCTGAGCAACTCCTTCGGCTTCGGCGGACACAACGCCGTGGTAGCGGTCCGCAGCATCTAACAACCGTCCGGACTTTCGTCCGCGCCGCTGCAAACACCAAAGGCCCCGCCAACCGGCGGGGCCTTTGCTGTTGCTATGGAGATTGCGTTGTGTACGGAGCTGCGTCGCTGTCCGCCGGGCGTGGCCGCGGACGACGGCGACAGTTGCCTTTGGCAATTAGCCCACCTGGTGCAGCCAGCGGACCGGCGCGCCCTCGGCAGCGTGCCGGAAGGGTTCGAGTTCCTCATCCCAGGCCTCACCGAGCGCCAGGGAAAGCTCGTGGTAGACCGCTGCGGGATCACCGGCGCCGGATTCGTAGGCGTAGCGGATCCTGTCTTCGGAAACCATGATGTTGCCGTGAACGTCGGTAACCGCGTGGAAGATGCCCAACTCGGGTGTGTGCGACCAGCGGCCGCCATCAACACCCTGGCTCGGCTCCTCGGTGACCTCGTAGCGGAGGTGGGCCCAGCCGCGCAGAGACGAGGCAAGCTTTGATCCCGTCCCGGGGGCACCGGTCCAGGACAGCTCGGCCCGGAACATTCCGGGCGCGGCAGGCTGAGGGGTCCACTCAAGATCCGTCCGCTTGTCAACGACGGAGCCGATGGCCCACTCCACATGCGGGCACAAAGCAGTAGGGGCTGAGTGAACAAACAGCACACCGCGGGTCATTGCAACAGACATTCCATCCTCCATAGCTCTAGGTACGTCTTCCCCAACGACCTCTGCCTGGATGGAACTGCCGTGCCCTGTACTGCGGGGCCTGCTTCCTGCCTCGATATTCAGTTGTTCAGATTAAGCAATGTCCGGACTTGCTGGTCTGCTGGAAGCGATGGAGCTTCAAGCGGGACTTGAAAGTTGCCGGACGTGACTCTTATTGTGCCGTACGCCGAGTAATTACGCCAGTGCGATTCCCTCAGCTGATTCGCGCAGCCCGGGGTCAGGCCCTGGGGTGTGCCTGCTGGTAGCTCTTGCGCAGCCGGTCCACCGAGACGTGGGTGTAGATCTGGGTGGTGGCCAGGCTGCTGTGCCCCAGGATCTCCTGCACCGCCCGCAGATCAGCGCCGCCGTCCAACAAGTGGGTGGCTGCCGAGTGCCGGAGGGCGTGCGGACCTGAGGCCGAAGTGTCACCCAAGGCCGCCAACAGAGTATTAACGAGCGCCCGGACCCGCCGCTGGTCCATCCGGCCTCCCCGGGCGCCCAGGAAGAGAGCAGGACCGCTGTTATCCCTGGCGAGCTTCGGCCTGCCCCGCCGGAGCCAGTCGTCCAGTGCCAGCGCCGCGGGGACGCCGTAAGGGACAGTGCGTTCCTTGTTGCCTTTGCCGATGACCCGCAGGGTACGCCGGTCCGGGTCCAGGTCATCGATGTCGAGTCCCGTGAGCTCCCCGACGCGGACGCCAGTGGCATAGAGCAGTTCGACAATCGCCCTGTCCCGTACGGGCAATGGTTCACCTTCCGCCGCAACTTCCTCCAGCCTGGCCAGCAGCCGGGTCAGCTGCTGGGACTGCAGCACGCCGGGCAGGGATTGCTCACGTTTCGGTGCCTTGAGCCTCAGGGCAGGATCCGCTGGGATATGCTCTTCCCTCAGTGCCCACGCCGTGAATGCACGGGCAGTGGCAGACCGGCGGGCCAGCGTGGCACGCGCCACACCCGCCTGGCTCTGCACCCCCAACCACCGCCGAAGGGTACCGAGTTCCAGGTCCGCCAGCCTGGTTGCGCCCTCGAAGGCTGCATGGGACAACAGGCCGCGCAGGTCGCCCTCGTAGGCACGCATGGTATGCGGGGACATGGCCCGTTCCCCCGACAGGTACTTCACGAAGGCGCCCAGCGCCTGGTTTAGCTCCGGGGGCAATTCCTGGTTCTCCACCCTCCTACTGTCTCAGGTGCTGCCGCCGACCCCGGTTCCTGACACGGTCTCTCAACGCTCCTGCCTGACCCGCTGGACAGTCCGGTTGCCGGTCCGGCTGGCCGGTTGACGGCCCGCTTGTTGGTTGCCAGTCCGGCTTGTTGGTTGCCAGTCCGGCTTGTTGGTTGCCGGTGCAGCGCGGTTCGTCCCCGGTCAGGTCGATGTCTTCCCTCGCTTCCAGCCGCCCCGCTCCGATACCGCCAGTCCGAGCAGCCCCAGCCGGCCAAGGCCTGCCCGTACTGACTCTTGACCGAGACCCGCCACGGAGCACAGCTTCTCGACCGACGTGGTGGTCCGCAGTGGCAGCGCATCCAGGAGGATCAGGTCTTCCAGCGTGAGCCCGTCCTGGACTTCGGCTCCGGTCTGGCGGGGTTCGGGAAGACCGGCCCCGCTTGGCCCTGCCAGCTCGGCAACTTCGGCTGCATCGGTCACGCAAACGGCCCCGCCGTCCCGAAGCAGACGGTGGCAACCGGCCGAATTCGCGCTGTGGACCGAACCGGGGACGGCACCTACTGCCCGGCCCAGCGACTCGGCGTGGTGGGCGGTGTTCAATGCTCCTGACCGCCACCGCGCTTCCACAACGACCGTCACCGCCGACATGGCGGCGATGAGTCTGTTCCGTTGCAGGAAACGGTAACGGGTAGGCGCCGAGCCCGGAGGAACTTCCGCAATCACGGCCCCCTGGTTGCACACAGCACGGAGCAGGTCTTCGTTCCCGGACGGGTAGAAGCGGTCAACACCGCCGGCCATCACGGCGATAGTGGGCACTGCTGCCGAGGCGCCGGCAAGCGCGGCGCGATGGGCGTGTGCATCGATGCCATACGCGCCGCCCGATACAACTGTCAGGCCGCGTTGCGCCAAAGAATAGGCGATGTCCCCTGTTACGGATGCACCATAGCTGGTGCTGTCCCGCGACCCGACGAGCGCGATGCACTTGTCCGCCCCGGGAAGGGGCTGCTCCTGTCCGCGCCACCACAGGCAGATGGGTTCCTGGATCCCCAAGTCGGCGAGCTGGACGGGCCACAATTCGTCCGACGGGATGATCAGCCTGCCGCCGAGGCGCGCCATGGTGGCGAGGTCCCGCTCCGGCGCCAAATCTGGAATTCGGGGCTGCCAGCGTTTCAAGGATGCGGTCATCCCGGACCAGCTGGCGGACCCGCTGTCCGCCAGGAGCGAGGTGATTTCGCGCTCCAGCTCGGCGCCGGCAGCAACCTGGCCGGTGGCAATCCGCAGGGCATCAACTGCGCCGCAGACTTGCACCAGTGCCAGGCCGGCAGCATCCTGGGGCTCCATGAGCCGCGCAAGCGCGGCGCGGGACAGCCTTTCTGTGTCCACTTCCGTCCCCTTCATGCGGCCACCGCCGCTGCCTGCCGCAGCCCCAGGGCCTGTCCGATATCGTTGCTGTCCGGCCGCTCCCGGTGCCCGAGGTCCGCCATGGTCCAGGCCAAACGAAGAACCCGGTCGTAGCCGCGGGCAGTGAGGACGCCGCGCTCGAGCGAATGGTCGAGGATGCGGGTAGATGCCGGCGGAAGCCGGAGTTCTCCCCGCAGTAGACGGCCGGGCACCTGCGAGTTTGTTTCCAGTCCGAAGGGCTGCAGCCGTTCAAGCTGCCGCCCGCGCGCGTCGCGGACCCGAGCGGCAACGGACGCAGTGTCCTCCTCGGCACCTCCCTGCCCGAACTCGGCCAAGGAGACCCTGTCAACCTGGAGCTGGATATCCACGCGGTCCAGGAGCGGGCCGGACATCCTGGCCAGGTACCGCCGCCGCATCATCGGGGTACACGTGCAGTCCAGCCCCTTCCCGGAGGCCTTGCCGCAGGGGCAGGGGTTGGCTGCAAGGACCAGCTGGAAGCGGGCAGGATAGGCAGCAGTTCCGGCGGAGCGGTGAATCACCAGCTCGCCGCTCTCCAGGGGCTGGCGCAGCGCGTCCAGCACGCGGCGCTCATACTCGGGGGCCTCATCCAGGAATAGAACGCCCCGGTGGGCACGGGAGGCAGCCCCCGGCCTGGGCAGGCCTGAGCCACCGCCAATGATTGCGGCGGCGGTGGCCGAGTGGTGCGGGTTTTCAAAGGGCGGCCGGCGCAGCAGCTGCTGGGCTGAGGAGGACGGCAGGCCGCAGAGCGAATGGATGGCTGTAACCTCCATGGCCTCGTGGTCGGCAAGGTCCGGTAACAGCCCGGGAAGACGTTCGGCCAGCATGGTCTTTCCTGCACCGGGCGGACCCATCAGAAGCAGATGGTGCGCGCCGGCTGCTGCCACTTCGAGGGCCCGCCGTGCATCACCCTGGCCGGAAACATCAACCATGTCCGGGCAGGTCCCGTCTTCCTCCTGCTCATCGGCGGGAAGGTCCGGATCCTCCGGGTCAAAGTCCAAGGCAAGCTCCTGCGGGTCAGCACCAAAATCGAGGGCCAGGCGGGCGAGGGTGCGGTATCCACTGACCTTGGCGCCGGGCACCAGGGCAGCCTCGGCCAGATTGGCGTGGGCCACCACGATGTCCGGATAGCCTGCCTGAACGGCCGCCATCACAGCGGGCAGGATGCCGCGGACCGGGCGCAGCCTGCCGTCAAGCCCGAGCTCCGCGATGAAGACTGTTTTCCCGGTTGGCTTGATGTCATTTGCTGCCCGGAGCACCGCCATGGTGACCGCCAGGTCGAAACCCGAGCCCCGTTTAGGCAGCGAGGCCGGAATGAGGTTGGCGGTGATCTTCCGGCGGCTCAGCGGTATCCCGGAATTCTTGGCTGCGGAGCGGATACGCTCCTTGGCCTCATTCAACGAGGCGTCCGGCAGCCCTAGGAGTATAAAAGCCGGCAGGGTTTGGCCGATGTCGGCCTCGACCTCCACGATGTAGCCGTTCAACCCCACCAGCGCGATGGAGTAGGTTCTGCCGAGGGCCATTCACCCCACCCCCTTGAGGTGCTCCACCAAAGGTTCGCCGCCGCCGTCGTCCACCACGGCGATGACATCCACCCGCCGCAGGGGCATCCGCAGCTCCCGGTCGCGGCACCATGCGGAACCGAGTCGGTGCAGGCGGGCGAGCTTCTCCGGGCCTACCGCCTCAAACGGATGTCCGTAATCGAGGGACCGGCGGGTTTTTACTTCCGCAATGACCAGGGCATCGCCATCCAGGGCCACGATGTCGATTTCACCCTCGGTGCAGCGCCAGTTGCGCTCGACCACCAGCATGCCGAGGGACTCGAGATAGCCGGCGGCAAGGTCCTCACCGCGGCGGCCCAACAGGTCTTTTGATTTCATTTTTACCTCCGCAACCAGCCTGCGCGGGCGCGGTTGCGAAGGTAAGGGAGTTCATCCCGTATGTGTACAAGTCAGCGCCGGCGGACGAATGTGCAGGACAAGTCGCCGGCGGCTCTCAGGGACTACTGGCCGAGGTCCACGTCCTTGGGCAGCGCAAGTTCCTCGTTGCGCGGAAGCTCTTCCACGTTGACGTCCTTGAACGTGAGGACCCGGACACTTTTGACGAACCGCGCCGAGCGGTAAACGTCCCACACCCAGGCGTCCTGGAGCGTCAGGTCGAAGTAGACTTCGCCGTCGGCGCTGCGGGCCTGGAGGTCCACGTGGTTGGCCAGGTAGAAGCGCCGCTCGGTCTCGACAACGTAGCTGAACAGTCCGACGACGTCGCGGTACTCACGATAGAGCTGCAGCTCCATGTCGGTTTCATAGTTTTCAAGATCCTCAGCACTCATGGTTCCATCTTGCACCATGTACGGCGCCGCTGGCGCCCGTGCTGTGCCCGGGAAGCAGTCCTCGCCGCCGACTGATTCTTCGATGCCACAACCCTTTGCGGGTGCCCGGACTCAGTCTTCGGTGGCAGCAGCCTCGTCGCCGTCGTCCCCGACGTCCCCGTCCAGGCCGTTGTCCTGCCCGCCGTCCAGCAACTCCCCGCCGAGCAGTCGCCAGCTCACCCGGTGGTAAGGGGTTGGCCCTGCCACCCGGAGAACGTTCCGGTGCAGCACGGTGGCGTAACCCTTGTTGATGTCCCAGCCGAAGTCCGGGTACTCGGCATGCAGTTCCCGCATCATCCGGTCCCGCTCCACCTTTGCAATCACGCTCGCCGCCGCCACGCTCAGGCACTGCATGTCCGCCTTGATCTTGGTGTGCACCGGGGCGTCGCAAACGGCCTCAAGCACCGGCTCGTCAAAGAGGGACGCCTGCCCTGCGGGGGACAGCCAGTTATGGCTGCCGTCCAGGAGCACCATGTCCGGTGTCACGCCCGCCGCGAGAATTTCCTGCCACGCACGGGTTCCGGCCAGTCGCAGCGCAGCGATGATGCCATGGGAATCGATCTCCTGCGCCGACGCGTGCCCCACCGCGGATGCCACGCTCCACCGCCGGACCAGCGGGTCAAGCCGTTCCCGTTCGGCCGGGCTGAGGAGTTTGCTGTCCCGAACGCCGGCCAGCGGCCGCTGGCGCTCCAGGTCCACGACGGCGATGCCGACGCTGACGGGCCCGGCAAGGGCGCCCCGGCCCACTTCGTCCACGCCGGCGACGAGGCGCACCCCCCGTTCCTTGAACGTCCGTTCGTGCCGCAGGGTGGGAGCCTTGGCGGGACGGGGCACCTTGGTGGAGCCGCCACGCCCCGTTGCCGCCCCGGCCTTTACGGGACCGGCCTTTACGGGATCGCCCTTTACGGGACCGGCCTTAACTACCGGGGACATGGTCAGGGCGCCGCCGGCACATTCCGGAAGACGTCCGGGTAGTTGTCCAGGGTTGTGATCCGGTTCAGCGGCCAGGCGATGACAGCGGCCTTGCCTTCAAGGTCTGCGACGTCGATGAACCCGCCGTCGGCTTCCATGTGCGCGCGGGAGTCGGCGGAGTGGTTCCGGTTATCGCCCATCACCCACACCTTGCCTTCGGGGACAGTGACATCGAAATTGCGGACCTGGGGGACTTCGGCGGAATTGATGTACTTCTCGTCGATGGCGGTCCCGTTAACCGTCAGTTTACCGCCGGCATCACAGCAGACCACATGGTCCCCCGGCAGCCCGATGACCCGCTTGACCAGGTGTTGCTCGGAGTTGTCCGGCAGGAGGCCAACAAAAGTGAGGCCGTCCTGCACCCAGGTGAACGGTCCATCGGTCTTTTCCGGCATGGCCGGCAGCCAGCCTTTGGTGTCGCGGAAAACCACAACGTCCCCGCGGCTCAGTGAGAAAGGTTCAGGCACCAGGAGGTTAACGAAGATCCGGTCGTCGACGTCAAGGGTGTTGACCATGGATTCGGAGGGGATGAAGAAGGCCCGGAACAGAAAGGTTTTGATCAGGAAGGAGAGCACGACGGCGATGACCACCACGGTGGCTATTTCCTTCAGCCAGGCGAGCACCTGGCCGCCGCCGGTTTTTTCATTGGCGGCCCTGGCTGCGGCCCGGCTGCCCCCGGCGGGAGAAGGTGCTTCGGGACCGGCAGCTGCTTCCCGGGCAGCACTGGCCGTGGAATCCGGAGCGCCGTCCGGACGCGGCTCGGGGGTCCGCGGGTAGTTCTCGGGCATCTACTGTCCGTTCTCTGTTCTCGGCCCTGCCGCTGGCGGCCGGGGTACTTCAGCAAATCTATCAAGCGGCCAGACGATCCGGACCGGCCTGCCAATCACCCTGTCCAGCGGCACCATGCCTCCACCTGGAGCACCAAGCAGGCTCCGGGAGTCGGCAGAAACGGACCGGTGGTCGCCCAGCAGCCACAACCGCCCGTCCGGCACCTCTGCGCTGAACTTCCGGGTGCTGGGTTGGTCCCCGGGAAAGACGTAGGGCTCGTCCAGCGGTTGCCCGTTGACGGTGATTTTCCCGCCGGCATCGCAGCAGAGAACAGTGTCCCCCGGCAGGCCGATGACGCGCTTTACATAGGTGGTGTCGCTGCCGGTGAGGCCAAGCCATTGGGTGATGCCCGCGGCCGTATCCACCAGCGCGCCCTTGCCGCTGTTGAGCGGTGCGAAAGTGCCTCGGCCGTCAAAAACCACGATATCCCCGCGCCGGACAGGCCCGGCCTTGAAATCGGTGCGCGAGACGAGGATGCGGTCCCCGCCCTCAAGGAGCGGTTCCATGGACTCGGACGGAATGTAGTAGACGTCGAGCCAGAGTGAGCGGACCAGCCCGCTGATCGCAAGGGCCAGCACAAAGGCAAGGAACACAAAACGCCAGCCCGTTTTGGGGGGCTGGCGTTTTGTCTGGTCCATAAGTCCGTATCCTGGGCGCTGGTGCATGGCTCCGGCGCTGGCCGGGTACGGCTGCGGCCCTGCCTGGGTAGGTCCGGTGGGACTTACTTGGCGGTGCTGAAGTCGCGCTTTTCCTTGATCTTCGCAGCCTTACCGCGCAGTGCGCGCATGTAGTACAGCTTGGCGCGCCGGACGTCACCCTTGGTAACGACCTCGATCTTTTCGATGATCGGGGAGTGCACCGGGAAGGTACGCTCCACGCCGACACCGAAGGACACCTTGCGGACGGTGAAGGTCTCGCGGACGCCCTCGCCCTGGCGGCCCAGGACGAAGCCCTGGAATACCTGGACACGGGTGTTCTTGCCTTCAATGATGTTCACGTGAACCTTGAGGGTGTCACCGGCGCGGAACGCCGGAACATCGGTGCGCAGCGAGGCTGCATCTACGGAATCGAGAATATGCATGATTGCACTCCTGGTAAACGCCACAGGTCATTCACTTTGGGTCACGGAAGTCAAGCCCGGACGCTGTTGGCGCACCGGAGATTGCTGCCGAAAGTTTAGTGGTCCGGCCACTTCACTGATTGAGGTGGCCGGTTGTCTAAGCTGTTGGTTGCGCTCCCCCTGTGGCAGGTGCGGACCCAGCAGACACAAAGACTAATTTTGCCACAGTCCGCGGCGGACAGCCAATCCCGGAAGCGAGAGGGCGGCGGGGCTGCGGGCCGGTCAGTCCTGCTGTTCGTCCGGTTGGGCAGGGCGGCGCCGCAGGCGGCCGTCGACGACGTCGTACCCCAGGTCCTGCAGCGCGGTGCGGTCGGCACGGGGCAGCTTTCCGGCGTCGAACGTTTCGAGCAGGTCCGGGCGGCGTTCGGCCGTCCGGCGGAACTGTTCGTGCCGGCGCCACTGGGCGATCTTGCCGTGGTTTCCGCTGAGCAGGACTGCCGGCACTTCCCGCTCCCGCCAGGCGGACGGTTTGGTGTAGACGGGGTACTCCAGCAGCCCGTCGGAGTGGGACTCCTCCACCAGCGACTCGGGATTGCCCACCACGCCGGGCAGGAGCCTGCCGATGGCCTCCACCATGGCCAGGACCGCCACCTCGCCGCCGTTCAGGACGTAATCGCCAAGGCTGACAGGCCGGACGGTGAAATGTTCCCGGGCCCATTCGATGACCCGCTCATCGATGCCCTCGTAGCGTCCGCAGGCAAACGCGAGGTGTTCCTGTTCGGCCAATTCGTACGCGAGGGCCTGGGTGAACCGCTCCCCCGCCGGCGAGGGGACGATCAGGACCGGTTTGCCTGCCCCTTCGGGGCGCCCCTCGGCGATCGATGACAGGGCCTGCGCCCAGGGCTCAGCCTTCATCACCATCCCCGCGCCGCCGCCATAAGGGGTGTCATCCACAGTCCGGTGCCTGTCGGTAGTGAAGGCGCGGAGGTCGTGGACGTGCAGGTCCAGCAGCCCGTCCTGGCGGGCCTTGCCGATCAGGGAGAGTTCCAGCGGCGCCAGGTACTCGGGGAAGATACTGACGACGTCGATCCGCATTTAAGCCTTGCTTTCCGGATCGGCGCCGGCATCCTGGTCCGAGTTGAGCTCGAACAGGCCGTCCGGCGGGGTAAGGAGGACGAACCCTTCCTCGATGTTGACCTCGGGCACGATCTGCTCAACGAAAGGAATGAGCACTTCCTCGCCGTTGGGGGTGGTGACTACCAGCAGGTCCTGGACCGGCATGGTGTTGAGCGCGGCAACCTTGCCCACCACCCGGGAACCCACGCGGGCCTCGAGTCCCACCAGTTCGTGCTCGTACCAGCCTTCGTCGTCGTCCTCATCCAGTTCTTCGGTCTCGATGAAGAGCTTGGCGCCGCGCAGGGCTTCCGCTTCATTGCGGGTTTCAATTTCCTCAAAGCCGAGCAGGAGGATGTCCTTGTTCCAGCGGGCGCTGATAACGGTCAGCGGGCCGGCCGAGGCCGGTTCCACCACGAATTCCGTGCCCGGCACAAACCTGTCTTCAGGGGCGTCGGTCAGGACCTGGACCGTTACTTCCCCCCGGATGCCGTGGGGTTTGCCGATTCGTGCCACCTGAAGCTGCATGTGTTCCTCTGTTCCGATGTGTCTGTTCGTCTGGGGTGTTCCGGTGAAAGCACTCCGGCCCCTCCACCAGGGGTGGAGGGGCCGGAGCAAAGCTGATGTTGCCGAGCGCTCAGCGGCGGCGGTCTGTGTCGACGACGTCGACCCTTACCGGTTCGCCGCCGGCCAGGGCAGCCACAACGGTGCGCAGTGCGCGTGCCGTGCGGCCCTGGCGGCCGATCACCCGTCCGAGGTCGTCCTGATGAACCCGCACCTCGAGGGTGTCCCCGCGGCGGTTGTTCTTCGAGCTGACCTTGACGTCATCCGGGGAATCGACGATTCCCCGGACCAGGTGTTCCAGCGCTTCTGCCAGCAATTTACTCAGCCTCGGTGGTCTCTGCTTCGGCCGGTGCCTCGGCTGCGTCAGACTTGGATGCCTTCTTGGTGATGGCTTCCGGGATGATCACGGAACCCTTCTCCGGGGCAACGAAGGCTTCCTTCTGAGTCTTGGTCTTCAGGGTGCCTTCCTGGCCCGGGAGGCCCTTGAACTTCTGCCAGTCACCGGTGATCTTGAGGATCGCGGCAACCTGCTCCGACGGCTGGGCGCCAACGGAGAGCCAGTACTGGGCACGCTCAGAGTTGACCTCGATGTATGAGGGCTCTTCGGTGGGGTGGTACTTGCCGATTTCCTCGATGGCGCGGCCGTCACGCTTGGTGCGTGAGTCTGCGACGACGATGCGGTAGTACGGTGCGCGCATTTTGCCAAAGCGCTTAAGGCGAATCTTTACGGCCACTTTTGTGGTCACTCCTGTTTCAGAAAGGGGGTGAACCCGACGTTCTGCACCCGTGGGGCGGGCCGTACTTGCGGGCTCGAAGGACAGGATCCGGACGCGGAGAGAGGGGCCACGCAGATCGAGTACCTGTTTATTGTGCCAGATGAGCGCCCGGATTTCGACTTGACACGCATCCGGCACCATCCGCAGGAAGCGGGAGCCAGGTCAGGCGGACCAGACGTACAGGCCTGTGCGCTCCGAATCATCGACGGCGGCCGCAAGTTCGGCCAGCTGCTGCACATAGGTCCGCGCCCGCGCTGCATCGAACGGCATGTCGTCCTGGGCGGCCCACTGCTCGGCAACGTCGTCCAGGACGTTGCCTTCCCCCTCGGTTTCATAGGAGATCAGGTCCGCCAGGGCACGGACCATGGCCGGCGGAACGGCCAGCAGCGAATCGCTCGCCACATCCACCATGGTCAGCTCGTAGTCGGCGCCGCCGGCGTGTACGGCTGTACCGGCAAGGTCCCCCAGTTGTTCGACCTCAAAGTCGCTGATTCCCTCGATCCTGACCGCCTGGCCGGCTGGAGCGCTGCTGCCCTGATCCAGCACCCCGGCGCGCTTCAGCGCGCCCGCATGGTCAGCGACAAAGATCTCGGTGAAGCCCATGGGAATTACCCTCATTCCGTCGACGGTCCGGCACATCAGGAGGCAGAATCCGCCACCCCGCCGTTCGGTTTCAGCCTAGTACACGGGCCCCGGCTGTCCGGGCATCGGCAGCCTTAGCGGACCGCGACCCGGATGCTGTTGCGCCAGGGATCCTCAAACCGCAGTTCCGCACCGGTGTGGTGGGCGGGCACCCCGGCGACCTTCAGCCGGTCAGCCAGCGCCCCGACGTCATCCCCGGCCGGAACCTCGATAAGCACCTCGCCAAGGCCCAACGTATCCTTGCGGGGACCGGCGCCGCGGCTGTTCCAGACGTTCATGGCCATGTGGTGGTGGTAGCGCCCGGCCGAGACAAAGAGTGCCTGCCCGTGCCAGCCCGCGGTTTTTTCGAACCCGAGGATGTCTACGTAGAAATCGCGGGCCCGCTGGACGTCGCCCACCTGGAGGTGGACATGGCCCACTCCCGCCACGGTTCCGCGCTGGCGCTCGAGGGACTCCTCGGTGAGGTGCTGCTCCAGGTAGCGCTGCGGCGGCAGGGCCAGGCTGTCCATCACCACGTCCGTACCGTTCCATGACCAGTTGCTCCTTGGGCGGTCCCAGTAGAGCTCAATCCCGTTGCCTTCGGGATCATTGAAGTAGAAGGCCTCGCTGACGAGGTGGTCGGCGCTGCCTGTGAAGGAGCGGGGCTCGAACTGCGCGGCAGTGGCGATGGTGGCGGCGAGGTCGGCCTGGTTCTCAAAAAGCAGGGCCGTGTGGAAGAGCCCCGCCTCTCCCCTGCCCGGGAGGTTCAGTCCGGGGGCGGGTGCAAGGTGGACCAGCGGCTTCTTGAGCCGGCCGAGGTAAAGCCCGCCGTCCTGTTCAGCAACAACCTCAAGGCCAAGGGCACGCTGGTAGTAGTCGGTCATGACCTTCATGTCGCCCACCTTGAGCATCACGGTGCCCATGGTGAGGTCGGCAGGAAGAAGATCCTGGGTGGCGGCTTCTGCAGTCATTGAAAACTCCCGGTGCTGTGGCCCGTCGGGTTGGTGGGCCTGTCACTATTAAAATTACTTGAAGCTTCAATTTATTCCAAGTGGCTTTCGTGACTTTGTGCCTCAGCGCATGATGCGCCCTCCCAGCACCACGTGGGCCAACTGCTGCACCGTTTCGGGAACCTGCCGCGGATCTTCCCTGCACAGTACGACGTCGGCCCGGGCACCTTCGTCGAGCGCTTCGGCGCCCAGCCACTCCCGCGCGCCCCAACACGCCGCGTCGAGGGCGGCGGTGACGGGAAGTCCGGCGTGGTGGAGAGCCAGGATTTCGTCCCCGATCCTTCCGTGCCGGATGACGCTGCCCGCGTCAGTACCGGCGTAGATCGTCGCCCCGGCCTCGAACGCCTCCGCCACCCGCTCCGCACGGCGTTCCCACAGTGCACGCATATGGGCCGCGTACCGGGGGAACTTGTGCTCCGCCTGCGCCGCGATGTCCGGAAAAGTGGCGATGTTGATGAGGGTGGGCACAATGGGAACACCCTGCTCAGCGAACCGCGGAAGGTGCCGGGGCAGCAGTCCGGTGGCATGTTCTATGCAGTCGATATCCGCGTCCAGCATCTGGTCCAGCGTTTCTTCAGCAAAGCAGTGCGCGGTGATCCGGGCGCCTTCGTCGTGCACCGCCTGGACGGCGTCCCTGACGACGGCGGCGGGAAACGACGGCGCCAGGTCACCGGCGCCGCGGTCTATCCAGTCCCCCACGAGCTTGACCCAGCCGTCGCCGTCGCGCGCCTGCTTCCGGACGGCTTCGACCAGCCCGTCGGGTTCCACTTCCTCCGCGAAGCCCCGGAGGTACCGGCGGGTCCTGGCAACATGCCTGCCGGCACGGAGCAGCATCGGGAAATCCCGGCCGCCCTGCATCCAGCGGGTGTCTGCCGGGGAACCCGCGTCCCGGACCAGCAGCGTGCCGGCCGCCAGGTCAGCCCGCGCCTGCCCCTCGGCAACCTCGGCATCCACGGGGCCGCCGGGGCCCAGGCCGATGTGGCAATGGGCATCCACGAAGCCCGGCAGGACCCAGCCGTCCAGCACGCGGTTCGGCCTGTGCTCCGGCCGCGTGAACGTCAACAGCCCGTCAACGGACCACAGGCCCCGCCGCTCACTATGGGGCCCGGTCAGCACCGGGCCGCTGAATTCGATAATCTGCGGCATCCGCGCTCCTCTTCCTCGCCAGTCAGGCTAGCACCGGCAATGTGACGGGGCCCTTCCCGAAGGCTGTGGTAGCTTCGTTCCTGACCACACGGGTGCCCTTGCAGGGGCTGAGATCGGGCTGACGCAGCCTGCGACCGTTGAACCTGTCCGGGTAATGCCGGCGAAGGAAGTGAGTATTCCTTGAGTACATCAAATGCACAGCTTAACCCTGCCCAAAATCAGTCCGGCACGGCGGCGGACGGCCAGGACCAGCCTCCTGTCACGCAGTCGCTGAAATCCCATTCCCTGGCGTTTGTCCAGGACGGGGCGGCCGGAATCCGGGTGCCGGTCACGGAAATAGCGCTGGCGGATTCACCGAATGGGCAGCCCAACGGCCCTTTCCGGGTCTACCGCACCGCCGGGCCGGGCAGTGATCCCGTCCGCGGCCTCACCCCGTTCCGCTCGGAGTGGATCGACGCCCGCGGCGACACGGAAACCTACGGCGGCCGCGGGCGGAATCTGCTCGACGACGGCCGCTCGGCTGTCCGCCGCGGGGCGGCCAGCGCGGAGTGGAAGGGCGCGCGGCCGGTGCCCCGCCGCGCCGTCGACGGTAAGACCGTGACCCAGATGCACTACGCACGGCAGGGTGTTATTACCCCGGAGATGCGGTTTGTGGCGTTGCGGGAAAACTGCGACGTCGAATTGGTCCGCAGTGAAGTAGAAGCCGGCCGGGCCATCATTCCCAACAACATCAACCATCCCGAGTCCGAGCCGATGATCATCGGCAAGGCATTCCTAGTGAAAATCAACGCGAACATCGGCAACTCGGCGGTCACCAGTTCGATTGCCGAGGAAGTAGACAAGCTGCAGTGGGCCACCCAGTGGGGCGCGGATACCGTGATGGACCTGTCCACCGGCGACGACATCCACACCACGAGGGAATGGATCATCCGCAACTCTCCGGTTCCGATCGGAACCGTCCCCATCTACCAGGCCCTCGAGAAGGTCAACGGCGAAGCGAACGCGCTCACCTGGGAGATTTTCCGCGACACCGTTATTGAGCAGTGCGAACAGGGCGTGGACTACATGACCATCCACGCCGGTGTCCTGCTCCGTTACGTTCCCCTGACCGCCAACCGGGTGACCGGGATCGTCTCCCGTGGTGGTTCCATCATGGCCGGCTGGTGCCTGGCGCACCACCAGGAGAACTTCCTCTACACGCACTTTGACGAGCTCTGCGAAATCTTTGCCAGGTACGACGTCGCGTTTTCCTTGGGTGACGGGCTGCGGCCGGGAGCGACGGCGGACGCCAACGATGCGGCGCAGTTCGCCGAACTGGATACGCTGGCCGAGCTGACGCAGCGCGCGTGGGAATACGACGTGCAGGTGATGGTGGAGGGCCCCGGCCATGTTCCGTTCCACCTGGTGAGGGAGAACGTCGAACGCCAGCAGGAGCTGTGCAAGGGCGCCCCGTTCTACACGCTGGGGCCGCTGGTCACCGATGTGGCGCCCGGCTATGACCACATCACGTCGGCCATCGGTGCCACCGAAATCGCCCGCTACGGCACGGCCATGCTGTGCTACGTCACCCCGAAGGAACACCTGGGCCTGCCCAACAAGGACGATGTCAAAACCGGGGTGATCACGTACAAGATCGCAGCCCACGCAGCCGACCTCGCCAAGGGCCACCCCGGTGCGCACGAACGCGATGACGCCCTGTCCAAGGCGCGGTTCGAGTTCCGCTGGCGCGACCAGTTTGCGTTGTCCCTGGACCCGGTGACGGCCGAGGCCTTCCATGACGAGACACTGCCTGCCGAACCGGCCAAGACAGCCCATTTCTGCTCCATGTGCGGTCCCAAGTTCTGCTCCATGCGGATCAGCCAGGATATCCGGGACGAATACGGTTCCGCCGCTTCGCAGGCGGCACTGGCTGAAGCTGCGGCGGGAATGCGCGGAAAGAGCGAGGAATTCCTGGCCGCCGGCGGCAAGGTCTACCTGCCGGAGCTGAGCGTCCCCGCCGGGGGCCAGGGCGTCAGGACGCCCTAGCCGCCTGCACCCTGCTCACGTCCCGGATGAAGGATCGGATGATGCGGTCCCCCTCCGGGGAGTCATGGGGCCGGTGCCCTCCCGCCGCTGTGCGGTGCAGGGCGCCGGTCTCCCGCAGGTACCCCGCAATCTCCTCGTACAGCGGCTCCCATCCCCCGGTGAGGACCAGGGTGGGCACGCCGGGAACAATGTGCAGCGGGGCCTCCCAGGCCGGCGCCTGCAGCCGGAGCCGCCTGGCGGAGCGCTTCTCCTCGGCCGTGGCCGGTTGCTGAAGATCCGTGGCATAGACGCGCCGGACGAACTCCCGCTGGAAATCCTGGTCGCTCATCTGGCGCCGGGCGTCGAACAGGGGCTGCATGAGGCCGATGTGGGCCGCGGTGGCCGGCAGTTCGGCGGTAAGCGACAGGCAGGCCGGCTCCACCAGCGTCAGGGAAAAGACCAGGTCGGGACGTTCAACGGCGGCCATCATGGCTGCAACAGCACCTTGGGAATGTGCCACAACATGCCCGCCGGCGGCGCCCCTGCCGTCATCGGCCAGTGACCGCAGCACAATCCTCGCGTCCTCCTCGAAGGAGGACTCAACGGGCTCGGCCACGGGGTCATAGCCGTGGCGGCGGAGGAACAGTGCGTCGTAGGACAGTGCCATCCCGTGCTGGCGCGGCCAGGCCGCGGAGCCGAAGCTGCCGGCGCCGTGCACGAACACTACCCTCTGCTTGAACATGACCCAACCCTATTCCACGGCACCGACATGTTAAGTCAGTAGCGCCAGGTGTCGTTTTCAGCGGTCAAAACGACACCTGGCGCTACTGAGTTGGACTGTTACTTTCCGAGGAACTTGTCGAAGCCCTTGGGCAGGTTCAGCTGCGAGGGATCGAAGTCGCCCCCCTGCTGGCCGAAAGCGGCACCGGTGGGAAGCGCCTTGGCTGCATTCGCGCGGCGGGCCTCGGCGTCCTTACGCTCCTGGGCAGCCTTGGCCGGGTTACCGGACTTGGCCTTCTTCTTGGGGGCGGCGTTCTTCGCGTTCTTCCGTGCGCCGCCGCCGGCCCCGGGCATACCCGGCATTCCGGGCATGCCGGGCATCCCGCCCTGGGCCATCTTCTTCATCATCTTCTGGGCCTGCGCAAAACGCTCCAGCAGGCCGTTCACCTCGGAAACGTGCACGCCGGAACCACGGGCGATGCGGGCGCGGCGTGAACCGTTGATGATCTTCGGTGCAAGGCGCTCATGCGGCGTCATGGACCGGACGATGGCTTCGACGCGGTCAATTTCCCGCTCGTCGAACTGCTCGAGCTGCTGGCGGATGTTCTGCGCGCCGGGCATCATCATGAGCATTTTCTTCATGGAGCCCATGTTGCGGATCTGCTGCATCTGGGCAAGGAAGTCCTCAAGGGTGAAGTCCTCCTGGTCGGCGAATTTCTTCGCCATCCTGGCAGCTTCGTCCTTGTCCCAGGATTTCTCGGCCTGCTCGATGAGCGTCAGGACGTCACCCATGTCGAGGATGCGGGAGGCCATCCGGTCCGGGTGGAAGAGTTCGAAATCGTCCAGGCCTTCGCCGGTGGACGCAAACATCACGGGCTTGCCGGTGACCGACGCGACCGAGAGGGCGGCACCGCCGCGGGCGTCGCCGTCGAGCTTTGACAGCACGATGCCGGTGAAGTTGACGCCCTCGTCGAAGGCGAGCGCGGTGTTCACCGCGTCCTGGCCAATCATCGAGTCAATAACGAACAGGACTTCATTGGGCACGATGGCGCGGCGGATCTGGCGTGCCTGCTCCATCATGTCCACATCGACGCCGAGTCGGCCGGCGGTGTCCACGATGACGACGTCGTGGAGCTTCTGGCGGGCTTCCTCAACACCGGCGCGGGCAACCTCCACCGGGTCCCCGGCGGGATGCTCCAGTTCGGAGGACGTGGCCCCCGGGTGGGGCGCGAAGACCGGTACTTTGGCCCGCTCGCCCACCACCTGGAGCTGGGTCACAGCGTTGGGGCGCTGCAGGTCACAGGCCACCAGCATGGGGCTGTGGCCCTGGGACTTCAGCCACTTGGACAGCTTGCCGGCGAGGGTGGTTTTACCGGCACCCTGGAGGCCCGCCAGCATGATGATGGTGGGGCCGTTCTTGGCGAGGCGGATCCGGCGGGTTTCGCCGCCCAGGATCTCCACGAGTTCCTCGTTGACGATCTTGACGATCTGCTGGCTCGGGTTCAGTGCCCCCGAAACCTCGGCGCCCAAGGCGCGTTCGCGCACGCGGCTGGTGAATTCACGGACTACAGGAACGGCAACGTCCGCGTCCAGGAGGGCACGGCGGATCTCCCGCACGGTGGCATCAACGTCTGCCTCAGTGAGGCGGCCTTTGCCGCGGAGATTCTTGAAGGTTGCTGTCAACCGGTCAGAGAGTGAATTGAACACGTGCCGTGCACTTCTTTCAGTGGATGATCGTGACTCGACTATCTAGGGTACCAAGCCGGCCCGCAAGGTGGCATGCTGGCGAAATGACGAGCCAAACAACGGTAAAAACCCTGCTCATCCTCGGCGCTTCCGGTGACCTCACCGGCAGGCTGCTCCTGCCGGGCCTCGCACGCCTTGCGGCCAACGGCCGGGCGGGCGGGTTGCGGCTCGTCGGGGCAGGCTCGGATCCCTGGACGCCGGAGCAATGGCGGGACAGGGTGCATCAGTCCTTCGCGGGGGCGGCGGAGTCGGCTGACCCCGCGGGACGAAGCGCCTTGGCGGACCTGGAAAAGGAAACCGTCTACCACCAGCTGGATGTCACCGCCAGCGGCGCCCTGGCCTCGCTGCTGGCCACCCTGGAGGGTCCCACGGCCGTCTATTTCGCGTTGCCGCCGCGTATCAGCCAACTGGCCTGCGAAACCCTCCGGCCGGAGCAGGTTCCGGCTGGCACCCGGCTGGTTATGGAAAAGCCCTTCGGTTCCAGCGAGGAATCCGCCCGTGCGCTGAACCAGACCCTGGTTCGCCTGGTCCCGGAGGACCACATCCACCGGGTGGACCACTTCCTGGGCAAGGCCACGGTGCTGAACATCCTGGGCCTGCGGTTCGCCAACAACTTCCTGGAGCCGGTCTGGAACCGGCATCACGTGGAAAAAGTGGAGATCATTTTCGACGAAGACCTCGCCCTTGAGGGCCGGGCACGCTATTACGACGGCGCAGGCGCACTGCGCGACATGATCCAGAGCCACCTCCTGCAGATTATGGCCCTGATGGCCATGGAGCCGCCGTCGAGCATCATTGAACGGGACCTGCGCGACGCCATTTCGACGGTCCTGCGCGCGGCCAGCGTCGGCGCACCCTTCACGGAGACCACGCACAGGGCGCGTTACACGGCCGGCACCGTGGCAGGAAAGGAAGTCCCGGACTACATCCGGGAGGAGGGCGTGGACGCGTCACGCGAAACCGAAACGCTCGCCCAGATCCAGGTACGAATCGACAACTGGCGCTGGAAGGACGTCCCGTTTATTCTCCGCTCCGGAAAGGCGATGGGGGTGAAGCGCAAGGAAGCCGTGGTGACGTTCCGGCCGGTCCCCCACCTCCCCCGGGGCTTTACCGGGGTGGATTCGCCAAACCAGCTTCGGATCGGCTTCGGGCCGGACACCCTCGAGTTCGACGTCGACGTAAACGGTCCGGGCGAAATCCTCAGCCTGTCCCGGATCTCCCTCGAAGCGGAACTGAGCGCCTCCGAACTCCTGCCCTATGGCGAAGTGCTTGAGGGTGTGCTCGCCGGTGATCCGCTGCTCTCCGTCCGGGGCGACACGGCCGAAGACTGCTGGCGGATCCTTGAGCCGGTGCTGAAGGCATGGCAGCAGGACAGCGTCCCGATGGAGGAGTACGACGCCGGCTCGGCCGGCCCGGCGGGATGGTCCACTACCGCGCGGGCGAAGTAGCGCGCACTACAGGCCAAACAGAAGAGCGGGCAGGAACCTTTCGGTTTCCTGCCCGCTCTTCCCGGCTGCCCGGTTGGCCTGCCCTTTCGCGCTGCGGCCGCCTAGATCGCGGCGACTCCGCGTTCCCCGGTGCGGACCCGGACTGCTTCGAAGACGTCCATGGTCCAGACCTTGCCGTCGCCGGCCCGGCCGGTGTTCGAACTGGCGATGATGACGTCCAGGATGTCATCGGCCTGCTCATCCGTGGCCAGGACTTCCACCCGGATCTTCGGCAGCAGATCCACGTTGTACTCGGCTCCGCGGTAGACCTCGGTGTAGCCGCGCTGCCGGCCATAGCCGCTGGCCGCGCTGACCGTCAGGCCCTGTACGCCGTAGGCTTCCAGTCCTTCCCGGATGGCTTCGAGCTTTTCCGGCCTGACGATTGCGGTGATCAGTTTCATGCCCCCACGCTTTCCTTACCTGTTGCTGATTCTTTCTTCGGCGCTGCGGCTTCGGCAGCCTGCGCGCCGTCCTGCTGGCTCTTGCCAGTGATCATGTCGTGCAGCGGCTGGAAGCTTCCGCCGTGTCCGCTCACCCCGAACTCGTAGGCGGTCTCGGCGTGCAGGCTGAGGTCCACACCCACCGTTTCCTGTTCCTGCGAGACCCTGAAGCCCATGGTCTTGTGGATGGCCAGGGCAATGATGGCCGTCAGGATGGCCGAGTAGGCAATGGCGATTCCGGCCGCTGCGAGCTGCGCCCACAACTGGGTCGCTCCGCCGCCGTAGAACAGGCCGCCGCCCACGCCGTCGGTGGGCAGTGCGATGAAGCCCAGGGCAACGGTGCCGATGATGCCTGAGACAAGGTGGACGCCGACGACGTCCAGCGAGTCATCGAATCCCCAGCGGAACTTCAGTCCCACGGCAAGGGCCGACGCTACACCGGCTACCACGCCGAGGCCGAGGGCACCGACGGGGCTGACATTGGCACAGGCCGGGGTGATCGCCACGAGGCCGGCAACAACGCCGGAGGCTGCGCCCAGCGACGTGGGGTGGCCGTCACGGATACGTTCGGTGACAAGCCAGCCGAGCATGGCTGCTGCGGGGGCTGCGAGGGTGTTGATCCAGATGAGGCCGCCCTGCTCAGCAGTGGTGGCGGCGCCACCGTTGAAGCCGAACCAGCCGAACCAGAGGATGGCTGCGCCGAGCATCACAAACGGGATGTTGTGCGGGCGGTGGTTCGGGTCCTTGCCGAAGCCCTTGCGATTGCCGATGATCAGGACCAGCACCAGGGCCGCGACGCCTGCGTTGATGTGGACCACGGTGCCGCCGGCGAAGTCGATGGCGGGTCCAAGTGCCTGGCCCACTGCGCCCTCGGGGCCGAACAGTCCGCCGCCCCACACCATGTAGGCCAGCGGGCAGTAAACCAGCGTGACCCAGACGGGGACGAACACGGTCCAGGCGCCGAACTTGGCGCGGTCGGCGATGGCGCCGCTTATCAGTGCGACGGTGATGATGGCGAAGGTGGCCGCGTAGCCAACCTTGATCAATCCGTCAGGGGTGTCGATCCCCTCCAGGCCGAAGGTGGCGAAGGGGTTGCCTACAATCTGCAGGAAACCTTCGCCGGAGCTCATGGATGCACCCCAGAGAACCCAGACAACGCCTACCACGCCGATGGAGATGAAGCTCATCATCATCATGTTCAGCGCGGCCTTGGCACGGGTCATGCCGCCGTAGAAAAATGCCAGACCTGGTGTCATGAACAGCACAAGGGCTGCCGCCACCATGATCCAAACGTGACCTGCGGTAAGTTCCATGGTGCACGTCCTCTCTCATCGAATCTTGCGGACTCGTCCGCCTGCCAACGCCTTTTTGCGTCCTGTAAAGAGTTTGTCGTCGGCGTGTTTCGCCCGCGGAGGATTTAGATTGCCGGGCTGTTACAACAACCTCTAGGAAGTAAATGGTGCATATCGCGCTTGTTACGGTTGTGTTTCCCCATTCCCGCCGCCACCCGACCGCCCGACTGCAAGGATTTGCCCACCATGACGCCAGCACGCCCCGGAAGCGGCGCCACTTCAAGGATTTTGGCCCGACTCCGGCCGCATCGCGACCGGCTTCCGCGCGACATCAAGGTGATGCTGGTCGCGGCGTTCCTGATTGCGCTTGGATTCGGGCTTGTTGCGCCCGTATTGCCGCAGTTCGCCACCACTTTCGGGGTGGGCAACACCGAGGCGTCGGTGATTGTTGCCATCTTCGCGTTCATGCGACTGGTGTTTGCCCCTGCCGGCGGAAGCCTGATCGGCAAGCTGGGGGAACGGCCCGTTTATGTGGCTGGGCTCCTGATCGTGGCCGCTTCGACCGCGGCCTGCGCCTTCGCCCAGGACTACTGGCAGTTGCTGCTCTTCCGGGGGCTCGGCGGCGCCGGCTCCGTGATGTTCACTGTGGCGTCGATGGCCCTGGTGGTACGGCTGGCTCCGCCGCAGAGCCGGGGACGGGTTTCGGGTGCATACGCTTCGGCGTTCCTGGTGGGCAATGTGTGCGGTCCGATCGTGGGCGGGCTGCTGGCAGGGCTCGGCCTGCGGGTACCGTTCCTGGCGTACGCCGCGGCGCTGGTTGTTGCCGCGCTGGTGGTGCAGACGCAGCTAAGCCACCAGCGCCGGGGGTCGGCTGAGGCACACCAGCGGGCGCCGGAGATGAAGTTCGGGGAGGCGCTGGGAACAGGGGCTTACCGGGCCGCGTTGACATCCAGTTTCGCCAACGGCTGGGCGACGTTCGGTGTCCGGATGGCCACTGTTCCGCTGCTGGCCGCAGCGGTCTTCGGAGCGGGACCCGAGGCGGCGGGGCTGGCGTTGGCTGTTTTCGCCGCAGGCAACGCCGTGGCGCTGACCTTCTCCGGCCGCCTGGCGGACAGCATGGGGCGCAGGCCCATGATGATCGCGGGATTGCTGGTGGCGGGCACCGCCACTGCAGCCATCGGCTTCGCGGACCAGCTCGCGTGGTTCCTGGCCGCCTCCGCGCTGGCCGGCGTCGGCTCCGGGCTCTTCGGGCCCGCCCAGCAGGCCGCCGTCGCCGATGTTATTGGCTCTGAGCGCTCCGGCGGAAAGGTGCTCGCTGTCTATCAGATGACGTCCGACGTCGGAGCGATCGTTGGGCCTGTCCTGGCCGGTGTGCTGGCGGACCGTTTGGGTTATGGCTGGGCTTTCGGGGTTACGGGCGGCATCATGCTGCTTGCAGCAGGCACGTGGCTCGGTACCAGGGAGACCCTCAAGCCCGCCAAGGCCTGAGGGTCCCGGCCGGACTAGTTCAGCAGGGCGTCCACAAACGCTTCGGCCTCAAAGGGTGCGAGGTCGTCAGCGCCTTCACCCAGTCCGATGAGCTTGACCGGAACGCCAAGGGACCTCTGGATGGCGACGACGATGCCGCCCTTGGCCGTACCGTCCAGCTTGGTGAGGACGATGCCGGTGATGTTGACCACTTCGGCGAACACCCGCGCCTGGTTCAGCCCGTTCTGGCCGGTGGTGGCGTCGAGCACCAGGAGGACCTCGTCCACCTCGGCCAGCTTTTCGACCACGCGCTTAACCTTCCCGAGCTCGTCCATGAGCCCCACCTTGTTCTGTAGCCGGCCGGCGGTGTCGATCATGACCACGTCGACCTCCTGGTCGATGCCGGCCTTGACTGCTTCGTAGGCAACCGAGGCGGGGTCGGCGCCGTCGATGTCCGATTTGACGGTGGGAACGCCCACACGCTGGCCCCAGGTCGCCAGCTGCTCGGCGGCCGCGGCGCGGAACGTGTCAGCGGCGCCCAGGAGGACGTCCTTGTCCTCTGCCACCAGCACGCGGGCAAGCTTGCCAACCGTGGTGGTCTTGCCGACGCCGTTCACGCCGACCACCATCATCACGGCAGGCTTGTCGTCATGGCGCTGAACGTTGAGGGTGCGGTCCATGGTGGGATCAACGAGCTTGATGAGTTCCTCCCGGAGCAGCACTTTGACCTGCTCGGGGGTCCGGGTGCCCAGCACCTTGACGCGCTCACGCAGGGCGTCAACGAGCTGCATGGTGGGTTCGGTGCCAAGGTCCGCCAGGAGGAGGGTTTCCTCCACCTCGTCCCAGACGCTTTCGTCGATCTTGTCGCTGGACAGCAGCGCCAGCAGTCCCTTGCCCATGATGTTGTTGGAGCGGACCAGCCGCTCGCGAAGGCGCATGAGCCGGCCTGCCACAGGCAGCGGCGTCTCCACCGGAATGACTTCCAGGCCCGCCGCATCGTCCGGGACGGTGGTGGTGTCCAGCTCCGTCAGGTCAACGCTGTCGGCAGCAGTGCCATCCGTGGTGGTGGCCGGCCTGTCCTCGACCGCCGTGCTGCCGCCGCGGGGCAGTACGGGATCGTTGGCATCCCGGGTACCCGGGTACTGTTTGATGTTTTTCCGCGTCTTGAGCAGGACCGGAATCAGCCCGCCAATAACCGCCAAGGCAGCAACAATGGACAAAATTATGGGGAGGATGTCATTCACTCCCCTAGCTTCTCACACACGCATGACGCGTGATTGACGCCTGGCGCACGCCAGGTTCACCGCGGTCCGCGCCTAGACCTCTGCTCCCAAGCGCTGGCTGATCACGGTGGATACGCCGTCGCCCCGCATGGTCACGCCATAGAGTGCGTCCGCCACTTCCATGGTCCGCTTCTGGTGGGTGATGACAATGAGCTGACTGGACTCCCGGAGCTCCTCAAAGATGGTGATCAGGCGGCCGAGGTTTGTGTCATCCAACGCAGCCTCCACCTCGTCCATGACGTAGAAGGGCGACGGGCGCGCCTTAAAGATGGCCACGAGCAGGGCGACTGCGGTCAGCGAGCGCTCACCGCCGGACAGCAGTGACAGGCGTTTGATCTTCTTGCCCGCAGGACGGGCCTCCACGTCAATGCCGGTGGTCAGCATGTCCGCCGGATCCGTCAGGACCAGCCTTCCCTCGCCGCCGGGGAAAAGCCGGGCAAAAACCCTGATGAACTGCGCCTGCGTGTCCTCGAAGGCTTCGGTGAAGACCCTCTGGACGCGGTCGTCCACTTCCTTGATGATGTCCAGCAGGTCCTTGCGGCTGGCTTTCAGGTCCTCCAGTTGCGTGCTGAGGAACTGGTGGCGCTCCTCGAGCGCGGCGAATTCCTCCAGTGCCAGGGGGTTGACGCGGCCCAGGCTGGCGAGGTCGCGTTCGGCTTTCCGGAGCCGTTTCTCCTGCTCCTCGCGGACGTACGGCTTTCCCTCGATGATTTCCGATCCGCCGGCGTCCACCGGGGCGCGCAGGGCCGCCCATTTGTCGGCGCTTTCTTCGGCCGGGACCGGAACGGGCACGTCCGGCCCGTAGTCAGCCACCAGGGCGTCCGGCGTGATTCCGAGTTCATCAATGGAGCGGCTTACGAGTGCCTCGATCCGGGCCAGTTGCTGTGCGCGGGCCAGCTCATCCCGGTGCACATTGTCCGTTAGCTCGGCCAGTTCCCGCGCGAACGTGTCATTGGCTGCCCGGAGGTGCAGCAGTTCCCGGTCCCGCTGTTCCCGGTTCTCCTCCGCAAGGTCGCGTTCGTGCCGTGCGAGGTCCACGGACACATCCATGTACCGCAGGGCCAGTTCGACGGCGGCAGCGACTGCCGCGGCACGTTTCGCCTGGGCGCGGCGGCGCCGGGCACGTTCCGCGGCTTCCTGGCGTGCGCGGCGCTCGGTTGCCGCCGCACGCTCCAGTGACGCAATCCGGTTTTGCGTGGCGGCCAGTTGTTCTTCGCCGCTGCGCAGCGACAGCCGGGCCTCCACCTCGGCGGCACGGGCAGTTGCCGCCGCGGCGGCAAGGCCATCCCTGTGTTCAGTGGAGGGCTCCTGCTCCAGGGGCGCTTCCTGGGCGGCAGCCAGCCGCGCGGCTACGCCGGCGAGCGATTCCTCCTCCGCCGCGACGTTTTGTTCGGCCCGTGCCAGCGACCCCGCCAGCCTGTCGCTTTCACCGACCGCGCTGCGGAGGACGGAATTGAGGTGTCCCAGCCGTTCGGAAACAGCAGCCAGCCTCGCATCTGATTCATGCAGCCGGTCCAGGGCGGCGTCCGTCCGTTCCTGCGCCTCGGAGTGCCGGGCCTCGGCGCCGGCGAGGGCGAACCTGCTCCGTTCAAGCCCAGCGGTGACTTCTGAAAGTTGGCCTTCGGCGTCGTCTACTGCAGCCTGGACTTCGAAAAGCGACGGCGCCTTGGCGGACCCGCCAGTGGCCGAAACAGCAGTAAAGATATCGCCCGCCCGGGTCACCGCGGTGATCACTGGATGGGCCGACACCACGGCGGCGGCAGACTCGATGTCGGGGACGACCGCGATGCCCGCCAGCAGGTGCCGCACCGCGGCGGCGGAGCGGCCGGCGTCCCTGACAAGTCCGGCAGCCCATGCGGCTCCCTGCGGAAGGGACGGCAGGGCGCCGGTCTCGGCTCCGGAGGCGGCATCCGGGGAGGCCAGCAGGAGCGACGCACGCCCGCCGTCGTCATCCTTAAGGACCTGAACCGCGGCTGCCGCTGCCTCTTCGTCGCGGACCAGCACGGCTTCCGAGGCCTCCCCCAGTGCCGCAGCTATTGCGGTTTCGAAGCCCGGTTCCACGGTGAGTTCGGCGGCGAGGCTTCCCAGCACTCCTGCCACGCCTGCCTGCAGGACATGCCCGGCACCGTCTTTTCTGGTGAGGCCAAGTTTCAGGGCGTCAAGGCGCGCCGCCAGGGCGTCACGCTTCCGGATTCCCTCGCTGACCGCAGCGTTCAGATCAGAGATTTCCTGCCGCACCGCGTCCAAGGCGTCGCTGGCGGCCTCATAGTCAGCATCAAGGGATTCCTCGCCCTCCTCCACGCCTGCCACTTGGTTTTCGAGCGCTGTGAACTCGGATTGCGCGCGGGCACGGCGCTCCAGCCCGGCGGCCTGCGATTCCCGCAGCCGGCCCAGCTCAGCCTGTGCGGATTCCACCCGTGATCGTGCAGCGGCAACCTGCCCGGCCAGCCGGGCCAGTCCTTCACGCCGGTCGGCGGCGGCCCGCAGCACTGCTGTCAGCCGTTTGTCTTCGGCAAGCGCTGCGGCTTCGGCTTCCGTCTTTGCTGTGCTGGCCGCCTCCAGGGCGCTCCGCCTGTTCAGGATGTGGCGTTCGAGTTCGGTGAGCTCCTCCCGGACCCGCGCGGCCTGGCGCTCCAGCTGTTCAGGGTCCCGGCCGGCGGGGGCGGGCTCGGTGGAACCGAGCAGGCGGCTGCGGTCCCGGGCAAGCGATCCGAGGGAGCGGAGCCGTTCGCGCGAAGCGGTGAGCCGGTACCAGGTGTCCCGTGCGGCGTTCAGTTTTGGCGTTGCCTCCGCGGCAAGCTGCTCCAGGGCGGCCTGCTGCCGGCGGCCGGCCTCAAGCTCCTGTTCGACGGCGGCGCGCCGGGTCTTCAGCGCGGCTTCGTCTGCCACGTCCTGTTCCAGGGCCTGCTGCAGCTGGACCAGGTCATCGGCCAAAAGCCTGGCCCGCGCGTCGCGGACGTCGAACTGGACGCGCTGGGCCCTGCGGGCAACCTCAGCCTGTTTGCCCAAAGGGGTGAGCTGGCGCCTGATTTCCCCCGTGAGGTCAGTGAGCCGCTGAAGGTTGGCCTGCATGGCCTCCAGCTTGCGCACCGTCCGCTCCTTGCGGCGGCGGTGTTTGAGGATGCCGGCTGCCTCCTCGATGAAGCCGCGGCGGTCCTCGGGGGTGGCGTGCAGGACCCTGTCCAGCTGGCCCTGGCCCACGATGACGTGCATTTCGCGGCCCAGGCCGGAGTCGGACAGCAGTTCCTGGATGTCCAGCAGGCGGCAGCTTGCACCGTTAATCGCATATTCGGACCCGCCGGCGCGGAAGAGCGTCCGCGAGATGGTGACCTCGCTGTACTCGATGGGCAAGGCACCATCGGTGTTGTCGATGGTCAGCGAGACGTGGGCGCGTCCCAGCGGCGGCCGGCCCGAGGTTCCGGCGAAGATGACGTCCTCCATCTTGCCGCCGCGGAGCGTCTTGGCACCCTGTTCCCCCATGACCCAGGCCAGGGCATCCACCACATTGGACTTGCCTGAGCCGTTAGGGCCTACGACTGCGGTGACGCCGGGTTCGAACTCGAAGGTGGTGGCGGACGCAAAGGACTTGAACCCCCGGACGGTCAGGCTTTTGAGGTGCAAGGCTTTTCGGATCTCCTGGATGGCGTGGGCGAGTGCTTCGCTGCACCAAATCTACTGCGTCACGTGTCGAAGGCGGTGGATGTGCGGGCTTCCACACACTTCTGCGGGTTTGGCCGCCGCGGCGCCAATTGCCTTGCCGCCCATTTTTGCCCAGCCTAGAGTCGCAGCTACAGGTTGCTAGACGCTGCTTGGCTTGGTGGTCTCACACGGGTCTTCCGGACCGGTTCCTCCAGGCTTGATCCACGCTGGTGCAGACAGTATGGATGGGCAGCATCCACGATCGGCCGCAGGACAACTGAATATCTTGGTTTGGCTGCCCCTGGGGGGAGCGGCACAGGTTCGAGTCGATTCCGCCTTGGACCGGCTTCGCGATAGCGCACTCAATCCAGGAGTTCACATGCCCGCATCCCCCGCCGTGCGACCACTGACAGCCCTCCAGCGGGTTGTCCTCCCGCTCGTCATTGCACTGGTGGCGGCCCTGCTTCCAGTGGGGTTGCCGGTCCTCCTGACCAGGGCGGCAGCGGCCGACCCCTGCGCTCCTTTGATCAACGCGGTGGCGTGTGAGAACTCCAAGCCCGGCAGCCCTGCTTCAGAGTGGGACATCGAAAAAGCCGGTGATGATTCCATTCAGGGCTTCGCCACGGAGATGAGCACCAACGCCGGGCAGGCTGTGCGCTTCAAGATTGATACCAACGCGGCCAATTACTCCATCCGGATCTACCGGACCGGCTGGTACCAGGGCCTGGGTGCCCGCAAAATCGCAGACGTTACCCCGTCGGCCCTGCGCCAGTCACAGCCCCAATGCCTGTCCGATAACACCACCGAGCTGTATGACTGCGGCACCTGGGCGGTCTCGGCCACCTGGCAGGTGCCCGCGGACGCTGTTTCCGGAGTCTACGTCGCGTTGCTCACCCGCCCGGACACCGGCGGCCAAAGCCACATCACCTTCATAGTCCGCAACGACGGCAGCCGTTCGAATATCGTCTTCCAGACCTCGGATACCACGTGGCAGGCGTACAACACGTACGGCGGAGCCGACTTCTACCAGGGCGCTGTTAATGGCCGTGCCTACAAAATCAGCTACAACCGGCCGTTCGCCACACGCGGTGATTCGGAAGGCAGGGACTTCTACTTCAGCAACGAGTACCCCCTGGTCCGTTTCCTGGAGAAGAACGGCTACGACGTCAGCTACATCAGTGGACTCGATACTGACCGCAGCGGAGCGCTGCTGCGCAACCACAAAGTCTTCCTGTCTGTGGGCCACGACGAATACTGGTCCGGCGCGCAGCGAACCAACGTTGAAGCTGCCCGCGACGCCGGAGTGAACCTGCAGTTCCTCTCCGGCAATGAAGTATATTGGCGCACCCGCTACGAGCCGTCTCCGGTGGATGGAGCCGCGCACCGCACCATCACGTCCTACAAGGAAACCTGGGCCAACGGAAAAATCGACCCGAGCACGGAATGGACCGGCACCTGGCGTGACCCGCGCTATGCAGCACCGGCGAACGGTGGCGGACTGCCCGAGAATGCCTTGACCGGGACGATTTACATGTCGAACTACACCGACCTTCCCATCACAGTCAGTGCCGCTGAAGGCAAAACCCGGCTGTGGCGGGGCACTTCCCTTGCATCCCTCGCAACCGGAGCATCCGCTGCTTTGGCACCGCACACAGTCGGTTACGAATCCGATGAAGACCTGGACAACGGGTTCCGTCCCGCGGGGCTGATCCGGCTGTCCACCACAACGGGGCCAACAGTTCAGTACCTCCAGGATTTTGGCAACACTGTCCAGCCGGGAACGACCACCCATAACCTGACGCTTTACCGTGCGGCCAGTGGAGCGCTCGTGTTCGGTGCCGGCACCGTCCAATGGACGTGGGGCCTTGACCAGGAACACGACGGCGAGGGCGCAGGAGCGGACCCGCGCATCCAGCAGGCACAAATCAACCTGCTTGCAGATATGGGCGCACAGCCGGGAACAAGGGACCCGGCCCTGGCAGCAGCGGCCGCCAGCACTGATGTGGCTGGACCGTCAGTCACGGTCAGTTCGCCGGCAGAGGGCGCAGGCATCGCGCACGGCACCAGTGTCACCGCCTCAGGGACCGCGACGGACTCCGGCGGTGTTGTGTCCGGCGTCGAAGTCTCTACGGACGGCGGCAAATCCTGGCATCCCGCGCAGGGAAAGCAGAACTGGACCTACACCTACATGCAAAAGGGACTGACGGCGTCCACCTTCCAGGTCCGCGCAATTGACGACAGCGCCAACATCGGAGCCACCGTCACCCGCAACCTTCAAGTGCCCGGCCCATACACCGTCTTTGGCCAGCAGGTGCCGCCAGTCCCGGATTCCCAGGACGGGGGCGCCTATGAGCTGGGCCTGAAAATCACCCCCACTGTGGATGGCTTCATCACCGGTGTCAGGTTCTACAAAAGCAGTGCCAACACCGGAACGCACACGGGTTCACTCTGGAATGCCGCCGGCCAGCGGCTGGCAACGGCGACATTCAGCGCGGAGACCACCTCAGGCTGGCAGAAGGTGCTCTTCTCACAGCCAGTTGCCGTAACAGCCGGCACCAAATACACCGTCTCCTACAAGGCGCCCAACGGGCATTACGCCATCAAGGACTACCAGTGGGCAAGCTTCGGCTTTTCCGAGCCCCCGCTGACCGTCGCCGGCGGATTCGGGAGTGAGCCGGCAGGTGTGTACGGTTCGGCTGATTCGTTCCCCACCAACAGCTACGGCAACGGCAACTACTTCGTGGATGCCGTGTTTGACACCGTCGATAACACGCCGCTGACAGCAGGCGGGCAATGGCCGCTGGACGGCTCCTCGAGCGTCCCCCAAGCCACTACAGTGGGTGCGGTCTTCTCAAAGCCTGTGACGGCCTCGACTGTCAGCCTCACCCTCAAAGCCGCCGACGGAACAACTGTTGCCGGCACCACAGCCTATGATTCCGTGGTCCGCAAAGCCACCTTCACGCCCAGTGCCCCGCTGGCTTTGGCCACGAAGTTCACGGTCGCGCTCAGCGCCACGGCATCGAGCGGAGGGTCCCTGACAGCAGGGGGGACCTGGTCCTTCACCACCGTCGTTTCCCCACCACTGCCCGGAACCTGCCCCTGCAGTTTCTATGACGATGCGGCAACTCCCGGCATCCAGGAGATCCGCGACGGCGTCCCGCTGACGCTCGGCCTAAGGTTCTCCAGCACTGCCGGCGGGACAGTTACCGGTGTCAGGTTCTACAAGTCAGCCGGCAACACCGGAACCCACACGGGCTCCCTCTTCAGCGCAGCCGGCGAGCAACTCGCCACCGTTACCTTCGCCAATGAAAGCACTTCGGGCTGGCAGACGGCGTACTTCAACCAGCCGGTGGCGATGAGTGCGAACACCGAGTACGTTGTGGCATACAAGTCGACAACGGGCGCGTACTCCGCAACAGTGAACGGGTTCGGTTCCGGCCTGAGCGTTGGCAACCTGCGGGCGGCGTCCGATGCGGGAGCCTACTCCTACTCCACCGACTTCCCCGGGTCCCGGTCGTCCGCCAGCTACCTCGTTGACGTGGTTGTGCAATACCCCGACCCGCCCTTCACGGGGGTTAACCAGTCGCCGCTGGCCGGCTCGTCCAGTGTCGCACTGGACAGCCCGGTGTCCGTGGTCCTGTCCAAACCCGCCACCGCATCAACGGTCAAACTCACCCTCACCGGCCCCGGCACTACACCCGTGAACGGCACCTCCGCCTACGACACGGCCACAGGCAAGGCCACCTTCACACCCGCCGCCGCCCTGGCCACCTCCACCACCTACACGGCAACCCTGAGCGCAACCTCCACCACAGGACAGCAACTCAGCGCAGGCAACACCTGGACCTTCACCACAGTGCCCGCACCACGCACCGAAGGAACCTGCCCCTGCACCCTCTACCAGGACACCGTCACCCCCACCACCATGGAAATCAAAGACGGCACCCCACTCACCCTCGGCGTCCGCTTCGCCAGCGCCGCCGACGGCACCATCACCGGCCTCCGCTTCTACAAAGCAGCCGGCAACACCGGAACCCACACCGGTACCCTCTTCACCGCCGGCGGCCAACAACTGGCCACCATCACCTTCACCAACGAAACCACCGCCGGCTGGCAGACAATGAACTTCAGCCAACCCGTCCCCATCACCGCCAACACCGAATACATCGCCGCCTACACCACCCCCACCGGCACCTACTCATCAACACCAGGCGGCTTCAACACCGGCTTCACCAGCGGACCACTACGCACCACAGAAGGATCCGGCGCCTTCACCTATTCGGGTGCCTTCCCGGGCTCATCATCGAGTTCCAGCTATCTCGTGGACCTTGTGTTCCAGCAGGCTGATCCGCCCTTCGCGGGGGTTAACCAGTCGCCGCTGGCCGGCTCGTCCAGTGTCGCACTGGACAGCCCGGTGTCCGTGGTCCTGTCCAAACCCGCCACCGCATCAACGGTCAAACTCACCCTCACCGGCCCCGGCACTACACCCGTGAACGGCACCTCCGCCTACGACACGGCCACAGGCAAGGCCACCTTCACACCCGCCGCCGCCCTGGCCACCTCCACCACCTACACGGCAACCCTGAGCGCAACCTCCACCACAGGACAGCAACTCAGCGCAGGCAACACCTGGACCTTCACCACAGTGCCCGCACCACGCACCGAAGGAACCTGCCCCTGCACCCTCTACCAGGACACCGTCACCCCCACCACCATGGAAATCAAAGACGGCACCCCACTCACCCTCGGCGTCCGCTTCGCCAGCGCCGCCGACGGCACCATCACCGGCCTCCGCTTCTACAAAGCAGCCGGCAACACCGGAACCCACACCGGTACCCTCTTCACCGCCGGCGGCCAACAACTGGCCACCATCACCTTCACCAACGAAACCACCGCCGGCTGGCAGACAATGAACTTCAGCCAACCCGTCCCCATCACCGCCAACACCGAATACATCGCCGCCTACACCACCCCCACCGGCACCTACTCAGCAACACCAGGCGGCTTCAACACCGGCTTCACCAGCGGACCACTACGCACCACAGAAGGATCCGGCGCCTTCGCTAATGGCTCTGTTTTCCCGGTCAACGGCTCCACTACCAGCTACTTTGTGGACGTCGTCTACGGGGGGACGTCCCCGTCCTCAGCATCATTTACCGTGACAGCCCAGTCGCCAGTCCAGAATGCGACCAATGTACCGCGGGATGTGAAACCCACATTGACGCTCTCCTCAAGCGCAAAGCCCGGAGCAGCCCTGGAACTGGTGGTGGCCGGGGCCACCATTTCCGGAGCGTCAGCACTCTCGACCGATGGCAGGACTATCACCTTTACACCCAGCGATCTGCTCCCAGCCAACACACAAGTAACGGCTCGGGCCGTCAATGTCAGTTCCACCGATGGGGCAGCCTTGCCAGCCACGAGTTGGTTGTTCACCACAACGAACCCTCCTGACCAGACTCTTTTCGCTACCCTCACTCCAACAGTTGCCGCCTCCAGCGAAACCAGGGCCATCGAGCTGGGCGCAACGTTCAGGACCTCACGGACCGGTTGGGTTACCGGAATCCGTTTTTACAAGGGTCCGCTCAACACCGGCATCCACTACGGTTCGCTTTGGAACTCCGCCGGTAGCCGCCTGGCCCGGGTTGCCTTTAGCAACGAGACTGCCACCGGCTGGCAGACGGCAGTCCTATCGCCTCCCGTCCGCCTGACTGAAGCGACAGATTACGTGGTTTCGTACAACGCTCCGGTGGGCCGATATTCCTTCACTTCTGCGTTCTTCACGCGGGCGTGGACAAGCGGCTATCTCACAGCTCCGGCGGCCAGGAACGGGCTGTTCCGTTACGGTTCCGGAACCGCGGTTCCCAACCGTACCGACAATGCCACCAACTACTTCGTGGATGTTGTCTTCTCGCCCGCTTCATAAGTATCCATATGCAAGAGCGACCCGCATCAGCCAGTACGGGGAACACGTGGCCCAGGTTGGGCGGGCGGAGTATTTCAGCCAGAAGAGCATTCCAGGTTCAAATTGGCCGGGATTGCTCTTCTGGCTCCATGAAACTTTCAACTCGGTCAGTTTTTCTTCGTTTCGTCGCCGAGGATCTCGGAGGAGCCCAGCGGGACTGGTCATCCACGGCTTGCGGATGGGCAGCCCCGGTGTCCTTCGTCCAGGGAGGCAAGCCTCGGGATCCGGTACCTTGGCCATCAACCTTCCCCGCGCTAGAGGGTGCCAGATGCAGCCGGGCGGCAATCCGGTTGGGACGCGGCGGCGGGTGAAACGCGGCTTCAGAACCCGCCGTTCGGCGCGTACAACTTCGGTAGGAACTAATACTCAGGCGGTATCGCTTCTCTTTACTCCGGGGACGTGGCGTTTATCGCACCACGGATGGTGACCACGCGTGTTCGATATACAGCCGCGGGCCAGCTCCGCCATCAGCAGGAATTCGCCAGACATCCGAGTCCCCTGCTTCGCCCTCCCTCGGCAATCCGTAGAGGAGAAAGCTGTCATTAAGCCATTCGATCTGGTCATCAATGCTTCGGCTTTCGCCAAGGACTGTCTCCTTGCCACTCGCCAGATCAAGGACTGCTGCCTTCCAGTAAGGGGTGATGCCTGAGCCCATGCCTTTCTTAAAGGCGACGCGGGTCCCGTCAGGCGATATGGAGGGGCATTCCACCCCATCGTGGACTGCAGTCAAGGTGCGACCGGCAATGCTGCCGCGAACCAGCCAATGGCGCCCGGAAGCTGCTGCTGTGGCGAAGAAGGCGTCAGGCTGACCGGGGACAAAAGTGACGCCCCAGATGTTTCTTTCTGAGCCCGTAATCTGCTGGCCATTTACCAGCAATGCAAATTCCTCCAGATTCCCGGCCTTGACAGCGCCATCCAGGCCCCTGATGGCCGTTTCAGTGGAAAATCCCGTCCCCGCGTAGGAGTGGCCGGTGACAAAAACAGTAGTAGCGACCAGGCCGGCGCCGCTGGCACGGGTCCTGCTGGGGATCCCCGGAAGGGCCCAGGCCTGAAGCCTCTGCCAACCGGCTCCGTAAATCGAGGCTTCGAAGCTCGTCACCAAGCCCCGGTTGGTGCTGAGGCAGACCACGTTTATCCCGGTCGCGTACACCCTGTCGCATGCTGCGCCGCCAATGCTCCTGGGGCCTGAGGGGTCTGCAGCGGGAACGGTTGCTGCCATGCCGTAACCCTGCCCCGCTGCGGTATTGCGGAAAAGGACGTAGGAACCTTTCGGCAATTCCGTGCTTTCTGCAGCAACGTCGACGGCGGGCGGCGCGGCGCGGCTGTCCTGCAGGCGTTGGAAGGCGGACAGGGCGTAAGAGCCCGCTCCCGCCAGGATGAGGCACGTCACCATCAAAAGAACCACCCAGCGGAGCCGGCCGCCGGAACTCTTGGTGCCTTCGGTCATACCACCGCTTCCTGCCGTTGTGCTTTCCGCAAGATGAAGTACGAGGCCGGGAGGACAACCGCCAGGAGACTCCCCACCACCACCATGGCTGCTGCCGGCCCGAGGGCAAACCAGCAAACTCCGAAGAGGGTGGATGCCGCTACCCGGCTGAGCGCCACCACGGTCTGCACCGTGCCAATGCCTGTGGCCAGCATGCCTGGTGGGCTCAGCTGGCTTGCAAAGGCTGCCAGGACACCATCGGTTGCAGCATAGAAGGCTCCCAGCAGGGCAAGGCAGAGCATTGTCGGCCCAAGGCCGCTCACTGGTGCCGCTGCGCAGAGGTAGCACGCCAGGAGTGCCACATGGCCGGCCAGGAAAACCCTTCCCTTGCCGTAGCGGTCGGCAAGCCTGCCCATGGGGATGGCCAGCAGCAGGAAAACGATATTGGTGCCAACGTACAGCAGGGGAAACCATTGCACCGCAAAGTCATCCCTGTCCTGCAGGACGAGGTAGATGAATCCGTCGCCGACGGTGAGCAGGCCAAGCAACGCTGATGCGATCAGCAACCGGCCCAGCCCGGGTTCCCTGAACAACTGCCAACGCAGTGGAAGGCGGGCACCCCGCCCCGGGGCTGCCTGGCTGCCGCCGGTTCGTTTCACGCCGGGCCGGCGCGCCTTCCGTCCCGTCCCCAGGTCCGGCACTACCAGGGCCAGTGCTGCCACGCCGATCGCTGCAAACGCGAGGGACACCACGAAGACGGTGCCGTATCCGTTGGGTATCAGCATCAGGATCAGAAAAGCGATGAGGGGTCCTGCTGCCGCTCCAATGTTGTCCAGCATCCTGTGCACGCCGAAATGCCGGGCCAGGTACTCCGGCTGCGCCGCCGTCGAGATCAGCGCATCACGTGGAGCGGTCCTGATGCCCTTGCCGATCCGGTCACCGGTGACGGCCGCCGCCATCGACCAGAATCCGCCGGCGAAGAGGAATCCGACACGGGCGATCAGCGACAAGCCGTACCCGGCCAGGGCTACTCGCTTGGGCCTGCCAACTCTGTCCGAGGCCCAACCGGCCGCGATCCGTACCAGGGCACTAGCACCTTGGTTTATTCCGTCGATGATTCCGAAGGCGATCACGGAAAGCCCCAGGAAGCCGGTGATGTAAAGCGGCAGGACGGCGGCAACTGACTCCGACGAGATGTCCGTAGCCATGCTCACTATGCCCAGCCAGAGGATAACGGGCGAAAGCCTGAAGCGCGCAGCCGGGAGATCTGCCCCCTCCATGGCTGGTTCCAGCGCTTTTTCCTTGCCGCCATGGCGGTCCGACATGGATATGTACATGGACTACCGCCCCGGTTCGGTGTGGAAATTGCCCAACAGCGAGAAGCGCGTGCTTCCGGTGCCAGTCACGGAAAGAGTAACGGATACAGAATCGTTTCCACGGGTGAGTCGAAGTCCTTGCTGCCCGACTGCTGCGGGCGCTTCTTCGGAGCGGAAGCCCGCCGACTGGAGGACCTGTTGGAAGTGCCCCGTTACCTTTTCGGGCGCAAGCTCAACGATGCCCTCGGCGGTGGCTTGGAGCGTGTCCCCGCTTGAACTGACACCTGTGAAGACGATGACCGTCCCGTCAGGAAACGAAAGAACCTGCGACGGGAAACCCTCTACTGTTTTTCCCTGCGCCGATGCCGGGGCCGGCAGCGGCGCACTGACCAAAGCTGCAGCCGGTGAGGGCACTGGGAGGCCGGTTGGTGAGGCACTGGCTGGCGGCAGGACTTCCAGGCGGCCTTGGCCTCCTGATCCGCCGGCACCGTCGGCCTCCGGGAAGCTGGCGTTACCACCGGATTCTGCGGTCCCAGGTCCACCTTGCGGCGGTGCACTGGTACCGCCCGTTCCCGCAGGAGCAAGGCCGTCCGCCACGGGACCTTGGCCGGGAGAAGCAGCAGTCCCGGCCCCGGTGGCCGGCTGCTCGTGTGCCAGGTTGTCAAAAATCATGGCCGTACCGCTGAGGATGATGGCTGCGCCGGCACCAGCCAGGACCAGCCGTTTTACCAGCACGGCTGTACCGGCCTGCCGCGCGGGCCGGTTTGCCGCACCACGGCATCGGCGAAACCAGTTCCTGGGACGTCCATGGCCACAGTCTGACATCGCCTGTGGACGCAGGATAGGTGGATTTCCACACCTTTCCCGCCGTCTGGGCAGCGGATTCCGCAGGCTTCCGGTGGGTCCTTACCAGCGGCCGTTGCGGGGACGCGGCTGGCACACCGGGCAGGTGTGCGAGGAACGGTTCATGAACTGGTCACGGCGGATCAGGGCGTGGATTCCCGCAGAGGCACACCGGTGGCACGGCTGGCCCTCCCGGCCGTAGGCGTTAAGGGACCGGTCGAAGTACCCGGAGGCGCCGTTGACGTTCACGTAGAGGGAGTCGAAGCTTGTTCCGCCGGCGGCCAGGGCATCGACCATAACGTCACGGGCGCTGCCGACTACCCTTTCCGCTTCGGCCCGGCGGAGGGTGTCTGTGGGCCGGGCGAAGTGGAGGCGGGCACGCCACAGTGCTTCGTCGGCGTAGATGTTGCCGATGCCGGATACCAGGCCCTGGTCCAGCAACGCCCGTTTTAGCCCCGTTTTGCGTTTGCGCAGGCGGCGGTAGAAAAGATCAAACGAGAAGGCGGGGTCCAAGGGATCCCGGGCGATGTGGGCCGCTTCCTCTGCAATGAGTGGAAGGGGTGATTCAGCGAGTCCGCCGGGGCCGCCGTCATCTGTTGGTACCAGCGAGGTGACGAACAGCCCGCCGAAGATCCGCTGGTCCACGAACCGCAATTGCTCGGGCATGCCGTCGCTGGAACTCAAACGCAACCGTACTTTGAGGTGCTTCTCATCGGGGACGCTTCCGTCCTGCATGAGCAGTTGGCCGCTCATCCCGAGGTGGGCCATGAGTGCCACGGCGGGACGATGGTTCCCGGAAGGGTGTGGATCCCGGGTGCCGGCGGATGCATCCAGCAGCGGCATCCAGAGGAACTTGCCCCGCCGCACGACGTCGGCGACGGTTGCCCCCTCGAGGTTGCCGACGAAATCACGGGCACCCAGCGCATGGCGGCGGATTGAGCGTTCGTCAAGGACGTCCACACCCTCGATGGTCCGGCCGCGGACCCAGCTCACCAGGCCGCGGCGGACCACCTCAACCTCGGGAAGTTCGGGCACAACCCCTACTTGGCGGCTACGTTGCCGGCGGATTTACCTCCGGTGGCGGAAGGCGCAGCCTTTGAAGCCGCGCTGCCGGAAAGAGCCCGCCAGGCGTCAGCGGCAGCTTCCTGCTCCGCTTCCTTTTTGGAGTGGCCGGTTCCCTGGCCGTAGGCCGTGCCGCCGATGTGCAGGACTGCTGTAAAAACCCGTGCGTGGTCGGGGCCGGAGCCTTCCACCGCATAGTGGATGGTTCCGAGCTGGCGGCTGGCCGCGAGTTCCTGAATGCTGGTTTTCCAGTCGGTCCCGGCACCCAGGGCACCGGCGTCTTTCAGCAGGGGCCCGATCAGCCGCATCACGAGCTGGCGGGCCGTCTCGATGTCGTTGGACACGTAGGTGGCACCGATCAGGGCCTCCATGGTGTCCGCAAGGATGGACGCCTTGTTCTTACCCTCGGTGAGTTTTTCGCCCTGCCCAAGGTAGATGTATTCGCCAATGCCGAGGCTGCGCCCGATGCCGGCAAGGGCCCGGGTGCTGACCACGGCCGAGCGGCGCTTGGCAAGATCGCCTTCGGGGAGGTTCGGGTTGTCCCGGTAGAGGGCGTCCGTCACGGAGAACCCCAGGATGGAGTCACCCAGGAATTCCAGCCGCTCATTGGTGGGGATGCCGCCGTTTTCGTAGGCGTAGGAACGGTGTGTGAGCGCAAGACGAAGCGTCCCGGCGTCAATAGAGACACCGAGACGCTTCAAAAGCTCTTCAGTTGAAGACATCATGTCAGCCTGAGGGGCCGATTAGACGTCCGCGACCTTGCGGCCCTTGTACTCAAGGAACAGCGCAGTGCCGGCCGAGTCGGTGACGACCTTCGCCTGGTGCGGCAGGCTGTAGGTGACCTGGCCGTTCTCCACGGTCTTCACCAGGTGGGGGGCGGTCGCCTTCCACTGCGAGCGGCGGGCGCGGGTATTCGAGCGAGACATTTTCCGCTTGGGAACAGCCACGGCTAACTCATTTCTCTCTAGACAAACACGTACAAATCAATTTTGCCGGTCAGGCTTAGCCATATCAGCTAGGGCAGCCCAGCGAGGATCCAAGACCTCGTGGTGGTGCCCCGGCTCGTCTTCCAGGCGTACTCCGCATTCGGAGCAAAGGCCCTGGCAGTCTTCCCGGCACACCGGCTGGAACGGCAGATTGGTGACAACCGCGTCCCGCAACACCGGTTCAAGATCGATTACATCGTGCTCGACTCGACGTTGCTCTTCATCATCTTCTTCGTCCGAAAGCTGTACGCCCTCATAGAAGAAAAGTTCTTGCACATTGACCTCAAGGTCATACGCAAGGGGATCCAGGCATCGGCCGCATTCACCCGTTACTTCGGCAAGTGCAGTTCCAGATACCAGAATTCCTTCGTGTACGGCCTCAAGCCTCAGATCCAGCTCGATATCCGAGCCTTCCTGAACACCAATGAGCGCCACACCAAGATCACCCGGTGCGGGTACATGTTCCTTCAGTGTCCGCATGCTTCCCGGACTGCGTCCGAGGTCCTTGACGTCGAACGCCAGGGGCGAACCAGCATCTCTTTTAATGAGAACTCCTGTTGAACATATGACCGACGTACCATCTTAGCCTGAAGAGCCGCGGGGACTCAAACCAGCCAGCGGGGACCGCCGAAGTACCTGACCAGCCTACCCTCTTGGCTGCTCATCGGCCGACGACCCGCCCGCCAGCATCCTGCGGTGCACCGACCTCGGGACGTAGTCGGAAACGCTGCCGCCCAGGCCCGCGACTTCCTTGATCAAGGTGGAGGACAGGTGGATGTAGTGGGCCTCGGCCGGCAGGAAGACCGTTTCCACACCGCTCAACTGGCGGTTCATCGTGGCCATGGGCAGCTCGTAGTCGAAGTCAGAGGACGACCTAAGGCCCTTCACGATCGCTGACACACCCCGCTGCCGGCAATACTCCGCGAGGAGCCCGTCGCCCACCGGTTCCACCACTATGCCCTTAAGCGACGCCAGCGTTTCGCGGGCCATGTCCAGGCGCTCTCCCAGCGTGAACCTGTACTTCTTACCCGGGTTGGTGGACACCGCCACAATGACTTCATCAAACAGGCTGGCCGCCCGTGCAATAACCTCGAGATGGCCGTTGTGGATGGGGTCGAAGGATCCGGGGCAGACAGCTCGTCTCATGCTCCGAACCTACCCCATGGAAAGGCCGGGATACCATGACTGGATGCATCCTCCACGGGAACATTCCGCCCCCATGGCCCCTGCCCCCTGGCAACGGACCGCACTCGGAGCCAACCTCCTCGGACCGGATGGCGGGCTGGGCGTCACCATCTTCGAGGAGATGACTACCCTCGCCTCGCAGACCGGTGCCATCAACCTGGGCCAGGGTTTTCCGGATGAGGACGGACCGCTGGAGATCAGGGACGCTGCGCGCGCCGCCATCGCCGGCGGCGCGAACCAGTACGCGCCCGGCAAGGGAATCCTGGAGCTGCGCCAAGCGGTCACTGCCCATCAGGAAAGGTTTTACGGCCTCTCCCCTGACCCGCAGACCGAGGTCATCATTACCACCGGCGCCACCGAAGGCATCGCCGCCGCCCTGCTGGCCTTTACTGGTCCAGGCGATGAGGTCCTGACCTTCGAGCCGTTCTACGATTCCTACGGCGCCGTAATCGGGCTCTCCGGCGCCACCCACGTAACGGCTCCGCTGCTGGCCCCGGATTTCATGCCGGACCTGTCCGCCCTGGAAGCGGCCTTCAGCGAGAGGACCCGGGCGGTGCTGCTGAACAACCCGCATAACCCCACGGGTGCGGTATTTCCGCAGAGCGTCCTGCAGCGCGTCGTTGACCTGGCCAGGAAACATGGCTGCCTCATCATCACTGATGAAGTTTATGAACACCTCACTTTTGGCGCCCGCCACGTTCCGGTGGCCTCCCTGCCCGGAGCCGGCGAGCGTACCATCACCATCTCCTCTGCCGGCAAGACGTTTTCGCTGACCGGCTGGAAGATCGGCTGGGTGACAGGCCCGGAGGAGCTTGTGTCCGCCGTGCGCACGGTCAAGCAGTTCCTCACCTACAGTTCGGGCACTCCGTTCCAGTCAGCCATTGCCACCGGACTCGGCCTGCCGGACGCCTTCTACGATGGCGTTGCCGCTACCCTGAAGCGCAAGCGGGACATCCTGAGCGAAGGGCTGCGGGCCGCGGGATTCGATGTCTACTCCCCGCAGGGTACGTACTTCGTCAACGTCGATACCGCGCCGCTGGGAATCCATGATTCCGTGGACCTGGCCCGCAGGCTTCCGGGCCTGGTGGGCGTTGCCGCAATTCCAGTCCCGGTTTTCTGCCACCCGGAAGGGGCGGAGAGGACACGAAGCCTGCTCCGCTTCGCGTTCTGCAAAAAGACAGAGGTCCTGGAGGAGGCTGCAGCCCGGCTGGCCACCCTTGGCGGGCTGGTCTGATGCAGGCAGGCAGCGAGGGAGGGGCGGCCCGGTTCCTTCGCACCAGCGGACAGCACGCATCCATCGAGCCGGACACCTTCACGGAGGGCAGTTACGTGCTCAGCATCGGTGGCGCGGAACAGTCCCACGTGAACCTGGCGCGGCCGGAGGAGATCTTCTACGAGTACCTGAGGCGGATCGGGCATCTGGTGGACCTTGCGGCCCCGGCAGGAACCCCCGTCACGGCGCTGCACCTGGGAGCGGGCGCCCTGACACTGGCGCGCTACATCGAGGCGACCAGGCCGGGGTCGAACCAGTACGCGGTGGAGCTGGAACGTGAACTGCTCGATTTCGTCCTGCGGCAGCTGCCCCTCCCCGAGGGGACCAACCTGCACACCGTCATCGGAGATGCCAGGGATGCGCTGACCGACGTTGATCCGGGCCTCCGCTTTGACGTGGTCATATTGGACATCTTCTCCGGACCCGTTGCGCCGGCCCACCTTGCCTGCACCGAGTTCTACAGTGAGCTGCGGGAACGGCTTGCGCCACGAGGGCTCCTGATCATCAACGTGGGAGACGAGCCAGGCCTCACCCTGGTCCGGAGCCAGGTGGCTGCAATGCGCCGTGCCATGGGTGACGTCGCCGCTTTTGCTGAAGCAGGCATGTTTGAGGGCCGCTATCCCGGAAACATCATCCTGGCCGGCACCCAAACTCCCTGGCCCGCCGGCTGGACCGAAGAATTGGCCGCCCGCGGGCCGCATCCGGCCAGGGTTTTGGCAGGAGTGGACCTGGACGCCCTCGGCGTGTAAGCACGGCCGGCCCGGGCAGGTTTCCTACCTGCCGCTGCCGTCCGCCTCAATGGAATCCGGGTCACTCGCGTCCGCATCCAGGCCTTCCGCCTCAAGGGCGTCTGCGTCAATGGCGTCCGGCACAAAGGGCTCAGCGAACCACAGCCGGGTTTCGCCGTACTTTTTCTCCGCGAACCGCGCAAGCCCGCCCGGCCACGCCGGTTCCGGTGACCGGGAGGACCTCTCCACCACCACTACTGCCGCCGGCGCCAAGTGAGCGGCCAGTTTTTCGAGCACTGCGGACAACGCGACTTCCTCCAGCGGATAGGGCGGGTCCAGGAACACGAGGTCCCAGGCTTCGGCGGCTGCGGCGCGCTCCAGGAAAGGTTCCACCTTGGACCGGTGTACCGTCACGGCTTTGCGGCCCAGGACCCCGTTGATGAGGTCCGCGTTGCGCTGGCAGACAGCACTGGCTTTCGCCTCGGACTCCACGAGGTCGACGGTTTGGGCTCCCCTGCTGCCGCTCTCCACCCCGAGGGATCCTGAGCCGGCGTAGAGGTCCAGCACCCTGGCACCGGTGATGGCGTCAAAGGCATCAAGCCGCGAGAAGAGCGCTTCCTTGACCCGGTCCGTGGTGGGCCTGGTCAGCGAGCCCGGGACAGCCTGCAGGGGTGTGCCGCCAGCTGCTCCTGCGATGATCCGGCTCACCGGACGGCCGTGCTTCCGCCGCCGCGCATTTCGGGTCCCACCATGCTAACCGCGTTCAAGGAACGCCTCCTTTTCGGGGTTGAGGTACTTGTCGATTGCTTCGGCCAGTTCCTGGTGTGCAGCCAGTGACGGGTCCTGTGACACGATCTGCTGGGCATCGTCCCTGGCCCGGCTGATGACGGCCTCGTGCTCGAGCACACGCAGCAGCCTCAGGGTGGAACGGCCGCCGGACTGGGAGGCACCCAGGATGTCGCCCTCGCGGCGCAGTTTGAGGTCCTCTTGGGAAAGCTCGAAACCGTCCGTGGTGGCGGCCACCGCCTCCAGGCGCTTCCGGCTGGGATGGCCGGGCTCCAGGGCGGTGACCAGCAGGCAGGTTCCAGGCAGCCCGCCCCTGCCCACCCGGCCACGCAGCTGGTGCAGCTGCGAGATGCCGAACCTGTCGGCGTCGAGGATGACCATAAGGGTGGCGTTGGGGACGTCAACGCCCACCTCAATGACGGTAGTGGAGACGAGCAGCCTGACCTGGTTGTCCACGAAGCCGGCCATGGTGGCGGCTTTCACGTCGGGCGGCTGCCGCCCGTGGAGCGGGGCCAGGGGAACACCGGAAAGTGCCGGCTCGGCCAGGAGATGTTCGACGACGGCGGTCACGGACGCCAGTTCCCGCCCGTTTTCCCCCTCAGGGCCCTCGGCCAGGTCCGCTTCCTCCGGGCTGAAGTCGCCGTCGTCGTCGGTACCGATCTTGGGGCAAACAACATACACCTGGTGCCCGTTATCGATTTCCTCGCGGGAACGGGACCAGATGCGCCCGGCCCAGGCAGGGTTTTCGGCGAGGCCCACCAGGTGGGTGCTGATAGGGGCCCGGCCTGCGGGCAGTTCGTCCAGCACCGATGTCTCAAGGTCCCCGAACACGGTCATGGCAACAGTGCGCGGGATGGGTGTGGCGGTCATGACCAGCAGGTGGGGCGGCTTCCGCGCCTTGGCCCGCAGGGCATCCCGTTGTTCCACACCGAAGCGGTGCTGCTCGTCCACCACGATCAGGCCAAGATCGTAGAAGCTGACATTGCCGCTGAGCAGGGCATGGGTGCCGATGATGATGCCAGCCGTCCCCGAAGCGGCATCGAGCATGGCCTGCTTCCGGGCAGCAGCGGGCATGGAACCCGTGAGCAGCGTGACCTGGACCGAGGCAGCATCCAGCCCGCCCAGCAGGCCCTCTTTGGAGAGCGGTCCCAGGGAACGGCGGATCGACTCATAGTGCTGGGCGGCGAGGACTTCGGTGGGCGCCAGCAGTGCGGCCTGTCCCCCGGCGTCCACCACCTGCAGCATGGCCCGCAGCGCCACGATGGTCTTACCCGAACCCACTTCGCCCTGCAGCAGCCGGTTCATGGGCGAGTCGCGGGCAAGTTCGGCCGCCAGGGTCTTTCCGATAGCGGCCTGCCCCGCCGTGAGGGTGAAGGGGAGATCCGCGTCAAAGGCGGCAAGCAGTCCGTCAGGAACCTGCCGCCGTGCCGTGGCTTCCTCCGCGGCCAGCTGCGCCCGGCGGCGGGCGAGGGCGGACTGCAACACCAGGGCTTCGTGGTAACGGAGCCGGTCCCGCGCCCGCCGCCAGTCGTCAGCGGATTCGGGCTCGTGGATGAGGCGGTAGGCCTCGGCCAGCGGCAGGAATTTTTCGCGGCTTACGACGGCGGGCGGGACCGGATCGGGCAAGGCGTCCAGGTCCAGCGTCTGCAGCAGCGTTTGGACGGCCTTCTGGATCTTCCAGCTGGGCAGTTTGGACGTGGCCGGATACACCGGAATGGGCATGGCGGCGAGTTTTTCCGGGTCTTGGCTGCCCTCGCTGAAAGGGTCGTCATCCAGGAGCTGGAAGTCCGGGTTGGTGAGTCCGAGTTGTCCCTTGAACTTGGTCACTTTTCCGGAGAACAGGGCCCGGCGTCCCTGCAGGAGGTCGGTTTTTGCCTTGTACCCGTTGAAGAAGCTGATCTTGAGGGTGCCGGGCGCTTTACCGCGGTAATCCGTTCCGCCTACCAGCCGAAGCCCCTGCCGCCCGTCGTCGTCGGACACTATGACGTCGGTGATGGTCCCGCGCCGCGCCTGCATGTTCCGGGTGCTGCTGGACAGCACCCTGGCGATGAGCGTGACTTCCTCGTCGAGGGGGAGCTCGCTGATGGGTGTCAGCTCGCCGCGGTTCATGTAGCGGCGCGGGAAGTAGTTCAGCAGCCCGTCCACTGTGGTGATGCCAAGATGCTTCTCAATGACGGCTGCCGAACGCTTTCCGATCCGCCGTTCCAGCGCGAGGTCCAGTTCAGCGGTCATGCCCACTGGAGTTCACTGCATCGGTGTGGGGTTCGCGCGGCAGCGCGAGCTCGCTGATACTGAGTTGGGATGGCTCCCCCAGGCCCCGGATGATGCTGACAGCCGGTTCCGGCTCCGGAACGTGCACATGCACCCGCCAGCGGTAGTTCCCGTCCGCGTCTTCGTTGCCGCCCACCTGGCTCATGATGACAGATTCGCCGATTTCGTCGAGCTGCTGGCGGAGGGTTGCTGCGTGGAGGGGCGAAAGGTTGATAGTGCACATGACTTCGACGCCGTCATCGTCCGGCAGGGCCGTGTGGATGTGTGGATCGGATACGTCATAGCCGTGCAGGCCGTCCAGCAGCTCGCTTTGGAGTTCCTCACCCAGGACGGCGGAACGGAGGCAATCCAGGATCAGGAGCATTCCAACTCCGCCGGCGTCCACGACCCGTGCCGTGGCCAGGACGTCCAACTGGTCCTCGGTGCGGATCACTGCAGCCAGGGCACCTTCAACAGCGGCATCCAGGGCCAGGCCCAGGGCGTGGTTGCTGTCATCACCGTTCTGCCCGGCGTCCACCGCGGCCGCGGCCCGGGCTGCGGCCTCCATGACCGAAAGCATGGTTCCCGGAACGGGGTCGCTGAGGGCTGACCATGCCCTGATCTGGGCCCGGTTGAGCGCTGCGGCGAGCAGGGTGGACGTGAGCCGGGTGTGTCCCGCCAGGGGTTCAGCCGCAGCACACAGGAACACCGAGAAAAGAGTCCCCGAGTTTCCGCGGGCCTCCTCCATTGCAGCCTGGCCGGCGGCGGCCAGGACGACGCCGACATCCAGCTGCGCGGGCTGGTCTTGAGCTGCAGCAGCAGACCGGGCGGCCGCCCGGACGGTCAGGTACAGGTTGGTACCTGTGTCTCCGTCTGCTACCGGGAAGATATTGATGGCGTTGAGGCGGTCGCTATGGTTCCCAATGACGGTCTCAGCCTTGCCCAACCACCTCTTCATCGCTTGCGCGTTGGCGGCGACCTTAGTGTGCAAAGTGATCCCATCCCCCGGCATCCGCGGACCGGCCCGCAATCTTGACGCTCGGGCTTTCGTTGCTTCCCAATGCTTGTACTGAGCCTATCGCAGCAAATCCCGGAGGCAGCTGAACATCAGCAGGGAATGTGGCAATCAGGCCGTGGTCCTCCCCGCCGTTGAGCACCCATCCCGCGGGATCCGTTCCCAGCAACTCCGAGGCGGGCCGCAACACTTCCCCCAGCACCTGCAGTTGCGCCGGATCCAGATCGAGGGCGATACTGCTCGCTGTTGCCAGCCGCAACGCATCCCGCAGCAGTCCGTCCGAGATGTCCAGCATGGCAGTGGCACCGGCGGCCCTGGCTGCGGGTCCTGCATCCAGCGGTGGCCGCGGCCTGCACTGCAGGTCCAGGAAGGCGCGCTCGGTTTCGCCCAGAGCATTGACGTTGACGGTGGACTCAAGGAGGGCCAGCCCTGCGGCAGCGTGTCCGGCTGTACCCGCCAACGCAAGAACGTCCCCCGGCTCCGCCCCGGACCGCAGCACGGCGCGGCCGCCGTCCAGGGTGCCGAGTACGGCAACGGTGACCGAAATTTCCCGGCCGCGGCCCAGGTCGCCTCCCGCCACCGAACACCTGGTGGCTCCAAGGTTCCTGATCCCGGCCGTCAACCCATCCGCAAGGTCCTCCACCCAGCTGACCGGCGTCCGGGGCGGAAGGGTGAGGCTCACGACGAGGGACGTGGCGGTGGCCCCCATGGCATTGATATCGCTCAGATTCTGCGCCGCGGCCTTCCAGCCGACGTCGAACCCGGTGGTCCGGTAGCCATTGGGCCATTCGAGACGGAAATCCTGGTCCTGGACCTGGGTGTCGATGCTGATGACGGTCTTCCCGTCCGGCGCCGCCACCACGGCGGCGTCATCCCCCGGCCCCAGCAGCGTGGCCTGGGAGTGGGATCCTTCCATCGAAAGGCGGGGGAATATCCGTGCCAGCAATTCGGCTTCGGAGAGGGCACCGACGGCGGTGGGCTGCGCGTGGACGGTCAAACGGTTCTCTGGCACGCCACTACGCTACAGCGGACCGGCGGACATTGGCTGCCGGCACATCCGCCATCGTGTCCTGGCCCGGGCGGCTGCGGCGATAGGCTTGGAGTATGCACCGCCCCCACGCTTCCCTGACCGCCCGCGCTGCCAGGACAGCACTGATCGGGGCTTTTGCGGCCCTCCCCCTGGCCGCCTGTTCGCCGGTGGTGGACGTGCCGGCTGCCAAGGATGCGGCCAACCCGGCGTGTGCTCCCATGATGGTCGCGCTCCCCGAAGCCATCGGGGCCTCCGCGCTGCGCAAGACGAACAGCCAGGCCACTGCCGCCTGGGGCGATCCCTCACTGGTGGTCCTGCGTTGCGGCGTGAACGTGCCGGGACCCACCACCGACCGGTGCGTTACCGTCAACGGGATCGACTGGGTCATCAAAGAAGGCGACCCTGTCTGGACGCTCACCACCTATGGCCGGGAGCCCGCCACGGAGATCTTGATGGACCCGGACAAGATCAGCTCCGCCACGGTTCTTGCCGACCTTGCCGTTGCCGCGGCAGAGGTCCCGGCCGGCAGGAACTGCGTGGGCCAGGAGGAACTGCAGAAGCTCCCGGAGAGCCAATAGGTTTCGACGAGCTCAACCACCGGAGCAGGCGAGCTCAACCACCGGAGCAGGCGAGCTCAACCACCGGCTCCCGGAAAAAGGGTCAGCGGAGGCCCGTCTTCCGATTCAGTGCCAGGTAGATGAGTTCGTCGATCAGGTCTGCGTAGCCCAGGCCGGAGGCGGCCCACATCTGCGGGTACATGCTCTTGGGGGTGAAGCCCGGCATGGTGTTGATCTCATTGATGATCAGCCGGCCGTCGGGTGTGTAGAAGAAATCGACCCTGCTCAAGCCCTCTGCACCCACCGCGTCAAAGGCAGCCGCCGAAAGTTCACGCACCCTGGCGATCGCTTCCTCGGGCAGGTCTGCGGGGCAGCTGAGCGCTGCGGCGTCGTCCTCGACGTACTTTGCGGTGAAGTCGTAGAACTCGTGGGTGCCGCCGGCCACGGAGATCTCGCCGGGCATGGAGCTCCGGGGAGCATCAGTGCCCCTGCCTTCAAGCACCGCACATTCAATCTCACGGCCAACAATTCCCGCTTCAATGACGAGTTTGAGGTCGTGCCGCCGTGCTTCCTCAATGGCGGCATCCAGCTCATCCATAGAGTCCACCTTCGAAATACCCATCGAAGATCCCGCCCTCGCAGGCTTGACGAAGACGGGGAAGCCGAGCAGGTCCACCTGTTTCCGCACGGACTCCGCATCTTTGCGCCACTGCCTGTCGGTCACCGCGATGTAGGGGCCCACCTGAAGGCCGGCAGCTTCAAAAACCACCTTCATGAAGTGCTTGTCCATGCCCACAGCGGAGGCCAGGACACCCGCACCGACGTACCGGGTGTCTGAGAGTTCCAGGAGCCCCTGGATGGTGCCGTCCTCACCGAAAGGGCCGTGCAGCAGCGGGAACACCACGTCCACGGCTCCAAGCTCCTGGGGGACCTCGTTCGGGGAAGTCACGATCAGCTGCTGTTCGCCGCCGATCTGGGCCAGCGTCACTGTTTTCTGCGACGGGACCACCTCGGGAAGCGAGGATGCTGCAAGGGACCACTGTGCGGTGTCGGCGGGGGCAAGGACCCACTGCCCGGTCTTGGCGATCCCGATCGGGATCACCTCATACTTGTCCTTGTTAATGGCACCAAGGACGCCGGCAGCGGTAACACAGCTCACGGCATGCTCGCTGGAGCGTCCGCCGAAAAGTACTGCCACCCGGGGCTTTGCCCCGCCGGCCGGCTCTGCTGCGGTCACTTCGTGGTGGGACATGGTCAGTAATCGCCTTCAGGTTTCAGTTCCCGGGCCAGCAGGACAGGCCCCAGTTGGTCAACGGACAGCTTGCCTGCCAGCACGGCGACGACGGCGGCCGTGATGGGCATTTCGACGCCCCGTTTTGCTGCCAGTTCGTGCACAGCCTGGCCGGACTTAATGCCTTCGGCGGTTTGGGTCATCTTTTGGCCCACTTCCTCCAGCGTCAGGCCCTGGCCCAGCAGCCGGCCGGCGGTATGGTTCCTTGAAAGGGGCGAAGAGCAGGTGGCCACCAAGTCGCCCAGGCCCGCCAGGCCGGCCATGGTTTTCGCTTCGCCGCCAAGCGCCAGCGCCAGGCGGGACGTCTCGGCGAGGCCGCGGGTGATAACTGATGCCTTGGTGTTGTCCCCCATTTGCCGGCCCTCACAGATGCCCACTGCCAGCGCAATGACGTTCTTCACAATGCCGCCGATTTCCACCCCCACGATGTCCGCCGTGGTGTAGGGCCGGAAATAAGGTGCAGTGCAGCTGCGGGCAATCCAGCCGGCCGCAGCGGAATCAGTGCATGCAACCACAGAAGCCGTGGGCTCCTCGCGGGCGATCTCCATCGCCAGGTTGGGACCGGAAACGACGGCGATGCGCTCGGCGGGAACGCCAAGTTCCTCGCTGATGACCTCGCTCATCCGGGCGTCGGTGCCCAGTTCCAGGCCCTTCATCAGTGAGACCACCATGGCACCGGGGGCGATCATGTCCTTCCAGCCGCGCAACTGCGGACGCAGGGACTGCGCCGGCACGGCCAGGACCACCAGGTCCGCCCCGTCCAGCACATGGCGGACCTCGGTGGAGGCCGTAATGCTTTCCGGGAGGGCGATGTCCTTCAGGTATTGGCTGTTTTGATGGACGGTGTTGATTTCCTCCACGACCTCACTGCGGCGCCCCCAGAGCCGGATGGCACGCGGCTCACCGGCCGCGGTGGCGGCATCGGCCAGGATCTTCGCAAACGTGGTCCCCCAGGAGCCGGCACCGAGCACGGCAACGGAACGGGCGGATCCGCCGCGTTCCCCCTCAGGAATCACCGGGCATCCGTTCGCCGGCTTGCTGCTGCCCGCGGTCCACGAAGCGCCCCGGCTTTGCCTGCTGCTGCTTGGCCGGATCCCAACGCACCGCCGGAGGCTGCTCTCCCCTGAGCTCCGCCACGAGGCCGGTGATGGCGTCCATGATGGCATCGGTGGCCGCGGTCAGCGTGGCTTTGTCCAGGGGACGGCCGGAGAAGGCGCTGAGGTCCACGGGATCACCCACCACAACTCGGGACTGCTTGCGCGGGAAGATGTGGAACCGCTTGCCGTAACGCGGGAACACCTCGTGCGCGCCCCAGTGTGCGATCGGAACCACGGGAATGCCGCCCTCAAGGGCCAGGCGCGCCGCGCCGGTGTGGCCCTTCATGGGCCACAGGTCCGGGTCACGCGTCAGCGTGCCCTCCGGATAGATGATGATGGCGCCGCCCTCGGCAACAATCTCCTGCGCGACCTGCAGCGAGCGGTTCGCCCCCGCCGTCGAACGCTCCACCGGAACCTGCTTGGTGGCGCGCAGCAGCCAACCCAGGGCGGGCACCTTGAACAGGCCGGCCTTCGCCAGGAAGTGCGGGATACGCTTCTGGTTGTACAGCATGTGGCCCACCACGAGCGGATCAATTTCCGTGCAGTGGTTGGGGGCGGCAATAAATCCGCCGGCGGGAAGCTTTTCCGTTCCCTCCCACTTTTTGTCCATCATGAGGTTCAACAACGGGCGGGCAACGCCGGCGATGAATATGAAGGTGGCCCTGCTTTTCGCAGACTCTTTCACGTCCGTACCGCTACTTCGTGGGGGTGATGTCGAAGTCGGCGCCCAGTCCGGCCAGCTTTTCGGTGAAGCGCTCGTAGCCCCGGTTGATGATGTCGATTCCCGTGACCCGGGAGGTTCCCGTCGCAGCGAGGGCCGCGATCAGGTGGCTGAACCCGCCACGAAGGTCCGGCACGTCGATGTCCGTTCCCTTGAGCTGGGTGGGCCCGGAGATCACTGCGGAATGCAGGAAGTTCCGCTGGCCGAACCGGCACGGCACGCTGCCCAGGCATTCACGGTGCACCTGGATGCTGGCGCCCATGCGGATCAGTGCGTCGGTGAAGCCGAAGCGGTTCTCGTACACCGTCTCATGGACGATTGAGACACCTTCGGCCTGGGTCAGCGCCACCACCAGCGGCTGCTGCCAGTCGGTCATAAAACCGGGGTGCACATCCGTTTCCAGGACCAGGGGGTTGAGCTTCCCGCCCCGGTGGTAGAAGCGGATGCCGTCCTCGCCGATGTCCATGCCGCCGCCCACCTTGCGGTAGGTGTTCAGGAACGTCATCATGTCCCGCTGGGAAGCGCCTTCAACGTAGATGTCACCCTTGGTAACCAGCGCCGCAGATGCCCACGATGCCGATTCGTTCCGGTCCGAGAGCGCCCGGTGGTTGTAGCCGCCAAGGTCGCGCACGCCTTCGATGCGGATGGTGCGGTCCGTCTGGACGCTGATGATGGCGCCCATCTTCTGCAGCACGGCGATCAGGTCGATGATCTCCGGCTCGGTGGCGGCTCCGGAGAGTTCTGTGATGCCCTCGGCGCGGGTGGCGCTGAGAAGCACCTGCTCCGTGGCCCCCACGGACGGGTAGGGCAGGGAAATCTTCGCGCCGTGCAGGCCCTTGGGAGCGGAAATGTGAATGCCGCCGGGCCGCTTCTCCACCACGGCACCGAACTGGCGCAGCACATCAAGGTGGTAGTCGATGGGACGGTCGCCGATCTTGCAGCCGCCGAGGTCGGGAATGAATGCTTCGCCGATGGCGTGGATCAGGGGGCCGCAGAGCAGGATGGGAATCCGGGAGTCGCCGGCGTGGGCATCAATCGCGGTGCTGGGCGCAGTCTTGGCTGCTTTCGGGTCCAAAGTGAGATCCCCGTTGACGGGATCCTTGACCACAGTCACGCCGTGGAGCTGCAGGAGGGAGGTGACTACCTCCACATCCTTGATCTCCGGCACGTTCCGCAACACGGACGGTTCGTTGCCCAGCAACGCTGCCACCATCGCCTTGGGAACGAGGTTTTTCGCTCCCCGCACGGTGACGCGGCCTGTCAGCGGGACGCCGCCGCGGATTGTCAGAACACTACTCATATACCGGTTTCCTCACGATAACTAGCCCCAAAAAACTTGCAAAGGCTCCAACCAAGCATAGGAGGTCGCGTTACCGAACCGAAATACGCGGGCGACGGCGGCAGGGCGTGGCGGAGCGCCGTCGCGCAGTCAGAGGTACTTCCGCCCGCTCAGGAAAGGCGTGCCGGCAGGGTTTTCGGCAGGAAGGCAGGGCGCGTGGCCTCGAAGGCAGTGATGTCCGCCTCGTGCTGGAGGGTGAGCCCGATATCGTCCAGGCCTTCGAGCAGGCGCCAGCGGGTGTAGTCGTCGATGTCGAAGGGTGCCACGATGTTGCCGCACACCACCGTTTTGGACACGAGGTCCACGGTGACCTGGGTGCCGGGAGCGTTTTCGAGCTCTTTCCAGATCAGTTCGATGTCGTCCTGCGCCACCTGGGCCGCCAGCAGGCCCTGCTTGCCGGAGTTGCCGCGGAAAATGTCGGCGAACCGGGACGACAGGACTGCTTTGAAGCCGTAGTCCTTCAGCGCCCACACTGCGTGTTCACGGGAGGAGCCGGTGCCGAAGTCGGGACCTGCCACCAGGACGGAACCGGTGTTGAACGGTTCCTGGTTCAGGATGAAGGAGGGGTCCTTGCGCCACGCCGAAAACAGGGCGTCCTCGAAGCCTGTGCGGGTGATGCGCTTGAGGTAGACGGCGGGGATGATCTGGTCCGTGTCCACGTTGCTCTGGCGCAGCGGGACGCCGGTTCCGGTGTGGGTGGTGAACTTTTCCATGGCGGGTCCTAGGCTGCGTCGGTACGGATGGGGGTTCGGGCAGGCTCAACCACCGGCTCGGGATCAAGGTCCGACGGCGAACTCAGGGTGCCGCGGATGGCAGTGGCTGCGGCCACCACCGGGGACACCAGGTGGGTCCGGCCGCCCTTGCCCTGGCGCCCTTCGAAGTTGCGGTTCGAGGTGGACGCGCAGCGCTCCCCCACCTCCAGCTGGTCCGGATTCATGCCCAGGCACATGGAGCAGCCGGCAAAACGCCATTCCGCCCCGAAGTCCTTGAAGACCTTGTCCAGGCCCTCAGCTTCGGCCTCCAGGCGGACACGCGCCGAGCCCGGGACCACCAGCATCCGGATGTTGGGGTCCTTTTGGCGGCCGCGGATGATGTCCGCAGCGGCACGGAGGTCTTCCATCCTGGAGTTGGTGCAGGAGCCCAGGAAGACGGTGTCCACGCGGATGTCCTTCATCGGCGTGCCGGCCTCAAGGCCCATGTACTGCAGGGCGCGCTCGGCGGCAGCCTTGGCGTTCTCGTCGCCGAAGTCCTCCGGAGAGGGCACGGATTCGGACAGGGAGACGCCCTGGCCGGGGTTGGTGCCCCAGGTGACGAACGGCTCCAGGGTGTCGGCATCCAGGTCAACCTGCACGTCAAAGGTGGCGTCGTCGTCGGTACGCAGGGTGTTCCAGTACTCCACGGCGGCGTCCCAGTCGGCGCCCTGGGGCGCGTGGGGCCGGCCCAACATGTATTCGTAGGTGGTCTCATCCGGCGCTATCATTCCAGCGCGGGCACCGGCCTCGATCGACATGTTGCAGATGGTCATGCGGGCGTCCATGGACAGGGCCCGGATGGCGGAGCCGCGGTATTCCAGGACGTAACCCTGGCCACCGCCCGTGCCGATCCTGGCGATGACGGCCAGGATGATGTCCTTGGCCGTGACGCCCGGACGGAGCGTACCTTCGACGTTGATGGCCATGGTCTTGAACGGCTTCAGGGACAGCGTCTGGGTGGCCATCACATGTTCCACCTCGGACGTTCCAATGCCCATGGCCAGCGCCCCGAAGGCTCCATGGGTGGAGGTATGCGAGTCGCCGCACACCACTGTCATGCCCGGCTGGGTCAGGCCCAGCTGCGGGCCCACCACGTGGACGATGCCCTGCTCCGCGTCCCCGAGGGAATGCAGCCGGACACCGAACTCGGCGCAGTTGTTGCGCAGCGTCTGGATCTGCGTGCGGCTGGTCAGATCGGCGATAGGCTTGTCGATGTCCAGCGTGGGAGTGTTGTGGTCCTCCGTGGCGATGGTCAGGTCCGGGCGGCGCAGCTTGCGGCCGGCCAGGCGCAGGCCTTCGAACGCCTGCGGGGACGTGACCTCGTGGACAAGGTGGAGGTCGATGAAGAGAAGGTCGGGCTGGGCGTTGGCTCCATCGCCCTCGCCTTTGCGCACCACGTGCGCGTCCCAGACTTTCTCGGCCAATGTCTTTGCCATGGCCATCTCCCTTCACTGCTGTTGACTGATGGATCCACTGAACCAGTACGGCTTCACACTGCGCCAGCCGAAAGATTTGCATCTCAGATATTGAGACGGCAATATCATTACATGGACAATTCTAGTGGAGTCGGTGTCATTGATAAAGCGGCGCATGTGCTTGATGCGCTCGAGGCCGGTCCCACCACGCTGGCGCAGCTGGTGGCGGCAACCGGACTGGCCCGGCCCACGGTCCATCGCCTTGCCCTGGCCCTGGTGCATCACCGGCTGGTCAGCCGCGACATCCAGGGCCGTTTCGTCCTGGGAAGCCGACTCGTTGAACTCGCCTCGGCTGCAGGCGAGGACCGTTTGATCGCATCCGCGGGACCGGTGCTGATGCAGCTGCGCGATGCCACCGGCGAGAGCGCACAGATCTTCCGCCGCCAGGGCGACTGGCGCGTCTGCGTAGCCTCCGCCGAGCGCCCTATCGGCCTGCGCGACACTATTCCGGTAGGCACGCAGCTGTCCATGAAGGCAGGGTCAGCCGCCCAGGTGCTGCTTGCCTGGGAGGACCACGACCGCCTGCTCGAAGGGCTGCAGTCGGCCCGCTTCACACCGACGGTCCTGGCAGGAGTACGACGGCGGGGCTGGGGCCAGAGCCTCGGCGAACGCGAGCCGGGGGTCGCCTCCGTGTCAGCACCGGTGCGCGGACCGTCCGGCCGCGTGATTGCGGCGGTTTCAATTTCCGGTCCCATTGAACGGCTTACCCGGCAGCCGGGGCGGTTGCATGCGGAAGTGGTCTGCAACGCCGGCCGCATCCTCACCGAGGCGCTGCGCAAGAACAACGACTGATGCAGGGGACCTGCTAACGGCAGGAACACCGGCTGACGCCCTGGGCCGGTGCAGCGGGCGCTAGGATTTTCGCCATGGGCAGCTACTCAGTGTTTCTCCGCGGCATCAACGTGGGCGGCATCAACATCAAGATGGCAGAGCTCCGGGAGGCGCTCAAGTCAGTCGGATTCCCGGACGCCCGGACCCTGCTTGCCAGCGGAAACGTGGTGTTGACCAGCAACCTGGACGCCGCCGCCGTGAAGCGGGAGTGCGAGAAATGCCTCCGGGACACCTTCGGCTACGATGCCTGGGTGGTGGTCCTGGATGCAGCCCGGGTGGCCGAGCTGGTGGCTGCCTGCCCCTACCCGGATGACGATAAGAGCACCCACACCTACATCACGCTCTCCTCAGATGTTGGCATGCTGGACGAACTCGAAGCAGCCGGAGCCGCGCTGGAGGGCGGGGAGCAAAAGAGGCTGGGCCCGGAGGCGCTGGCCTGGCTGGCACCTGCCGGCGGAACGCTGGACAGCCCGTTCAGCAAGATCACGGCCAAGAACAGGTTCAAGGCCTCCACCACCACACGAAACCTGCGCACCCTCATCAAAGTCAGGGACGCCGCCGCGGACCTTGAGGCCGCCGGCGGCTGACTAGCCGGTCCGGTGCGACCCTTGCTTCTACCCGGCCGCCGTCTTCAGCGCCGCATTGAAGGCCGCAAGCCGGCTGACTTCAACCTCCACGGGTTCCACTACGAGTTCCTGGGCCACGGCTGCCACCGCTGCGTTCAGCCGTTTCCGCGCACGCGCTGCCCGGGCGTTGGCGGCGGCCGCGGCAATGAAGCGTCCGGTTATCGCAAGGAAGATTCCCAACACCACCCCGACGGCGATCATCAGTGTCGGGACCGGCCAGCCCTCCACCCTGGGCACCTCCGGTACGGGCAGCTGGAAGTAGCCCAGCGCAGCGAGCACACCGAGCCAGCCCAGGCCTCCCAGTACTGTGAGCAGGGCCAGCCATTGCACCACGTTGAACAAGCCCCACCACCACGATTTACGGTTGGCGGCAAGGTCTGTTCCGGCGACGGCCTGGTCAAGTGCATCCGGCAGTCGCTCCCTGCCCTCCCTGGCGGCACCCCGGATCGCTGCCCGCCAGGGACCAGGAGCGCCCGCACTGGCGGCGTCGGCAAATTCCCGCACCGCTGCATCAGTCCGGGCGCGTTCCGGGGCTCCGGCCGGCGGCAGCGAGGTGCGGTTCAACTCCGACGGTGCGGTGCGGCGCAAGTTCAGCCGCCGCAAAGGGTCGGGCCGGAACCGGGAAAGCCACCGCGTGACAGGCCAGCCTGTCCGCTTCACTGATTCAAGCCGGTAGGACTGGCCCACTGCCCGGACCACAGCCGGCACATTCGCCGCAACCGCCAACTCGTCGGCAAGGCGCGCCGTTGTACCGGACCGGACCCCGGCCGCCTCGCCGCCACCGGACACTGCGCCCAATTCGGTTGAAGCCCGGGTGATGTCGGCAGCGAGCCGCTGCGACTGGGCTTTGCGCTTCCCCGCAACGCTCCGGATGCTGTCCCGGACCTTGTCCACGCCTGTCCCGGTGAGTGCGGACGCCGCGAGAACCTGGACCTTGGCGAGGCCGTCGCGGGCAAGGATGGCCCGCAGCGACTCCAGTACGGGCTGCACGTCCTGGGCGGGAAGGCGGTCCACCTGGTTAAGGACCACCAGGGTGACGGCGCCGTGCGAGGCCAGGCGGGACAAGAAGTCGTTGTGGACAGCCGCGTCGGCGTACTTTTGGGGATCAAGGACCCACACCAGGACGTCGACGAGCCCCACCATCCGCTGGACCACTTCACGGTTCGCTGCCCGGGTGGAATCAAAGTCCGGCAGGTCCAACAGGATCAAGCCGGTGTCCTCGTCGGCGAAGCCCTCCACGGCTGCCGCATGGTGGCGGTTCCGGACCTCCAGCCAGTCCAGCAGCGGTTCGCTGCCCTCCGCTCCCCACACCCCCGCCAAAGGCTCCGATGTGGTCGGACGCCGCGCCGCCGCCGTCGCGATTTCCGCTCCGCTCACGGCGTTGAACAGGGAAGACTTTCCGCTGCCGGTGGCGCCGAAGAACCCCACCACCGTATGGTCAGCGGACAGCGACCGCCGGGTGCTGGCACGCTCCAGCACGCCGAACACTTCCTGGAGCGACTCATCGGGGAGGACCCCTTCGCCCAGCTCCCGGGCGTCGTTGAGGGCGGAGAGCCGGCGGTCCAGCCGCGACGAGTCGCGGGTGTCGCTGTGGCGACTCATGCAGTGCCCGCCAGCCGGGCCAGCGCATGCGGGTGCGCGGCGAGGGACTGGGCGGTACCGTCATCGCTTACCGGAAGCCGGGACAGGAATTTCTGCTGTTCGTCCTGCAGCAGACGCTGGCACCGGATGTGCAGGTCCTCCCGCGCTTTTTCGGCCATCCGCCGGACAGCCTCCTCGCCGAAAACCGCCTCCAGCAGCCGCTGGCCCACAACCGCGGTTCCACCCGCCACCCCGACTTCGAGACCGGTCAGTCCGGCAGTCATCGAGAACACTACGATCATCAGGGCCGCGCCCAGCCCGTTGATCCCGAAGGACAGCCAGCGGGCATGGGTCCGCTTTCCCTGCCCCTCGGTGCGGATCAGTTCCATCAAGGCTTCCTGCCAGGCCCTGATTTCGGCGGCCGCCCGGTCCTCGAAGCCCGGAGTTGTCCCGGAAAGGTCGTCCGTACCCAACAGATGGCGTCCGGCGGGGTCGGTCCGCCAGCGCTGGTCCGTGTCCTCGGCGGCATTTGCGGCTTCGTGCACGATCACGGCCTGAAGGCCGGTCTCGATGGCTGCTTCCACCCGGATGGCGGGTGGCGGTTCACCGCGGAAGAAGGCGCCCACCCGGTCGCGGAAGCGGCCAACATTCTGTTCCAGGGTCCGGAAAAACTCACCGGTGCCCACAAAGTCCTGCCAGCGGGCCAGCACCTCGCCACGCAGGAGCGAGCCGTCCCTGGTGGCGTCAAGGATGCGGTTGGCCGCAGCATTGTAGGCCGAAACGGCAGCGGCTTCGAGATTGCCTGCCGCCTGCTGCTGTTCCCGCGCCGCCTGGGCCACTGCGGCAACGCGGCCGGCCAGGGCCCTGACGGTCCCGTTCAGGGTGCGGCGGGCGATCTCAGAACGGCCGGCGGAATCGGCGGCAAGATCTCCAAGCCAGGTGCGCAGCGGGAGGACTGTGCCGGCAGGGAGCATGCCCAGAGCGTCAAGTGTCGTTTCCGGAATGATGAACAGCTGGGCAGCACCCAGGCCTTCGCGGTCCAGGAGGCCACGCAGATCCTCGCTGACCTCAACTTCCGCCCCCGCCGGCACCCGGTCCAGCACCACGGCCACCATGATGTCCCGGCCGGCCGCGTCCAGGAGCAGTTTCCAGGGAACGGCGTCGGCATAGCGGTTGGCGGTGGTGACGAAAATCCACAGATCGGCAGCGGCGAGGAGCTGGCCCGCAAGCTTCCGGTTGTCGTCGGAGATGGAGTCGACGTCGGGGGCATCGAGGAGTGCGATTCCCTCGGGCAGTGCGGGGTCGGCTACGAGGACAAGGGAGGACATTGCGCCGGGGTCCGGGATGGGCCCGGCGCTTGCGGCCGGGACCGGGCTGCTGGTGACGTATCCGCGGATCCTGCTGAGGGTGGGCAGGACGCGCTGGCCCTCGAACCAGGCCGCCTCTGCCGGATGATGCAGGAGGATCGGCTGCCTTGTGGTGGGGCGGATGGCTCCGGACCGGGTCACCGGGTGGCCCACCAGGGCGTTGACGAGCGTTGACTTGCCCGCCCCGGTGGAGCCTCCGACGACGGCCAGCAGCGGGGCGTCAAGGCTCCGGTACCGCGGGAGGATGTAGTCATCGAGCTGGGCCACGGCGCTGGCAGCATCACGCCGGGCCTGTTCCGTCCCGGGCAAGGCCAGCGGCAGCGCCGCAGCGGCCAGATCACCACGCACCTGCTCCAACAGCGCCACAGCCGCCATCGCCCGCGGCGCTGGCCCTGCATCCTGTGGTAAGTCCTGCTCGTCCCGGGAGGTCACAGGATCATCATGCCAGTTCAGGGCGCCTTGGTCCCGTTCCTGCCCGCCCGTGCGGTTCCAAAATATTCGCAGCCAACGGTTTCATGGGCGAAGCGTCCGGGATCAATCGGCAGATCCAACGCCCCATCACCTCCTGCAGCTTTCCCTCCAACGCCCCATCACCTCCTGCAGCTTTTAGGGCATCGCTCCGGCAATTGCTGGTCAAGTTCGACGGCGGTGCTGCCACGGCAATGTGCCCTAGGTTTCCTCAGGCAGATTCCCCAGACTGATTGTGCCTTCCCGGATCTGTTGCAGGACGTGATGGAGCGTCGCCGGATCTGTTGCGGGAGGTGATAGAGCGTCGCCCGATTTGATGCGGGAGGTGATAGAGCGTCGCCGGATCTGTTGCGGGAACTGATAGAGCGTTACCCGATTTGATGCGGGAGGTGATAGAGCGTCGCCGGATCTGTTGCGGGAGGTGATGGCGGCTTCCCCGCCGGAGCGGGATTTGAGAGCGCAAAAGAAAAGGCCCCGGGCGTCTGCCCGGGACCTTTTCGTTGGTGACCCCAGCGGGATTCGAACCCGCGTTACCGCCGTGAGAGGGCGGCGTACTAGGCCGCTATACGATGGGGCCGTGTACTTTTTCTGTACTTCGTACCAGCGTTTCCGCTGGTCAAGCTCAGTGATTCTTTCACACACTTCACTTTGGTTTCAAATCGGCGGACCGGCTGAAACCGTCTGTTTCCCTGCCCGCAAGCGGGCTTTCAACAGAGCTGGGATACCAGGACTCGAACCTAGAATGACGGTACCAGAAACCGTAGTGTTGCCAATTACACCATATCCCAATGGCACTTTCGGGCCGGTTTTCAGGGCTTCATCCCTGCTCCGTGCGCCTCAGCACGAGAAATTACTCTACCCGAGACTTTCGGCTCGCACAAATCGGCCCGGTGTGACCTAGCTGACCAGTTCACCCAGGGATGCCACCATGCTGCCCTCAAAGTCCGGCACGGTCTCCCCCGCCCGGTTAAGCCAGACACCAACGAGGCCGGCCGCCGTCGAGCCCTCGGCATCGAGCAGGCGGTTGTCGCCGACATACAACGTCTCGGCAGGGTCCGTGCCCAGCAACCGGACCCCTTCGAGGTAAATGGCCGGATCCGGTTTCGCCACCCCCAGGGTGTCGGTTCCCACGAGGCGGCGGACGCGTTCAAGTCCTGCCCCGTCCAGCTTGGCGCGCTGGTAATCATGGACGTTGTTGCTGACCGCACCATAGGGGATGCCTGCCCGGTCCAGCCTGTCCAGCAACGGCATCACGTCCGGAAAGGGTTTCACGTAGGCGGGCTGTTTTTCCATGTACGCGTTGAGCCACTGGTGCGATTGCTCTCCTTCAGCCAGTTCAACCCCGAAATGTCCCAGCGCGGCGCGGCCGCGGAGCAGGCGCTGTTCGTTGAACGTGAGCTCTCCGCCCAGGTACCGGTCGTAGTAGTGGGTGGTCTCGTGCGTGAAGATTCGGCCGAACCGTTCCCACCCGGCCTGGTCGAGGCCGGGCAGGAGGTGTTCGCTGACCTCCCGCAGGGCGGTGGTCATGGAGTACTCCAGGTCAACCAGGGTGTCGTCGATGTCGAACAGCACCCCGCGGACTGCGCCGAAGGGTGTTTCCAGGACGGTGCCCTCTGCCTGGCTGGGAGCTGTCATCAGCCGCGGAAAGTCTTGAGCCGGCGGAGGGAGGACTCCTTGCCGAGGATCACCATGGACTCGAACAACGGAGGCGAGATGCGGCGTCCGGAAACGGCCGTGCGCACCGGCCCGAAAGCAAGGCGGGGCTTGAGGCCCAGGTCCTCGACCAAAGCCTGCTTCAGGGCGGCCTGGATGGTGTCCGGGCTCCAGTCCTCCACAGGTTCGAGCGCAGCGATGGCGGCGTCCAGGACCTCCGTCAGGTTCTCCGGCAACCCCTTGCGCGCATCCGCGGCAATATCGATCGCGTCATCAGGCTTGAAAAGGAACCCGAGCATCTCCGGCGCTTCGCCCAGCAAGGCGATGCGCTCCTGGATGAGGGGTGCCGCTTCGGCAAGGATTTCCTCCTGCCGTGCCGTGAGCTGCTCGCCCACGAGGCCGGCGGTCCTCAGGTACGGCACAAGCCGTCCCCTGAAGTCTTCGGGGTCAAGCATCCGGATGTGGGTGCCGTTGATGGCTTCTGCCTTCTTGATGTCGAACCGGGCCGGGTTGGCAAGGACGTCCTGGACGTCGAAGCTTTCAATCAGCTGGTCCACGGTGAAGATGTCCTCATCGGCCGAAAGGCTCCAACCCAGCAGGGAGAGGTAGTTCAGCAAGCCCTCTGGAATGAAGCCGCGGTCCCGCAGCAGGAAGAGGTTGGATTGCGGGTCACGCTTGGAAAGCTTCTTGTTGCCCTCCCCCATCACATAGGGGAGGTGGCCAAAGAGCGGCAGGTAATTGGCGACGCCGATCTCCATGAGATAGCGGATCAACACCACCTGCCGGGGCGTGGAGGACAGCAGGTCCTCGCCGCGCAGCACGTGGGTGATGCCCATCAGTGCGTCATCCACCGGGTTCACCAGCGTGTACAGCGGCGAACCGTCGGCACGGACAATGACATAGTCCGGGATGCTTCCGGCTTTGAACGTGATCTCACCGCGGATCAGGTCCGTGAATGTGACGTCCTCGTCCGGCATCCGGACACGGAGCACCGGCTGCCGGCCTTCGGCCTTGAAAGCCGCAAGCTGCTCTTCGGTAAGCTCGCGATCGAAGTTGTCATAACCCAGCTTGGGATCCCGGCCGGCGGCACGGTGGCGTGCCTCTACCTCCTCCGGGGAGGAGTAGCACTCGTAGGCGTAGCCGCCGTCAAGGAGCTTGGCGACGACGTCCTTGTAGAAGTCCAGGCGCTGTGACTGCCGGTACGGCTCGTGCGGTCCGCCGACCTCCACGCCCTCTTCCCAGGTGATCCCCAGCCATTTCAACGCCTCCAGCAGCTGCTGGTAGCTCTCTTCCGAGTCGCGGGCAGCGTCCGTGTCCTCGATGCGGAACACGAAGGTGCCCTTGGTGTGCTTGGCGTGCGCCCAGTTGAACAAGGCAGTACGGATCAGGCCCACATGGGGCGTCCCCGTAGGTGAGGGGCAGAACCGGACGCGCACCGGAGTGTCGGCGGTGACGGACGGGATGGAGGCAGCGTTGGGCGCAGAGGCAGTAGTCATAGTGCCTCCAACTTTACCGTCTGGCCAGCCCCTGTCTTTTGCCCTGCAGAACAATCACCGGCGCACGATCGGGTTGGAAAGCCGCCCAATGCCCTCGATTTCGACCTCGAAACGGTCCCCCGCGTTGACCAGGCCCACCCCCGCCGGAGTCCCGGTCATGATCACATCGCCGGGAAGCAAGGTGAAGGCCTGCGAGACCACGGAGACGAGTTCCCTAACGCCCCTGATCATCTGGCTGGTGCTCCCGTCCTGGCGCACCTCGCCATTGAGCCTGCCTTGGATCTGCAGGTCTTCGGTGTCCAACTCGGTCTCGATCCAAGGGCCCAGCGGCGCCGAGGTGTCAAAGCCCTTGGCGCGGGTCCACTGCAGGTCCGTCTTCTGGACATCCCGTGCGGTGAGGTCATTGCCGCAGGTGTAGCCGAAGATAACGTCATCAACGCGTTCCTCGGGCACATCCTTGCAGATCCGGCCGATCACCACGCACAGTTCCGCTTCGAAGGAGACTTCCTCGGAGAACTCCGGCAGCACCACAGGATCGTTCGGGCCCACGACGGCGGTGTTGGGCTTGAGGAAGAGGAGCGGCTGGGCGGGAACCTCATTGCCGAGTTCGTGCGCGTGCTCCACGAAGTTGCGTCCGACGCCGATCACCTTGCTGCGGGGAATGATGGGCGCGAGCAGCCGGACGTCTTCCAGCTTGTGGCGGACGGAGGTGCGCTCCACCCCGTTGAAGAAGGGGTCTCCATGGATAACAGTGACGACCTCACTGCCCGTGTCACCTTCGACAACGCCGTAGAGGGGATCAGAATCGACGACAAACCTGGCAATACGCATGGCTCCTACCCTACCGTCTCGCCAACCAGCCGCCGGGCGGCCCTACTGCCGCACTTCGCCGCCGCGCAGATAGTCAAGTTGCGCGGCAACAGAAGTTTCAGCAGCCCGCCTGACGGAAGGGTCGACGTCGGCATAGACAGCGTCCGTCACGTCGCCCACGGCCGCATCCCGGCCCAGCCCATCCAGGGCAGCGCGGATTTGCGCCAACCGTTCGAGACGGTGGCTGCGGTAGGCCCGGGCGATGTCCACAAGGGACGGCAGCACCGGGCCGTGGGCGGGAAGGACGGTCCCCGGCCCCAGGGCTTCCAGCCTATCCAGCGAGGTGAGGTAGTCAGCGAGGATCCCGTCCGGGTAGTCGAGCATCGTGGTGCCGCGGCCAAGGATGGTATCCCCGGACAGGATTGAACCGTAAGGGCCGTCGGCGGGGAGGTGGAAGCACACGGAATCGGAGGTGTGGCCAGGCGTAGCCACAACCCTCACCTCGACCCCGGCGGCGGACAGTACCTCGCCGTCCAGCAGCGCCGTGCCGGTTCCGTGGCAATGGACAGGATCCGCGGCACGGACAGGAGCCCCGGTCAGCTGGTGCAGCCGGGCCGAACCTGCAGTGTGGTCGCCGTGGCGGTGGGTGATGAGGATGAGGTCCACGGGCCCCGCGTCGGCAAGGGCTTGGAGGTGCGCCTCGTCCAGAGGCCCCGGGTCCACCACCACGGCGCCGGGAGAACCGGGCACCCGCACCAGGTAGGAGTTGGTCCCGTCCAGGCTCATCGGCCCGGGGTTGGGGGCCAGGATGAACTCCGTCAAGGCTGAACTGCGCTGGAGGATGGGTCCGGAAGCTGAAGTCACGTTCCCATCTTTGCAGTCCGGCGGAATAAGCGGGACCCTGGGGCGGGTTGTGGCTTAGAGATCACCACCCCCTACCGAAAGCACCGCCATCATGAGCACCGCACCAACTCCCGCCTTGTCAGAGCTCCTCGCCGGTGCTGCCGCGGCCGGAAACGACCATGCAGGAACTGAGAAGAGCACTGGCCTCCGGCACATCCACAACCACGCCACCGGTGCCGTGGTCTGGTTCCCCACCTGGCAGGCATTCCGCCGTACAGAAGACTGGGCGGAGGCAGTGGCTGAACAGGAAGCCGTGCTGGCCAGGGCCACCGATGACGGGACGTCAGTTGCAGCGGCAGCCGCCGAACACCTGGAGCAGCAGCTCGAGATCCTGCTTGAGAGGGCTGCCGTATCCGCCGACCCGAACGCGTTTGTGGAAGCCAACCTGGTGCCCCACCTGACCGAAACGTGGGCGGTAGCGGATGCCGTGGCCCGGACCTCCGGCGAACAGCTTCCCGACGGCGCTCCCCCGGCCGGGTTTGCCTCGTATCCCTACGAGTTGTACACCCAGGACGGCGGAGTTTTCGCCACCACCCTGTGGAACGACCTCCTTGATGCCCGGCGCCAGCGTGCCCTGGAGGAGGAAGCGGCCAGGAAGGCCCTCAAGCCCGTCTCCCGCAAGGCCCAGAAGAATGCGGCCAGGAAGGCTGCCCGGCGGTAGCTCCCCCGGGGCCGACGAAAGCCAGGCAAAACGGCGCCTGGCAGGAAGACCTGCCAGGCGCCGTCGTAGTTGTGGTGGCCGAATGCCGCAGTCAGGCCAGGCGGGTGAGCCAGCCGTGGGTGTCGGGGACCGCGCCGGTCTGGATGCCGAGCAGCTGTTCCCGGATGGCCATGGTGGTCTCCCCGGCCTTGGCGTCCTCGGAGCCGATGAATTCGGTGGCGTCCTTCAAAACGCCAATGGGCGTGATCACTGCCGCCGTGCCGCAGGCAAAGACCTCTGCAATGTCACCGGAGGCAACGCCGTCGCGCCACTCTTCAAGGGTGATCTTCCGCTCGGCAACTTCGCGGCCCATGTCCTTGGCCACCTGGATGACGGACATCCGGGTAACGCCCTCCAGGATGGTGCCGGTCAGTGCGGGGGTAACCAGTGAGCCGTCCTTCATCACGAAGAACACGTTCATGCCGCCCAGTTCTTCGACCGCGTCGTCGTTGAAGTGGTCCAGGAAGAGGACCTGCTTGCAGCCGTTGGCTTCGGCTTCCTGCTGGGCAATAAGGGAGGCAGCGTAATTGCCGCCGCACTTGGCATCGCCGGTTCCGCCGCGGCCGGCGCGGGCGTACTCGCGGGAGATCCAGATGGATACCGGCTTCAGCTCGCCGCCAAAGTAGTTGCCGGCCGGTGAAGCGATCACCCGGAAGGAGACCTCCCGGGCTGCGCGGACACCCAGGAAGGCTTCGGTGGCGATCATGAACGGCCGCAGGTACAGTGCCTCACCGTCGCCGCTGGGTACCCATTCCTTATCGGCTGCCACCAGTTCCCGGATGGCTCCAAGGAAGTACTCGGCCGGCAGCTCGGGCAGGGCAAGCCTGCGGGCGGACTTGTTCAGCCGCGCTGCGTTGGCCTCGGGCCGGAAGGTCCAGATGGATCCGTCAGCGTGGCGGTAGGCCTTGAGCCCCTCGAAAATCTCCTGGCCGTAGTGGAAAACCGCAGCGGAGGGATCGAGGACGATCGGCCCGTACGCTTCAATCCGGGCATTGTGCCAGCCGCCGTTGCCGTTCGCGTCCACGGTGTAGTCGACGATGGCGGTGTGGTCGGTGAAGTAGTTGCCGAATCCCGGGTTCGCCAGGATGGCTGCACGCTCTTCAGCAGACTTCGGGTTTGCCGAGAGTTGCTGGGTAAATTCGACGCCGTGGGCAGTCTGAGTCATGGTTCCTCCACGATCGGCCGCCTTGGATTCAGCGTTGAACGGCAAGGCGGCATTTGGTGATTCGAGACAAGCTTACGCCCGTTGCCGGCAGCCCCTGCGCGGCTAGAGACCGGCGGCGATGGCGTCGCCCACCGCGCTGGTGCTGCGCGCACCGCCGTCGCGCTTTTCGACGTCGGCAACGACTGCTGCTTCAATCCTGCGGGCCGCCGCGATGAACCCGAGGTGCTCCAGCAGGAGTGCGGCCGACAGGATGGCGGCGGTGGGGTCGGCCTTGCCCTGTCCGGCGATGTCCGGAGCCGAACCGTGGACCGGCTCGAACATGGACGGCGCGGTGCGGTCCATGTTGATGTTCCCTGAAGCTGCCAGGCCGATGCCGCCGGTGATGGCTGCGGCGAGGTCGGTGAGGATGTCGCCGAAGAGGTTGTCTGTGACGATCACGTCGAAGCGGGACGGGTCGGTGACCATAAAGATCGTGGCCGCGTCCACGTGCAGGTAGTCGTGGGTGACTTCCGGGAACTCCTGGGCCACGGCCTCGACCGTACGCTTCCACAGGTGACCTGCGAAGACCAGGACGTTGTGCTTGTGGACGAGGGTGACATGCTTGCGCTCACGGAGGCTGGCGCGGCGGAAGGCATCCCGTACCACCCGCTCCACACCGTGGGCGGTATTCAGCGAAACCTCGGTGGCCACCTCGTGTGGAGTGCCCGGGCGAAGGGTGCCGCCGTTGCCGACGTAGGGGCCTTCGGTTCCTTCGCGCACCACAATGAAATCGATGACGCCGGGATTGGCCAGCGGGCTCCCCACCGTTCCGTAGAGCCGTGAAGGCCGCAGGTTGACGTAGTGGTCCAGGCTGAAGCGGAGCTTGAGCAGCAATTCGCGTTCGATGATGCCTGACGGAATACGGGTGTCGCCGGGGGCCGCCCCCACGGCGCCGAACAGGATGGCGTCCCGGGTGCGGAGGTCCGCCAGGACGTGGTCCGGCAGGGTTTCCCCGGTGGCCAGCCAGTGCTCCGCGCCGAGCTTGTAGTGCGTTTGCTTAAGCTCTACGCCCTCTGCGGCCACGGCCTTCTCCAGCACCTTCAGTGCCTCCGCAATGACCTCAGGGCCAATGCCGTCGCCGGGGATAACTGCAAGATCGATGGAGGATGCGCTCATGCTCTCAGCGTAGCGAGGTCATCCATATGCTGGTCAAGCTGTCTCATGATGCGAACAGTGCCTCCGGCACCCTCTCTCAGTTCATGCAGGGAAACGGCAAACGCTCTCTCACCTTGAGGCCAGGGGTGAGAGAGCGTTTGCTAAAAAGGCGCGGAAAGTGAGAGAGCGTTTGGGGGTGTTCAGGCTTCTTCTGCGGGTTCCTCGTACTTCGGGAACACCGGCGTTGGTGCCGGCAGTTCGGTCCCGGCCGCGATGGGCGTGCCAATGGCGGAGAACTGCCGGGACTCCCCTTCAGGCTGGCCTAGGGTGTCCAGGAGTGCGGCAGTTGCCGTTGGCATCACCGGCTGGGCCAGGATGGCCACGATGCGCAGGACTTCCAGCGTCACGTACAGCACAGTGTTCATGCGTGCGACGTCGGTCTTCCGCAGCACCCAGGGGGCTTGCTCGGCAAAGTAGGCGTTGGTGTCTCCAAGCACGCCCCAGATGACTTCGAGGGCCCGGCTGAATTCCTGCTTTTCAAAGGCTGCCCGTGCAGCTTCGAGGAGGCCGCCGGCCTGGGCAAGGATCGCGTTGTCCCCGTCCGTGAACGTGCCGGGGACCGGCACCCTGCCCTCGCAGTTCTTGGCCACCATGGACAGTGAACGCTGGGCCAGGTTTCCGAAGTTGTTGGCGAGGTCGGCATTCATCCGGCCGACGATCGCCTCGTGGTTGTAGCTGCCGTCAGCACCGAACGGCACCTCCCGAAGGAAGAAGAACCGCACCTGGTCCAGGCCGTACTGTGCCACGAAGTCGGCCGGGGCCACGACGTTGCCCAGCGACTTGGACATCTTCACGCCGTTGTTCTGCAGGAATCCGTGGATCATGACCCGCTTGGGCAGCTCCAGTCCGGCACTCATCAGGAAGGCGGGCCAGTAGATGGCGTGGAAGCGGGAGATGTCCTTGCCGATGATGTGGACATCGGCAGGCCAGAACTTCCGGAACTTCTCCGAGTCGACGTCCGGGTAGCCCACCCCGGTGAGGTAGTTGGTCAGGGCGTCCACCCAGACGTACATCACGTGCTTGTCGTTGCCCGGGACCGGGACGCCCCAGTCGAACGTGGTGCGGCTGATGGACAGGTCCTCCAGGCCGCGCTTCACGAAGCTGATGACTTCATTGAAACGGTATTGCGGGGCACCGAACTCAGGCTGCGCCTCGTAGAGCGCAAGGAGCTTGTCCTGATAGGCCGAGAGGCGGAAGAAGTAGCTCTCCTCAGCCGTCCAGGTCACCTCAGTGTCCGTCTCCTTGGAGTAGCGCACGCCGTCGTCCTTGACCACGGTGTCGTCCTCGCCGTAGAACGCCTCGTCCCGGACGGAGTACCAGCCCTCGTACTTGGAGAGGTAGATATCGCCGTTCGCTTCCATCTTCTTCCAGATGGCCTGCGAGGCGGCGTAGTGGTCCTCGTCCGTGGTGCGGATGAAGCGGTCATAGCTGATGCCCAGGGCGGAATGGGCGGCCATGTAGACCTCCGCGTTCCGGTCCACCAGTTCCTTGGGGGTGATGCCTTCCTTTTCCGCGGTCTGGGCAATCTTCATCCCGTGCTCATCCGTGCCGGTCAGGAACATCACGTCATAGCCGTCCAGCCGCTTGAAGCGCGCCATGGCGTCGGTGGCAATGTACTCGTAGGCGTGGCCGATGTGGGGTACGCCGTTGGGGTAGGTGATGGCCGTGGTGATGTAGAACGGCGTTTTCTCTGAAGCAGTCACGGGAGGACGTTACCTTCGGTGCGGAGGGACAGGCTAGATCAGTTCAGTCAGGCTATCGCTGAGCCGGACGAGTTCGTGGTCGTGCGAGGCAACCAGCACTGCGATGCCATCGGACGTGGTGTCCTTCAGGATGCTGATGATGCGGTTGGCGGAAGCGCGGTCCAGGCTCGCCGTGGGTTCGTCCACCACCAGGACCCTGGTGCCCAGGATCAGTGCCCGGGCAATCGCGACGCGCTGGCGTTCGCCGCCCGACAGCTGGGCGGGGCGGTGCCGCATGCGGCGGCCCAGGCCCACCAGGTCCAGCAGGTCCTTGGCCATGTCCCGGCGCTGGTCCACTTCGCCGTCGGGAACCGCCGGCAACAGCACGTTCTCCAGGGCGCTCATACCGTCGATCAGCGCACCGCCCTGGTCCACGTACCCGATGAGTGCGCGACGGCGGTCGGCGATTTCGTCGTCGCCCATGCTTTCCAGGGAGTCGCCTTCCCAGAAGACACGGCCCGACGTCGGCAGGGTCAGTCCGGCGCTGACTGTCAGGATGCTGGTCTTGCCCGAGCCGCTTCGGCCGGCGACGCAGTGCATCTCGCCCGCGTGCAGTGTCAGGTCGAAGCCTTCCACCACGCTGACGGCTTCCGCCCCGCTTTTGCCGCCCCCGTAACGGATGGTGATGTCGCTCAGTTCCAGCGGGGTCTCGTGGTCGGCGGCCTTGACGATGGTGTTGGCGCGCGTCTGCAGGGGGACGTCGCCGGAGCCGGACCGGCGGCTCCGCTGGACATTCGTCGGGTTTGTCATTGGACTACTTTCGTTGCAATCGGTATCCAGCAAAGTACAGCCACGAGCCCGGCCACGCCTGCCCACAGGGCGGCGTAGGGGGCCAGCAGCAGGCCGATGCCCAGGGCGCCCAGCACGCCCAGCGGCAGGGCTACGGTTCCCACCAGCGCATTCTCGAACAACCGGACCTGGCGGAGCATGTCCGGGTTCCAGCCCATCGCTTCGAGGATGCCAAGGTACTGGCGTTTGGCATTGAGTTCAAACCGCCCGGTGACCAGGGTGAGCACCAGTCCCACCACCACGCCGGAGAGCGCCAGGAGGATGCTCGGCAGGGCGACGCTGGCGGCGGCGAGGCCGCTCAGTGCGCTGGCGCCGGCCGCCCGCGGGATGTCGATCAGCAGCGCGATAAGCCCGCCCACGGCTGCGCCGAAGACGCCAACAGCAACAGCAAGGGACAGCGTGTTGAACTTGTTGGTGCCAAGCTGCCGGTTCGCGAAGGTCAGCGGCGAGTCCACCGGAATGAGCCTTTCGTCGTGCTGCGGCTCCTGGTCGATGACATCGCGGTGGCGCAACTGCTGCGCGGCGAAGAAGGCCGCAGCGGCGTACAGCACCAGGACGGAAACGGACACCAGGGCGGTGGCGAGGCTCCAGCTGACGAGGCTCAGGACGAGGCCGGCCACGGCAAGCAGGACCGCGCCCACCCCGAATTCCTCCAGGACCCAGCTGCGGATCCGGCGTTGGGTCCACCCCATCGCGCGGAGGGTTCCGGCTTCGGACCGGCGTTTCCGGATGTAGCTCACGGTGGAGGCGCCGGTCAGGAGCGCGGCCCCGCACAGCGTGAGGAAGAGCAGCGTGATGTTGGTGCCGGAGAGGGACCCGGTCACCGCATCGGCCGCATTCTGCCGGACCCAGGACTGCCGGACCGTCCCCAGGGCCGACTCCTTGCCGGCGTCGTCCTTAGAGTAGCCGGGAACGAAGATGCTGGCGTCTTCACGGGCGGAGCCGGCCACGATGGTGGCTTCCAGGCCCATGTCCCGGATCTCGGCGGCCAGCTTTTCAACCTCCGGCTGGGCCTCCTTCCAGCTTCCGGGTGCGTCGGCGCGGACACGGACGGCATCGATCACCGCCGCGTTTTGCGTGTAGCCCCGGGCGGCCGCGAGGCCGTAGTAATCGGTGATGGCGCCGGCAGACTGGCTGGCAAGCCCGGTGGCGCTCAGGGAAGGCTTGAGCTCTGCGGCCGGAACGTCCTTGCCCTCGGCGTCCTTGACCAGGCTGAACGGGGTGGGGTCGTAGCCGCCCAGCGGAAGCCTGTTGACGTCACCGGCCGCCTTCGCCACCGCGGAGGGGTCGAAGGTTCCGTACACCATGGCCAGCGGAGCGGAGACCTTCTTCTCACCGGTCGCCAGGTTTTCACGGTAGGACCGCTCGTCCACGGGTTCGCGCTGGGTCTGGTCCACCGGAGTGCCGTTGGCGCTCTTTTCGGGCAGCCGGTTTACGGTGACCCATTCGCCGGGGACGGCAGCCTTGTCCACTGCCCCGTTGGCCGCCGTTTTGCCGTCGGTGTACTGCGGGGCCGCAGCAAAGTCCGTGCTCCACTGCGCGGGTGTGTAGAGCCCCTGGTTGAAGTTGCCCGTCGCGCCGAGGAGGGACGTGTGGTCCGTGGACCCGGGCCAGGAGAGGACGAACGGGTCCTTCGAGACGAACGGCAGGTAGTCCTGGCCCAAGGACCTGGAAACTGTTCCGACGTCCTTGACCACCTTGCCGGCGTCGTCAATTTCCTCGATCTTGACGTTGTACTTCAGGTCCAGGGATGTCCCGGAACGTACCACCAGGGGTATGGCCTGGGAGTCCGCGGTGAGCTGGCCGGTGCGCTTGGCCTGCTGGTACTGGGTCATCAGCGGTGCCCAGTACTTGAGCTTTACACCCAGGAAGTCAGGTCCTTCCGCCAACTGGTCCAGCCCGATGCCGTTGGTGAAAAGGCCTTCCAGGTACCGTCCAACGGCGCCGGCGTTGCGGGCGTCGGCAGGCGGAGCCTTTTCCAGCGGGGCAAGGAAGTCCCCGGAAGATCCCAGCAAGGCACGTTCTGCGGCAGGATCGACGGCCACCACTGACTCCGTCACTTCCGGAGCGAGGGGCAGCGACACGGACACGTTGAAGAGGTTGTGCTCGGAACCGCCGGCCGGCGCCGGGAACTTGATGCCCGTTTCGCCTTCCGGGGCGGCGATGCGGATGCTGCTTCCCCCGGCGGCCTGCTGCTCGACGAGCCTGGCTTTGCCCAGGGTGCCTTCGGCAGTGGACTTGAACAGCGCCTGCTCGGAAACACCGTCGGAACTCACGGCGCTGGCCGTGAGGCGGTACTTCTTCGCTTGATCGCTCAACACGGATTCAGCCGCGGGCCACTGGGCCGGAGCGGTGGCCCCTGCAGCCTGGTCCGCCGTCGCGGTCCCTGCCAGCCCGGCGTTGTAGCCCAGGTAATCCATGGCGTCCAGCCGAGGGGCCTCAAGGTTCTGCGTCACGCGGGACACCAGGCTGATGGGCGCTGCCACGGACGTGCCGGACAGCTTCCTGATGGCGTCCAACTGCTCGAAGCTGATGCCTCCGGTGCCGTTGGCGATCTCGGGCTGCAGCATCGCACCCGAGGGCGCCTTGGCCTGGACCAGGACATCGTAAAGGCCCCGTGAATTTTCATTCACGGTCCGGCTGAGGGCCGCCTGCGACTGACTTTGGACGACGACCGACAAGCACATGGCTGCGATCAGGATGGCCGCGGTCAACAGCAGCACCCTGCTTCTGATGAACCTCTGGACGGCGTTCATTGAACTCCCTGAAACCTGGATTGCGTGCGCACATTCGTAGCCCGCGCGCGGCGGACGTGGACGATTACGGACGGATGTGCAAAAGGTATTGGCCGGCCTGCCGGCATGGTCCCGAACCAGGACCCAGCCATTGTAAGCAGACCGGCCAATTATACGTGGCCCCGCCCGGACGCGCCGAGCGGAGGCCGACGCTAGGGCGTTTCCCCCTGGGTTAGTCCTCCAGGTCCACTTCCCGGACCATCTCGGCGCCGATGCCGGCCTTGATGGCGTCCAGGACCTGCTGGGGCACGGAGCTGTCGATGGTCAGCAGCGCGAGGACCTGGCCGCCCTGGTCGTGGCGTGCCACCTGCATGCCGGCGATGTTGATGTTGTTCATGCCCAGGATGTGCCCGATGGTGCCGATCACGCCGGGACGGTCGGTGTACGCGACCACAACGAGGTGCTCGCTGATGGGGATTTCAACTTCGAAACCGTTAATGCCCACCAGCTTCTCGACCTGCTTGGGTCCGGTCAGGGTGCCGGCCACGGAGATCTGGCTGCCGTCGCTGAGTGCTCCGCGCAGGGTCAGGACGTTGCGGTAGGACTCCGTCTCCGGGGTGGTGATCAGGCGGACGTTGATGCCGCGCTGCTCGGCGATGACCGGGGCGTTGACGTAGGAGACCTGTTCGGTCACTACGTCGGCGAAGATGCCCTTCAGTGCCGCCAGCTCCAGGACCTTGACGTCCAGGGAGGAAATCTCGCCGGCCACCTCCACGTCGAACTGTGTCAGGGAGTCGTGGGTGAGGGCGGTGAAGATCCGGCCCAGCTTCTCGATCAGCGGGATGCCCGGGCGGACGTCCGGGGCGATGACGCCGCCGGCGACGTTGACGGCGTCGGGAACCAGCTCACCAGCCAGGGCGAGGCGTACGGACTTGGCCACCGACACTCCCGCCTTTTCCTGGGCTTCGTCGGTGGATGCGCCGAGGTGGGGCGTGACTACCACGTTGTCCAGCTTGAAGAACGGCAGGTCCGTGCTGGGCTCCTTGGAAAAGACGTCCACGCCGGCGCCGGCGATTTCACCGTCCTGAAGGGCAGCGAAGAGGGCTTCCTCATCCACGAGGCCGCCACGGGCAACGTTGACAACGTAGGCGGTGCTCTTCATCTTCTTGAAGGCATCCGCGCCGAGCATGCCCACGGTCTCGGGGGTCTTGGGCATGTGGATGGTGATGAAGTCGGACTGGGCCAGGAGCTCGTCCAGGGTCACCAGCTGCACGCCGAGCTGAGCTGCCCGGGCGGAAGTGATGTAGGGATCGTAGGCAAGGATCTTGGTGTCGAAGCCCTTCAGGCGGGCTGCCACGAGGGCGCCGATGCGGCCGAGGCCGATAATGCCGATCTTCTTTTCGAACAGTTCGATGCCCGTGTACTTGGAGCGCTTCCACTCGCCGTCCTTGAGCGCGGCGCTGGCCTGCGGGATGTGCCGGGCCAGGCTCAGGATGTGTCCCACGGTGAGCTCGGCAGCGGAAACGATGTTGGACGTGGGGGCGTTGACCACCATTACGCCGGCCTGCGTGGCGGCCTTGATGTCCACGTTGTCCAGGCCCACACCAGCGCGGGCGATGACCTTGAGGTTCTTCGCCGCGGCGATGGCTTCTGCGTCCACCTGGGTAGCAGAACGGACCAGGATGGCGTCAACGTCGCCGATGGCAGAGAGCAGCTGGGAGCGGTCAGCGCCGTCGGTCTGGCGGATTTCGAAGTCCGGGCCGAGGGCCTCAATGGTGGCGGGGGAAAGTTCTTCGGCGAGCAGTACTACGGGTTTTGACACGGCTGATCCTCTGCGTTGCAGTCCTGGGGATGGAACAAGTCTAGGCCGACATAAAGGCCGGGCTCACATTGTTAAGTGTGAACCCGGCCTCACTGCTGCCTTTACGGCGGCGCCTGACGCCTGCCTTAGCGGGCGGCGGAACCTTCAACATAGTCCACGTCCTGCTGCTGCCAGGAGAACAGTGAACGGAGCTCGCGGCCGACAGCCTCGATGGGGTGCTGCTCGGCCTTGGCACGCAGTTCCTTGAACTCCACGCCGCCGTTGTCCTGGTCCTCGATGAAGCGCTTGGCGAAGGCGCCGGACTGGATGTCGGCGAGGACAGCCTGCATGTTTTCCTTCACCGCGGGGGTGATGACGCGGGGGCCGGAAACGTAGTCGCCGTACTCAGCGGTGTCGGAAACGCTCCAGCGCTGCTTGGCGATGCCGCCTTCCCACATGAGGTCCACGATGAGCTTGAGCTCGTGGAGTACCTCGAAGTAGGCGATCTGCGGCTGGTAGCCGGCTTCGGTCAGGGTTTCGAAGCCGTACTGGACCAGCTGGGACACGCCGCCGCAGAGGACTGCCTGCTCGCCGAAGAGGTCGGTTTCGGTCTCTTCGGTGAAGGTGGTCTTGATGACGCCGGCGCGGGTGCCGCCGATGGCCTTGGCGTAGGACTTGGCCAGTTCCCAGGCGGAGCCGGAAGCGTCCTGCTCCACCGCGATGATGTCCGGGATGCCGCGGCCGGCCTCGAACTCGCGGCGCACGGTGTGGCCGGGTGCCTTCGGGGCGACCAGGATGACGTCAACGCCCTCCGGTGCCTGGATGTAGCCGAAGCGGATGTTGAAGCCGTGGGCGAAAGCAAGGGCCTTGCCGGGCTTCAGCTTGTCCTTGATGGAGTCGTTGTAGATCGAGCGCTGGTGCTGGTCCGGCGCCAGGATCATGATGACGTCGGCCCACTCGGCGGCGTCGGCGACGTTCTTGACCGTGAAACCGGCGTCCTCGGCCTTGGCGGCGGACGTGGAGCCGTCCTTCAGGGCAATAACAACCTCGACGCCGGAATCGCGCAGGTTCAGCGCGTGGGCGTGACCCTGGGAGCCGTAGCCAACAATGGCAACCTTGCGGCCCTGGATGATCGACAGGTCAGCGTCGTCGTCGTAAAACATTTCAGTCACTTGCGTAACTCCTCTTGAGTGGATTGTAGATAGATGTGTGGTGGTGCGGTTACGGGCGTCGCGCTCTGCCGGGCCGGGCCCGGGCAGATTCCTACGCGGAGCGCAACGCCCTGTCACTCATGGAGCGGGATCCCCGTCCAACGGCCAGGGTGCCGGACTGCACAATTTCGCGGATGCCGAAGGGCTCCAGCACCGAGAGCAGTGCCGTGAGCTTTTCGGGGTGGCCGGTTGCTTCAATGACGACGGAGTCGGTGGAGACGTCGACCACTGAGGCACGGAACAGGTCTGCGGCCTGGGTCACCTGCAGACGAGTTGCGGCATCCGCACGTACTTTGACCAGGATGTGGTCACGCTGTACGGAAGATTCGGAAGTCAGCTCAACGATTTTGATGACGTTGATCAGTTTATTGAGCTGCTTGGTGACCTGCTCGATGAGGTCGCCATCGGCGTCGACCACTACCGTCATCCGGGAGATGCCCGGAACCTCGGTGGGGCCGACAGCCAGGGAGTTGATGTTGAAAGCCCGGCGGGCGAAGAGGCTGGCGACGCGGGTCAGGACGCCCGGCTTGTCTTCAACCAGGACGGAGAGTGTGTGGCGGCTCATGATCAGTCCTCTTCTTCCCATTCCGGGGTCATGTTGCGGGCAACCTGGATCTGGTCGTTGCTTACGCCGGCGGGCACCATCGGCCACACCATGGAGTTGGGGCTCACCACGAAGTCGATGACGACAGGGCGGTCATTGATTTCGAGCGCCTTCTGGATGGTGGCGTCGATGTCCTCGTCGCGTTCGCAGCGGAACGAGGCGCAGCCGTAGGCCTCCCCCAGCTTGACGAAGTCCGGGATGCGGACGGTGTCGTGGCCGGTGTTGAGGTCGGTGTTGGAGTAGCGGCCCTCGTAGAAGAGGGTCTGCCACTGGCGCACCATTCCCAGCGAGGAGTTGTTGATGACGGCAACCTTGATGGGGATGTTGTTGATGGCGCAGGTAGCCAGTTCCTGGTTGGTCATCTGGAAGCAGCCGTCACCGTCGATGGCCCACACCACACGGTCCGGCTCCCCCACCTTGGCGCCCATGGCAGCCGGTACGGCGTAGCCCATGGTGCCGGCTCCGCCCGAGTTGAGCCAGGCGTGCGGACGCTCGTACTTGATGAACTGCGCGGCCCACATCTGGTGCTGGCCCACGCCCGCCACGTAGATGCCTTCCGGACCCGTCAGCGCACCGATGCGCTCGATGACTTTCTGCGGGGCGGTGAGTCCGTCGTCCGGCTCGGTCCAGCCCAGCGGGTAGGTTTCCTTCAGGTTGTTAAGGAATGCCCACCAGGTGGTGAGGTCCGGCGTGCCGGAGGCCTCGAACTGGGTACGGACGGCCTCAGTGAGCTCGGGGATGATTTCCTTGACGGATCCCACGATGGGAACATCGGCGGTCCGGTTCTTGGAGATCTCCGCGGGGTCGATGTCCGCGTGGATGACCTTGGCGTTGGGTGCGAACGTCTTCAGTACGCCGGTGACACGGTCATCGAAGCGGGCTCCCAGGGTGATCAGGAGGTCGGCCTGCTGCAGCGCGGTCACGGCTGACACAGTGCCGTGCATGCCGGGCATGCCCATATGCTGCGGATGGGAGTCCGGGAACGCGCCCTTTGCCATCAGCGTGGTGACGACCGGGGCGCCCGTGGCTTCGGCGAGGGCCAGCAGCTCGGCAGAGGCATGGGCCTTGACCACGCCGCCGCCCACGTAGAGCACGGGTTTGCGGGCTGCGGCAATCAGCTTGGCAGCCTCACGCACCTGCTTGTTGTGCCCGCGGGTGACGGGACGGTAGCCGGGCAGGTCCACGCGGGGCGGCCAGGAGAAGGTCATCTGGCCCACCTGGGCGTCCTTGGCCACGTCCACCAGCACCGGGCCCGGGCGGCCGGTGGAGGCCAGGTGGAACGCCTCGGCCATGACATGCGGGATGTCGTTGGGGTCGGTCACCAGGAAGGAGTGCTTGGTGATGGGCATGGTGATGCCCACGATGTCCGCTTCCTGGAAGGCGTCAGTGCCGATCACGCCGCTGGACACCTGGCCGGTGATGGCCACCAGCGGCACGGAGTCCATGTGGGCATCCATGATGGCCGTAACGAGGTTGGTGGCGCCGGGGCCTGAGGTGGCGATGCAGACGCCCACCCGCCCGGTCACCATGGCGTAGCCTTGCGCGGCGTGGCCGGCTCCCTGTTCGTGACGGACCAGGACGTGATTCATGCTGGAGGCCATCAAGGGGTCATAGGTGGGCAGGATTGCGCCACCGGGCAAACCGAAAATATCGTCGACGCCGAGTTCTTCGAGCGAGCGGACAATAGCTTGCGAGCCGGTCATCACCGTTGGGGGTACAACGTTGTTCGGCCCGAGGACAGGAGAGGCAGCAGCAAGGTCGGCGACGACGACGGCGGGTTCAGCCGTACGGTCGGCGCGTTCCGGAGCCTTGGGGGCTCCAGCGGACTTAGTAGCCATCAGCGAGGGGCTGATCGGCGATCCTTTGCTCATCGGACTCTTCCTTGTGGATCATCTGTGGTTCTTGGAAACTGCGGGAAATAAAAAAACCCCTCAGCCTGGCGGCTCTTCGAGGGGTTCGCGCGTGACGGTTCGTTACCGGGGCTAGTGTGCCACGCGCTTGGTAAGGACGACGACTGCTTCTGCAGCGGCGCAGCTGGTAACGAAAGTCATGCGTTCAGTTTTCCCTCTGGTGAACAGGGTGTCAACGAGGGTGACCCCAGTCTCACCATGTGGACGACGCTGTCCACCTTTTGATCCTATCCCGGCAAGCGGAAGACTCCTACCCCAGACGAGCGGCGCGGACGCCGCCCGTCCGGGGCCCCTCGGAGTCTCCTTATTAGGCCCTGCCGCCTCAAGCGGGCAACATTCCCGCCGGTGGCCTTGGGCTCCTACGTCAGCCGGTGTAGGCGCCTTGGCTGGCGCTGTGCACCAGCTTGGCGTACTTGGCGAGGACACCCTTGGTGTACCTGGCCGGCAGCGGTTCCCAGCCCACCTTGCGGGCTTCGAGCTCGGTTTCGTCCACCAGGAGGTCGAAGCTGCGGGCTGCGATGTCCACGCGGATCCGGTCGCCGTCCTTCACGAAGGCGATGGGGCCGCCGTCGACCGCTTCCGGCGCAACGTGACCGATACACAGGCCTGTTGTGCCGCCGGAGAACCGGCCGTCGGTGAGGAGGAGGACGTCCTTGCCCAGGCCCGCACCCTTGATGGCGCCGGTAATGGCGAGCATTTCGCGCATGCCCGGCCCGCCCTTGGGGCCTTCGTACCGGATGACCACAACGTCGCCGGCGTGGATCTGGCCCTTGTCCAGCGCGTCGAGGGCGCCCTGTTCACGTTCGAAGACGCGGGCTGTGCCTTCAAAGACGTCGGCGTCAAAGCCTGCGCTCTTCACCACTGCGCCCTCAGGGGCCATGGTGCCGTGCAGGATGGTGATGCCGCCGGTCTTGTGGATCGGGTTGTCCAGGGCGCGCAGGATCTTGCCGTCAACGTCCGGCGGGTTGATGGCCTTGAGGTTTTCCGCAACGGTCTTGCCCGTAACGGTGAGGCAGTCGCCGTGCAGCAGGCCGGCGTCGAGCAGTGCCTTCATGATCACCGGCACGCCGCCGATCTTGTCCACGTCGGTCATAACGTAGCGGCCGAAGGGCTTGAGGTCACCCAGGTGCGGGATCTTGTCGCCGATGCGGTTGAAGTCGTCAAGGGTGAGCTCAACTTCCGCCTCGCGGGCGATGGCCAGCAGGTGCAGGACGGCGTTGGTGGAGCCGCCGAAGGCCATGGTGACCGCGATGGCGTTCTCGAAGGCCTTCTTGGTCATGATGTCGCGCGCGGTGATGCCCTGGCGGAGCAGGTTGACCACCGCTTCGCCGGACTTGCGGGCAAATTCATCACGACGGCGGTCTGCCGAAGGCGGGGCGGCAGAGCCGGGCAGGGACATGCCGAGGGCCTCGCCAATGCAGGCCATGGTATTGGCCGTGTACATGCCGCCGCAGGCGCCTTCGCCTGGACAGATCGCCTTTTCGATGCGGGTCAGGTCTTCCATGCTCATCTTGCCTGCGGCGCAGGCACCAACAGCTTCGAAGGCGTCGATGAGAGTAACTTCCTTTTCGGAGCCGTCCTCGAGCTTGACCCAACCGGGCATGATGGAGCCGGCGTAGAGGAAAACGCTGGACAAGTCCAGGCGGGCTGCGGCCATCAGCATGCCCGGGAGGGACTTGTCGCAGCCGGCCAGCAGGACCGAACCGTCGATGCGCTCGGCCTGCATCACGGTTTCAACGGAGTCGGCAATGACTTCGCGGGAAACCAGGGAGAAGTGCATGCCTTCGTGGCCCATGGAGATACCGTCCGAAACCGAGATGGTGCCGAACTGCATGGGGAACCCGCCACCGGCGTGGACACCTTCCTTGGCGCCCTGGGCGAGCCGGTTCAAGGAAAGGTTGCACGGTGTGATTTCGTTCCAGGAGCTGGCGACACCGACCTGGGGCTTGGCGAAGTCGTCATCGCCCATGCCGACGGCGCGGAACATGCCCCGTGCGGGCGCAGCGTGAATGCCGTCAGTTACTACTCGGCTGCGCGGCTTGATGTCAGGCTTGTTGCCGGTTTCGATCAGGGTGTCCTCACTCATAGGGGAAAGTCTATGGCTCCACGGAACGGGGCCGCGACAGGCTGGCGGAGGTTACGCGCAAAACGGGGAATTCTTCTGGCCAGATGGTGGACTGGCATCTCGAATGATGAGACGCCGTCGGGTCATCCCCTGGCCTGTTGTGCCTCGGGTCACCTTCCATTGCGGTGTGCCTGGCCGAGGGCATCCCGCCCTCGCTGCACCGGCTGGGACCGGCCAGGCAGTGGCCGCGAAAAAGGGAGTCCCGGCAGGTCAAAGTGCTGGACAGGGATGTGGACCCGACGTAGCGTCGGGCAAAGGAGCATACCGAACCGACTGAAGGGATTGCCATGGAAGGTTTCTTCTTGATCATTCTGCTCGTTGTGCTGGCGGGTGTCGTCTGGTGGCGGCTGAACGCCAAAAAGTCCTCTGATGCCCGGGCGGCCGCGGGGCACGCAGAAAGGCCACGCGCCGATGGAGGTACTCGGGCTGACGGCGCTCTTTCCGGCGGCAGCGCCGCAGCTTCCGCCGAGGCTGCGGGCACCACTGGCATTGCCGGCGCGGCGGGATTCGGCCGCCCGGCAGAACCGGCAGCGCCCACCACCGCAGAGGAGCGGACCGGGACAGCGGCCGGGGCCGATGCTGGCCCCGCTGCGGGGGCACACCACAGCGGTACGGGATCGTCCTCGGTCCATACCGCAGCCGCCGCCGGCAGCGCGGAAGGCCCCGGCAGCATGCAAGGCGCCGGCAGCATGCAGGGCGCCGGCAGCATGCAGGGCGCCGGCAGCATGCAGGGCGCCAACCGGGAAGAACGCCGGATCCAAGATCAGGCTGAATGGGAGACCCAGTGGTCGGAGGCTTCAGGCGCAGCCCCCGCCCATGAAGGCGAGGCTCCCCGGCAAAGCGCGGCCCATCGGGAAGCAGCGGCCCGCCAGGAAGGGGCCGCGCCGACGACACCTCTCCCTCCCGCGCAAAGTGGCTCCGGCGCAGCGCCTTCCGCGACCGCGGATGATGCTGCCGGTACCTCGCGGCCGGTTCACCACACCGAGTACACCGCACCCCAGGCCCCTACCCTCCCCGGGGCCGAGAGCGCCGCAATGGAAGAGCGGGGGGACGCAGACACACCAGGCGCCGCCCCGCAGCCGTCCGCGGCCGATGCAGGCCGCAGCGAAATGCCCCGCGCAACGGCTTCTCCCGGCGCCGCAGGCATCGCCCTCCCCAGTGACGCCGGGGCAACGGAAACGCAGGACCGGGCGCAATCCTCCGCGCTGGTGGAAACCGGCGCTGACCGTAAGCAGGACCAGCCCGGGGCTGTGGCTTCGGCAGGAACGGAACCTGCAGCCACAGAACCGGCAGGAACGGAACCAGCAGGCCACCTGGCGGCGGAACAGCCAGACGGGATGGGCTCGGCGTCGGCTGCCGCTGACGGCAGCGGGCCGGCGGATTACACCGTCAAGGCTGACGCCGGCGCCATGGTGTACTACGAGGAGGGACACCCCGAGTATGACCAGACCAGGGCCGACGTGTGGTTCGAATCACCCGCCCATGCCGAGGCCGCCGGGTTCAGGGCGCCGCGACGCAGGCGGATTTAGCCTCGCTTGTTCCGCAAAGCGGGCGCACCCTGGTGCGCCCGCCTGGGCAACCGCCGCCGCCTGTCTCGCCATATTCCTGTCTTCCTGCACAGGCGGCCCCGACGGAATGCCCACGGGAAGCAGCCCTTCACTGAGTACACCGGCGGCTCCGGGAACGCCGCAACGCCTGGATCTTCAGCTGGAAATCCCATGGGCCGCGGTGTTCCTGCCGGATGGAACGGCGGTGATCTCGGAGCGCGAGACCGCCCTCCTCAAAGCAGTCCGTGCCGGCGAAGCCAGGGAACTGGGTGAAGTTCCAGGCGTGGTTCCGGGAGGAGAAGGCGGCCTGCTGGGGCTTGCGCTGTCCCCCGGCTTCGCAACCGACCGCTACCTTTATGCCTACTTCACCTCCGAGTCCGACAACAGGATTGCCCGCCTTCGCCTGTCGGCGGCCAGTGACGGCACACTCTCCCTGGGAGAACCGGAAGTGATCTTCACCGGGATCCCCAAAGCCTCCACCCATAATGGCGGCAGGATCCGTTTCGGACCGGACGGCCTGCTGTATGCAGGGACCGGCGATTCCCAGCGCAGGGACCAGCCGCAGGACCCCGAAGCGCTGGGCGGGAAGATTCTTCGGCTGACAGCCGACGGCGATCCGGCCCCGGGCAATCCGTTCGGCAACGCTGTGTACAGCCTGGGACACAGGAACGTCCAAGGATTGGCCTGGGACACTGAGGGGCGGTTGTGGGCCAGCGAGTTCGGGCCTGACGTCAACGACGAACTGAACCTGATCGTGCCCGGCGGCAACTACGGGTGGCCCGCGGTCACCGGCGCGCCCCACCGCCCCGAGTTCCGGGATGCAAAAGTCGTCTGGCCGGCAACAAGCGAATCCTCACCCAGCGGACTGGAAATCGCAGGCTCAACGGCGTACCTGGGCGCACTGCGCGGCCAGCGGATGTGGACAGTGCCCCTGGCCGGAGAGGAAGCCGGCACACCTGTGGCCTACTTCACACGGGAATATGGCCGGATCCGGGACGTGGTCCGCACCCCCGAGGGCGGTTTTTGGCTGCTGACAAACAATGAAAACCCCGATTTTGTGCTGGTTTTGCCCCCTCCGGGCTGACCGGGGCCCTACTGCCGCCGTCGATTTCACATGCACCAAAAGTTCGTGTAGAGTTTCATGTCGTTGCGGAGATCAACGGGGAAACAAAAAGCCCCAAACGATCGAAACAAAAGATGCACCTCTAGCTCAATTGGCAGAGCAATTGACTCTTAATCAATGGGTTCCGGGTTCAAGTCCCGGGGGGTGCACCACTGGGAAAACAGCCTCCGGCTTGCGGAAACGCAAACCGGGGGCTGTTTTGTTCTGCCGGAGCCACGGCTGATTCAGGTGGCAACCGGTCAACGCCTCGACGCAAGGTTTGTCAGGACCATGCGTCGACGGATCCCACCGGAATCCCGCCATCATCTGCTGCAACGAATTTCGGAACGCTCCATCAGCTTTTGCATCAAATGAAGGAACGCTCCATCACTTTTGGCGTCTCCCAAAGAAACCCTCCTGCACACTGCCCGCGGCAGCACCGCCGTCGAACCCCACCGGAATTGATTGATAGAGCGTCCCCCGGGAAGCTACGGAAGGTGATGGCGCATCCCGCGGGAAGCTGCAGGAGGTGATGGGGCGTTGCTGGCCGGGTAAAGAGTCGGCAGGCGTACGAAAGCCAGGGACACGCCATCATCACTTGCCTGCACAGGCCACTGATGAGGAAAAAATAAAGCGTGACCGCAGCCTGCTGAAGCTGTGATCACGCGTGGCGCCGGCAAGGCCGGCTGAAGCGGGGCGGCCGCCCCTTATGGGGTCAGGGACGAGTTGTCGAGAAGTTCTCCCGCAGTGGACGATCCGAACTGGCTTGCAAGCTCCCGGACAACTGCCTTAAGTTCCTGCCGCAGGACGTCGGGGTCGATGGTGGCCGCTGCCAGGACCGTACGTTCCATCTCGACGGCGGCGGCGACGGCTTCCTTGCCCCGTTCGGTGAGGGACACCACGTGGCTGCGGCGGTCAGAGGTGCTGCGGACCCGCGCGATATGGCCGTGGGCCTCCAGCCGGCTCAGGGTTTTGCCCATGGTCTGGGCCTGGACGCGCACGAATTGGGCAAGCTGGGCCTGCGTCATGGGGCCCTGCACATTGAGGACCTCAATGGCAATAACACCGGCATGGGTGAGGCCGATAGCGCCGAGTTTTTCATTCCAGGAGTGTTCAACGAGGCGCGCAGCAGTGGACAAGAGGCGCCCCGTGGGCCATTGATCCATATCAGGCATAGCAGCAAGTATAGCCAAGTGCCGATTAGCACTGCTCCGGGCTGCTTACTAGGCTGGTGTGTCCCGCCTGCAACAAGGAGAAAAACATTGGCTGACAGACTCGTAACAGGTGACGACGCACCGCAATTCACCCTGCAGGATTCCTCCGGCAAGGACGTTAGCCTGGCACCGCGCCCCGGCCGCCATACCATCGTGTACTTCTACCCCGCCGCTTCAACCCCCGGCTGCACCAAGGAAGCCTGCGACTTCCGGGACAGCCTGGCCTCCCTGCAATCGGCCGGCTACGACGTGCTGGGGATCTCCCCCGATCCGGTGAAAAAGCTCGCCGCATTCGCTTCAAAAGAGACCCTCACTTTTCCGCTGCTCTCGGACGAGGACCATACGGTGGCAGAGGCTTACGGCGCGTGGGGAGAAAAGAAGAACTACGGCAAGACCTACGAGGGCCTGATCCGGTCGACCATTGTGGTGGACCCCGACGGAAAGGTGGCACTGGCCCAGTACAACGTCCGCGCCACCGGCCATGTGGCCAAGCTGCGCCGGGACCTGAAGCTGGACGCCTGACCCGGCCATGGCTGACGCAGGTCACGCCTGCACGACGCTACAATAAAGACTGGCATCCGCCGTCGTACGTTTCCGGCCCTGGTTCAGGCGCTTGAACACCCGGCGCGGGCAGCCTAGCGCGAGTGGTGAAATTGGCAGACACGCAGGATTTAGGTTCCTGTGCCTTCGGGCGTGGGGGTTCAAGTCCCCCCTTGCGCACTGCACGTCAAAGATCCCCCAGCCTCAGTGACCAGTTCACAGGCCGGGGGATCTTTTTGTTTCCCTGCCGCATAAAGGCGGCCCCGGCACCGAAAAATCCCGTGAAACGGAGCGCGCTGAAAAAAGCCTTGAAGTTGACCCATCCATGTTTCTGCAGCAGCCGAATCCCCAGTGAGACACCAGCCAAGGGCAGGTGCCCACCAGCCAGAAACAAACAGCGCCGCGGACATCCCGTCCACGGCCAGGCCACATGTTCAACCCAAGGAGAACCGAAATGCAGACCATCAAGCGCACCACTTTCAGCGTCGCAGGCGTTGCAGCTGCAGCTCTGCTCAGCCTGACCGCATGCGGCGGCTCGGCCAGCACGTCAAGCTCCTCCGCACCGGCCGCTGCGCCCTCTGCCTCCAGCATGACCCCGTCCCCGTCAACCAGCTCCTCCGCCGCCACCATGGATCCGGCTGCGAACCTGGTTGGCCCCGGCTGCGCCGCCTACGCCGAGCAGGTCCCCACGGGCGCCGGTTCCGTCGAGGGCATGGCCCTGGACCCTGTAGCCGTGGCAGCATCCAACAACCCCATTCTGACCACCCTCACGGCTGCCGTTTCCGGCAAGCTGAACCCGAAGGTGGACCTGGTGGACACCCTTAACGGCGGTGAATTCACTGTCTTCGCGCCGGTGGACGACGCCTTTGCCAAGATCGATCCAGCCACCATCGAGACCCTGAAGACTGATGATGCCCTCCTGAGCAAGATCCTGACCTACCACGTGGTTCCCGGACAGGTCGCTCCTGACAAGATCGTGGGCACCCACGCCACGGTCCAGGGTGGCTCCGTCACGGTCACGGGCAGCGGTGACGCCCTGACGGTGGACGACGCCAGCGTGATCTGCGGAGGCGTCCAGACCAAAAACGCAACGGTCTACCTCATTGATTCAGTCCTGATGCCCAAATAATCCAGGCTGACAGTCAACCCAGGCTGCAACAGTAATCCTGGCGGCAAGGCGCGGGGCCCGTTCCGGAAAGGACGGGCCCCAGGCCGTTTAACCGGCAGCTGCCAGTACCCGGCCGCACCTGCGGGCCTTACGGAAAGCGCACCAGGAGGTCAACTAGAATGGGTCGCGGCCCGCAACCGGCGGCGCCGGCAAGATCCCGAGGTGATAAACGAGTGCCCAGCAGTCCATCCCGGCGGACGGTCCTCACGACCGGTGCCGCCTTCCTGGCGTTGAGCGTCACCTCATGCACCGGGGTTCCGGCCCCCTCTCCGTCGCCTGCTTCCCCTGCCCCCAGCACGACGGCGGAGCCCACCGCAACCTTCAACTTCGGCACGGCAGTGCAGCCGCTGGGCCTGGACCCGGCGCTGTCCGGCGACGTGGAGTCCCAGCGGATCACCCGGCAGATCCTCGAGGGACTGGTGGGGGTGGACCAGACCACCGGGAAACCCACCCCGCTGCTGGCCACTGATTGGAGTGAATCCAACGAAGGCCGCTCCTACACGTTCACGCTGCGCAGCGGTGTGACATTCCACGACGGCACCCCGTTCAACGCCGATGCGGTGTGCACCAACTTCAACCGGTGGTTCGCATTCCCCGAAGACCTGCGGCGGCAGGCTCCCGGCAGCTCGTTCAAAGGCGTGTTCAAGGCGCACTCGGACCAGCCGGAGCTGTCCATCTTCAAAAGCTGCACCGCCCTGGCGGCCGACACCGTGCGGATCGACCTCACCCAGCGCTTTACCGCATTCCTGCAGGCGCTGACCCTGCCCGCCTTCGCCATGGCCTCCCCTGCAGCGCTTGCCGCAGGGAAGGCCGACGTGCTGGACCAAAGCCGCGGCGGCCAGGCGATGTCCGCGTTCGGCACCAGTCCGGTGGGCACCGGTCCCTTCACCCTGAGGTCTTGGGATGAAGGCAGCATCACCCTTGCCAGCAACGGGGCGTACTGGGGAGACCGCGGCCAGATCAGCACCATCAACTTCGTGGCGTACAACCACCCCCAAGCCCGCCTCCAGGCCCTGCTGGACGGAAAAATCGACGGCTATGACGCCGTTACCGTGGGCAACTTTGACCAGCTGGTGAAGCGCGGCAAGCAGATCGTGCAGCGCGATCCGTTCTCGGTGATGTACTTAGGGCTCAACCAGGAGATTCCGGTCCTGCAGAACCTGAAAGTCCGCCAGGCCATCGAGCTGGCGATCGATAAAGAAACCCTCATCCGCAAGTTCTTCATCGACAACACCGCCGTGGCCACCCAGTTCGTCCCTCCGAAGATCAGCGGCTTCAACAACGACGCTCCCGCGCTGGGGCACGATCCGGCCAAGGCCAGGGCATACCTCAAAGAGGGCGCATATGCCGGCGAAGAGCTGCGGTTCTACTACCCGCTGAACGTCACCCGGCCCTATCTGCCCACTCCTGAGAAGGTCTACGCCGAAGTCAGCCGGCAGCTCACCGCCGTGGGCTTCAACATCAAGCCCGTCCCCGTGGACTGGTCTGAGGGGTATCTGCAAAAGGTGCAGTCCCCGGGGGACCACGCACTCCACCTGCTGGGCTGGAACGGTTCCTACTCCGACGCCGACAATTTCGTGGGCCCCCTTTTCGGCGAAAAGAACGGCGAGTTCGGCTACCAGGATGCCCAGGTCTTCTCCAAGATCAACAGGGCACGCGGGATGCCGGAGGGACAGGAGCGGGATGAGCAATATCACACCATCAATGCCCAGATCGCGGCCACTGTTCCCGCAGTCCCCGTCGCTTTCCCCATCTCGGCGCTGGCCCTTTCAGACCGGGTGGTGAGCTATCCGGCGTCGCCTGTCTTAAATGAAGTTTTCACCAAAGTGCAACTGAAGCCTTGACGGGCCAGCCCAATTTCAGTAGGAGGGCTGCGCGGGGATATTCTGTGACAGCCAGAGCCGCTGCAATCGGAGACTGATCGTGACCTTCATTTCCAAGACCCCACATGCCGACGTCGTCCTGATTGGCGGCGGCATCATGAGCGCCACCTTGGGGGCATTCATCAAGCAGCTGGAGCCGGACTGGACCATCTCCATGTTCGAGCGGCTGGACGAGCCCGGGCTGGAAAGCTCGGATCCATGGAACAACGCCGGAACGGGCCACGCCGCCCTCTGTGAACTCAACTACTCCCCCGCAGCCAAAGACGGTTCGGTGGACCCCACCAAGGCCTTGGTCATCAACGAGCAGTTCCAGCTCTCGCGCCAGTTCTGGTCCCATCTTGTGGACCAGAACCTGATCGGGTCGCCCAAGCGCTTCATCAACACCGTGCCGCACATGAGCTTTGTGATCGGTGAGGAGAACACCAGGTTCCTTAAGACCCGCTATGAGGCCCTCAAGCCGCATCCGCTGTTCCGCAGCATGGAGTACTCCGAGGACCACGGCCAGATCGGCAAGTGGGCTCCCCTGATCGTGAAGGGCCGGGATCCGAAGCAGCGGATCGCAGCCACCCGCGCCGCCGAGGGCACGGACGTGGACTTCGGGGCACTTACACGTGAGTTGGCCACGTACCTGGGGAACAACGGCGTCGAAATTAATTACGGCCACGATGTCACCGGGATCTCCAGGGCCTCCGACGGCGGCTGGAACCTTTCGCTCAAATACCCCAAGTCAGGCGAACACGGCAAGATCCACGCCAAGTTCGTTTTTGTGGGCGCCGGCGGCGGCGCCCTCCACCTGCTCCAGGCTTCCGGCATTCCGGAAAGCAAGGGCTACGGCGGCTTCCCCGTCTCCGGGCAGTTCTTCCGCTGCACGGACGAAACCCTCGCGGCGCAGCACAGCGCCAAGGTTTACGGCCAGGCGTCCGTGGGTGCGCCGCCCATGTCCGTGCCCCACCTGGACACCCGGTACGTCAACGGCAAGCGTTCACTGCTTTTCGGCCCGTACGCCGGTTTCTCCACCAACTTCCTCAAGAACGGCTCGTATCTGGACCTGCCGCTGTCCATCCGGCCTGGCAACATCATTCCCATGCTGGCCGTTGCCAAGGACAACATGGACCTCACCGCGTACCTGATCAAGGAAGTGGCCAAAAAGCACGGCGACAAGGTGGAAGCGCTGCGCGAGTACTACCCGGAAGCCAAAGCGGGCGACTGGGAACTCATTACAGCCGGCCAGCGTGTACAGATCATCAAGAAAGACCCGCAGAAGGGCGGCGTGCTTCAGTTCGGCACTGAAGTCATTGCCGGCCGTGACGGTTCCATCGGCGCACTCCTGGGTGCGTCCCCGGGAGCCTCCACTGCAGTGCCCATCATGATCGAATTGCTCCGGAAGGCCTTCCCGAAGAACTTCAAGGGCTGGCAGTCCAGGCTCAAGGACATGATGCCCGGCTACGGCGTCAAGCTTGATGACAACCCGGAGCTCGCCGCGGAGCTCGAAAGGGCAACGGCGAGGTCCCTCCAGCTGGAGAACGTTACCGCCACCCACTGACCCTGCCGGGGTCGGTAGCCGGCTGCCCTGCTCCGCAACAGTCAGTCACAACCCCACAGGAGACCATGCGATGTTCCGGCTGGCACAACTTTCACTGGCAAACCGGGCACTGATCGCACTGATCACCGTCTTCGCTTCCGTTTTCGGCGTTATCACCATGTCGTCGCTGAAGCAGGAGCTCATCCCGTCCATCGAGTTTCCCCAAATCACGGTGCTGACCGCCATGCCCGGCGCCTCGCCGGAGGTGGTGGACAAGCAGGTGAGCGGGCCGCTGGAGACTGCGCTGAACGGCGTGGAGGGGCTGGAATCCACCTCCTCCACGTCGCGCAACGGCGTCTCCCAGATCACTATGGTGTTCACGTACGGTTCCAACCTGGACCGCGCGCGGAACCAGATTGACCGGGCCATCTCCAATGCCAAGCGGACCCTCCCGGAAGACGTCCAGCCGCGGGCCATTGCCGGGAGCATCAGCGACTTCCCCATCGTTTTCCTCGCAGTGTCCTCGGACAAGTCACTCAGTGAGCTGAACGCCGACCTGCAGCGGCTGAGCGTGCCCAGGCTGCAGAAGATCGACGGCGTCCGGGGCGCCGACGTGACCGGCGGGGCCACCCAGCACATCGAGATCCTTCCCCGCGCCGATGCCATGGCTGCGTCCGGTGCCACCATCACCTCCATCCGGGACGCCTTAAGCAACAACGGCGCACTGCTCCCGGCGGGCACCCTCGAGGAGCAGGGAAAGACGCTGTCCCTGCAGATCGGCAGCCCGGTGGACTCGCTGGATGCCGTCAAGGCGCTGCCGCTCGCGGGGGCAAAAAACGCCGCTACCATCGGCACCGTGGCCGACGTCTCCGTCCAGGATGACGAACGGACCTCCATCACCCGCACCAACGGTGCGGAAACCCTTGCCGTCTCCGTCACCAAGAAACCCGAAGGCGACACGGTGGGCATCTCGCATGCGGTGCGGGACACCTTGGCCGAGCTAGAGGCAGAACTGGGCTCCAATGCCAAGTTCACGCCGGTCTTCGACCAGGCCCCCTTCATCGAAAAATCCATCAAGGACCTCACCACGGAGGGACTGCTGGGGCTGGGCTTCGCCGTGGCGGTGATCCTGGTTTTCCTGATGTCCGCCCGGTCCACGCTGGTAACGGCCGTCTCCATCCCGCTCTCGCTCCTGATCACCTTTATCGGCCTGTCAGCCACGGGCTACTCGCTGAACATCCTCACCCTCGGCGCGCTCACCATCGCCATCGGCCGGGTGGTGGACGACTCGATCGTCGTCATCGAAAACATCAAGCGGCACCTCAGCTACGGCGAGGACAAGGTCACCGCCATCCTGACCGCCATCCGGGAAGTAGCCGGCGCCATCACCGCTTCCACGCTGACCACCGTGGCAGTCTTCCTGCCGATTGCCTTCGTGGGCGAACTCGCGGGTGAACTGTTCAGGCCGTTTGCCCTCACCGTCACCATGGCGCTGCTGGCGTCGCTGCTGGTCTCGCTGACCATCGTCCCGGTGCTGGCCTTCTGGTTCCTGCGCAATCCCGGCCTCACGCCGGGCAGCGAGGCAGCCTTCCGGGATGCCGCCGAGGCGCGGGCCAAGGCCCAGGAAGCGGAACAGCGCAGCAGGCTCCAGCGCGGGTACCTGCCCATCCTCACCAAGACCCAGAAGCATCCCGTGATCACCCTGGTTGCCGCCGCCCTTGTCCTGGGCGCGACGGCGGCCATGGCGCCGCTGCTGGCCACCAACCTGCTGGGCAGTTCAGGCCAGAACAGCATGACCGTCCGGCAGGCGCTGCCTGCCGGCACCAGCCTCGCGGACACGAGCGCCGCCGCCATCCGCCTCGAGGAGGTCCTGCGCGGGATCGACGGCGTCCGGGACATCCAGGTAACGTCCGGGAACGCGCAGGCCGGGTTTGCCGCGATCACCTCCACCGGGTCCTCCAACTCCACCTTCACGGTGGTGACCGATGAAAAGGCGGACCAGGAGCAGCTGCAGGAGACCGTGCGGAACGAACTGGCAAAGGTGCCTGATTCCGGGAAGGTTTCCGTGGGCACCCAGCAGGGCGGCTTCGGAACGTCCTCCACAGTGGACGTCACCATCAAGGCCGCCACCAGCGCGGACCTGCGGACCGCCAGCGACGCCATGGTCGAGGCTATGACCGGAGTCCCCGGCACCAGCGAAGTGGCCACCAACCTGGCCGCCAGCCAGCCAGTGGTGCAGGTGAAAGTGGACCGCGCCAAAGCCGTCGCTGCAGGGCTCAACGAGGAACAGGTGGCGGGAGTCCTCGCCTCCACCATCAGCCCCATCCCGGCCGGAACCGTGCGGATCGATACCAATGACTTCCCGGTCCGGATCGGCAAGGGCACCAGGTTCACCAGCATCGACGCAGTCCGCGGGATTCCGCTGCCCGCGGCCGGCGGTCCTGTCACACTCGGCAGCATCGCCGCGGTGGAACAGGTGGACGTGCCGGTGTCCATCACCGCCAGCAACGGCCAGCGCACCGCACGTGTGTCCGTGACGCCGTCGGGATCCAACCTCGGCGCCGTCAACGCGGAAGTGCAGAAACGCCTCGCGGACGTCCAGCTGCCAGCCGGGGTCACCGCCGAAATCGGCGGTGCCACCACCCAGCAGCAGGAGTCGTTCCAGCAGCTCGGGCTTGCCCTGCTGGCGGCGATCGCCATTGTCTATGTGATTATGGTGGCCACGTTCAAATCCCTCATCCAGCCCCTGATCCTACTGGTCTCGGTGCCGTTCGCGGCCACCGGCGCCGTGGCCCTGCTGCTGCTGACCGGGGTCCCCCTGGGCCTGCCGTCACTGATCGGCATGCTGATGCTGGTGGGAATCGTGGTCACCAATGCCATTGTGCTGATCGACCTCATTAACCAGTACCGGCAGCCGCGGGACGGCGGGCCGGGGATGAACGTGGCCGATGCCATCACCCACGGAGCGCGACAGCGGCTCCGCCCCATCCTGATGACCGCCCTGGCCACGGTCTTCGCCCTGACCCCGATGGCGCTGGGCCTTACGGGCGGCGGCGGCTTCATTTCGCAGCCCCTGGCCGTGGTGGTCATCGGCGGCCTTGTCTCGTCGACTGCCCTGACCCTGGTCCTGGTCCCCGTGCTCTACCGCCTGGTCGAGGGGCGCCGCGAGAGGAAGGCCCTGCTCCGGGAACTGCAGGCGCGCCCGGAATTCGGCCCCGGTGCCGACGTCGACGAGGAGTTCCGCGACTGGACCACCGGCATGGTGCCCAAGGTCAGCGGACGGCGCGCGGCACCGGGAAGTCCCGAGTAAAACTGCGGAATATTTTCTGCATGGCAGCGTTGTATCCGGCGATAGATGCAAATGCATCTAAATTGGCCTATACTGGAAGCAAGGCCAGCAAGCCCAAGCAACGGAAAGGCACATCATGCAGATCGGTGTTTTCAGCGTCAGCGACATCACCACGGACCCCACCACGGGCCGGACCCCCTCCGAGAACGAACGGATCAAGGCCTCCGTCGCCATCGCGAAGAAGGTCGAGGAAATCGGCATGGACGTGTACGCCATCGGCGAGCACCACAACCGGCCCTTCTTCTCCTCCTCCCCCACCACCACCCTCGCCTACATCGCAGCACAGACCGAACGGATCATCCTTTCCACGGCCACTACGCTGATCACCACGAATGATCCGGTTAAGATTGCCGAAGACTTCGCCATGCTCCAGCACCTTGCCGACGGCCGGGTTGACCTGGTCCTGGGCCGCGGCAATACCGCGCCCGTCTACCCGTGGTTCGGCAAGAACATCCAGGACGGCGTGGAGCTCGCCATCGAGAACTACAGCCTGCTGCGCAAGCTGTGGGACGAGGACACAGTGAACTGGTCCGGCAAGTTCCGCACCCCGCTCCAGAACTTCACGTCCACCCCGCGCCCGCTCGACGGCGTTGCCCCCTTTGTATGGCACGGCTCCATCCGGACGCCGCAGATCGCCGAAGTGGCCGCATACTTCGGCGACGGCTTCTTTGCCAACAACATCTTCTGGCCCAAGGAGCACTACCAGCAGCTGATCGGGCTCTACCGTGAGCGCTACGAGCACTACGGCCACGGCAAGGCAGACCAGGCGATTGTGGGCCTGGGCGGCCAGTTCTTCATGCGGAAGAACTCTCAGGACGCCGTCAAGGAGTTCCGTCCCTACTTCGACAACGCCCCGGTCTACGGCCACGGTCCGTCCCTGGAGGACTTCACCTCCCAGACGCCCCTGACCGTCGGCAGCCCCCAGGAGGTTATCGAAAAGACTTTGACGTTCCGGGAGTACTTCGGCGACTACCAGCGGCAACTGTTCCTGATCGACCACGCCGGCCTGCCCCTGAAGACCGTACTGGAACAGCTGGACCTGTTCGGCGAGGAAGTCCTGCCCGTACTGCGTAAGGAGTACGCGGCCCTTAAGCCGGCCCATGTTCCGGACCCGCCCACCCACGCCAACCGGGTTGCCGCGGCGCTTCCCGTCCAGGATGAGCAGGCACAGGATGGGCGGGCCCAGGACGCCCAGGGCCAGGACGCGGAAAAGTCCGCTGTGGAGGCATGATGGGCGGCAATAATTCCGAATCGCCGGTCCGGCTTGCGGCCGAGACCTGGGAGTCGCTGTTCCGCGCGCAGGTAGCTGTGATGCGCAAGCTGCAGGCAGGTCCGGCTTTCCGGAAGCTTGCGGTGAACGAGTATGACGTCCTGTTCACACTCTCTCGTTGTCCCACCGGGTGGCTGCGGCTCAACGAGCTCAACGACAACGTCCTCCTGAGCCAGTCCAGCCTCAGCCGGCTGGTGGAGCGGCTCGAAAAGCGCGGACTGGTGGCCAGGATGCCGGCTCCGGAGGACGGCCGGGGCGTGCTGCTGCAGCTGACCGACGCGGGCCGGGAGCTGCAGAAGGAGATCGGGCGCGAGCATGTCCGGGACATCTCCACCCTGATGGGGCCGGCCCTGACACCGGAAGAGCAAAAAGAACTCCAACGGCTCACGGAAAAGCTGAGGAATTCGCTGGGTCCCCGCCAGCCCCGGTAAGCGGGCGGGATCCGCTAACAAGCGGAGATCAGCCCAGCTCCATGAGCCGTGCAGGATCCTCCACCGGCAGGGTGCCGTTGACCACCGCCGTGACCTGAAGCTGGTTGAGGACCAGGCTGCCGCCCACCGTGGAGAGGAAGGCGGTGTCTGCCGAGTCCCGGCCGGCAGTAATACGCAGCATCGATTCCCGCGGCGCCAGACCCGTGGGATCGATGACGTGCCAGGCACCCTCCACGTACGCCTCGGCCACGGCGTGGAAATCCATCGGGTTAAGGCCGGGGGCGTAGACGGCGGCGAGCCTGGCGGGAATATCCTTGGAGCGGAGCAATGCAATGGCAAGGTGCGCGAAATCCCGGCACACCCCGCGCCGGCTGAGCAGGGTTTCCACTGCACCGTCGGTGCCCCGGGATGATCCGCTGAGGTAGCGCAGTTCCCCGTTCACCCAGTTCCTGACGGCGTGCAGCAGCTCGCCGCCCTGGACTCCTTCGAACTCGGCATAAGCAGTGGGCAGGAGCCGGTCGGACTCTGCATAGCGGCTGGGCCGGACGTAGCGGATCCGGTCGGCGAGCTCCGCCTCCTCCCGCCCGGCTTTCCCGGCCACTGTGGCGCTATACTCCACTGTCACCTCCGCCGGCTCGGCGAACTCCATGTAGTGGAACCGGCCGCCGTGGTTGTCGGCTACCTCAGTCAGCGGAACCTGCTCTCCCCCCGCCACCACCGACAGGGACTCCGCGAAGGAGGAGTAGCCGCTGTTCTTCGCTACTGCGATGGCCATGGCCACCTTGGTATTGGCTGCGGTCTTGAAGACCAGTCGGGCGGAAACACTGCGTTCCATGGCTCTTTCGGGGTTGGAGGCGGTGGAAGAGAAGTCGCCGCCTGGCCCGGCGCATGATGGTGGCCGGGAACGGGACTAGTTTTTGATCTTCAGAGACATTAGCATCCGCTGGACGTTGGCAAACTCCGGGCTTTCGCCGGTATACCGGGCGGCCTCGCCAAGGGTGTCGAAAGCCTGGGCGGGAGCGACTTTTTCGTCGGGGGAAAAGGCTTTGACGGCCACCAGGTCGCCGAAGGAGTAGTCACCCTTTCCTGCCGGACCACGAACAATGTTGCGGAGCTCGCAGGCCTGTCCATCCGCGCCGCCCACCAGATTGGTGATGCCGTAGGAACCAAAGTAGCGGTACCCCTGGATCACGCGGAAGACCACCCTCGGCGGTATGGTCCCCTCCCCGCCTGCCGCGGAAAGCTCCACCGGAACGCTGCTGATGACTGTGTAGGGCCGCTTCGCGGCGTCCGTGCATTCAGCGGACGACGGCGGCAGCCCGGTCCGCAGCGCTGCCATAAAGGTACCGTCGGGCTTCTTCACTTCAATCTTCAGGGCGCCGGGCAAGGTGCCTTCCTCCGGCGCGACGGACTGCGCGATCCAGTCCTGCGGGAGGTCGAAGCTTACGGTCTTGCCTGGATCCGAAAAAGTCTTCCAGGCGGACGCTGTTGCCACTGCCTGCGGCGAGCCGGATGAGGTGGCGGCGGGAGTGGCAGTGTCCGAGGCGGTTGCCGATGAGGAGTCCGCGGCTGCCGGGGCGGTGGTGCCTGTGCCGGCGGGGCCCGGCTGCGCTGTCCACCCTGGCGCAGTGGAATCCGCCGTCGCGCACCCTGCAAGAAGGGTGCCAACCACCAGCAGCGCTCCGGACAGGACAGTCGTTGTCGCCTTGGCTTTCATGCAGCCAGCCTAGCCGCGCCGCCCCCGCGGGGCGTTGACCTTGGCGGCGTTTCTGCTGGCCCCCGGCCCGAACGGAAGCGGCGCGCCCACCGGAGTGTCGCCGTCGAGCGGTATCCCTGCGCCTTGCGACTAGGCTGGTGGCTATGGAAGAGCATCGGGGCGCAGCCGAAGAAAGCCGGACGGACATCTCCGCCGTCGACATCGCTGACTGGCGGCTGCGGACTTTTGCGCTGTACCACAACGTCCGAAAGATCTCAGCTGAAAGCCCGGCGGAGGCGCACACCTATTGGCGCCACCAACGCGACCTGATGTTTGCCACGCATCCGGCCTCCGCTTTGACCCCTGAAGACCAGGCGCGCTTTTCCGGGCTCAAAACGGCTGACTATGATCCGATCTACCGGTTCCATGTTCCGCTGACCAAGGAGGGTGCGGGCCGGGAAATCAGCGTGGAGACGGGCACCGACGGCGCAGTCCGCTTCATCCGGCTGGGCACCTTCGACCTCCCGGAAGTGGGACAGCTCGCGGTATGGAGGCTGCAGGGGTACGGTGGCGGTATTTTTGTGCCGTTCAGGGATGCCACGGCTGGCGTGCCCGGAGGCAGCTACGGGGCCGGACGCTATCTGCTGGACACCATCAAGGGCGCGTTCCACGGGGTCCAGGGGTCCGGCCCGGACGCCATGTTCATCCTGGACTTCAACTTTGCCTACAATCCGTCGTGCGCCTACAACGACGCCTGGGCCTGCCCCCTTCCGGGACCGTCCAACCGCCTGGCCGTGGAGATTCCGGTGGGCGAGCTCTACTGACCACATCCGGCGTCAGCGGTCCGTAAAGCTGTTAGCGGCCCGTAGGATTCCCTCATGACTGCACTCCCCCGCCGCATTGCCCGTGTCCGTCCGGTATCCGCTGCCCATCCGGCGGAGCAGTTCTTCGTGGCCAGCGACGCGGCAGTTTTTGCAGGTGCCGAAGGCGGCACGTGGACGGTCACGGGAAGCCCCTTTTGGGGATCCCCGGCCAACGCCTCCAGCTACCCACGGGAAGGGTGGCAGCCCGGGGACCGCGTGCGGGAGGACTCCTTCAGCTTCCTCGCTCCCAGCGTGCCGGCCAACGTCCTGGGAATGGCGCACAACACGGGCCAGTCCGGGCGGTACCTGCCGCCCCAGGCGTTCCATAAGGCGGCCACCAGCGTCATCGGGCCGGGCGACGCGATTGAGCTGGCCCCCGGAATGCGGCGGGTAGACCCGGAAGCGGAGCTGGCCGTGGTAATCGGAACCAAGGTCCGGGGACTGACTCCTGCCAATGCCCGCGACGCGGTCCTGGGTTTCACCATTGGGAACGACGTCACGTGCCGGGATCTGCAGAAGACCGATGAACTCTGGATCAGCGCCAAGAGCCAGGACACGTTCACGCCCGCGGGACCGTGGATTGTCACCGGCCTGGACGAAGCCGACCTCGCCGTCGATGTGGTCCTCAATGGCACCCCGTTGCAGGCCGCCAGCACCGCTGACCTTGGCTGGAAGGTTGATGAGGTCCTCGTTTACCTGACATCGTTTATGACCCTGTACCCGGGCGATCTGGTGCTGACGGGCTTTCCGGCAGAGTGCGCACCCTTGAGCCCGGGTGACACCGTGGCGTGCCGGGTGCAGGGCGTCGGGGAGCTCGTGAACCCGGTGAAGACTTCCCCTTGGTCGGGCCACGCCGGATAAACCGCCAGGGCGGTACGGTTGAGTTGTGGACGCCCGAATCGATCACCTGGTCATCGCCGCCGATTCGCTGGAGCAAGGCGCAGCCTGGTGCGCGGCAACGTTCGGCGTTGAGCCCTCCGGTGGTGGCAAGCACCCGCTGATGGGTACCCACAACCGGGTGATTGCGATCAGCAGCGAGAGCTTTCCCGACTGCTACCTCGAGGTCATCGCGATCGATCCCGGCGCGCCGGCGCCGGGGCGGCCGCGCTGGTTCGGGCTCGACCACCCCGAGGTGCGCGCGGCTGTCCGCGAATCCCCTCGGCTGGTGCACGCAGTGGCGCGCACGTGCAGGATCGAGATGCTGCACCGGGACCTTGCCAGCTTTGCCCTCAACCCCGGCGAGTTGCGGGCAGCGCAGCGCGACACGCCTCACGGACTGTTGAAGTGGCGAATCACCATCCGCGACGACGGCCGCACTGAGTGCGCAGGCGCCCTGCCCAGCCTGATCGAGTGGGAAGGACAACATCCGTGTGCCAACATGCCCCCCAGCGATGTGTCGCTGCGGAGCCTGGTGCTGCGCGGCGTTCCCAGCCGGGCCGTCGACGTGCTGAAGCTTCCGGCCGTTCACGCGGGCCCGATCGACGGAGTGCAGAACGCACCGCTCACCGCGACGGTGGAATCGCCGGGCGGCCGAGTTGTGCTCGATGCATGGCACTTCGGGGCTGAACCGCGCTGAAGCCGGCAGAGCGGGGGCGCTCCCTCTTCGGAGGCAGCCTTAGGCGCCCAGCGACCGAACGCGTCCGACGGCGGATTCCACCGCTGCGGCGGCCGCTTCCAGATCCGCGTCGGTCACCGCTGCGTCAAAGCTGAACCGGACGGCCGTCTGTGCCACCTCGGGCGCAATGCCCAGTGCTGTAAGCACCGGCGACGGCGCGTCTGAGCCCGCCGCGCAGGCTGAACCACTGGAGCAGACGACACCCTGGCGTTCCAGCTCAAGGAGCACCGACTCGCCGCTGGTTCCCGGGAAGCAGAAGGACGCAACTGAAGGCAGCCGCTCGGTGGGATGCCCGGTAAGGATCGCGCCCGGAACACCGGTGAGTACAGCATCAATGAACGCGTCCCGCAGGCCCGCCACCCGCCGTCGTTGTTCCGCCTGGCGGGCCTGGGCCAGGGTCAGTGCGGTGGCGAGGCCCACGGCTCCGGCCACGTTCTCTGTTCCTGACCGGCGGCCGCGTTCCTGCCCGCCGCCGTGGATCAGCGGCTCGAGTTTGGTGCGGCCGCGGACGAACAGCACACCGCACCCCTTGGGCGCCCCCAGCTTGTGCCCCGAAATGCTCATCGCGTCCACACCCAGCGCCTTGGTGTCCAACGGCAGCCATCCGGCCGCCTGGACGGCGTCGGTGTGGAACGGGATGCCCAGTCCGTGTGCCAGGGCGGCCAGTTCAGCAATGGGCTGGACCGTTCCCACCTCGTTGTTGGCGTACATGACACTGGCCACCGCAGTTTCCGGCGTCAGCAGGGCCCGGAAGTCCTCCGGCGTCACGCGTCCCGTCCGGTCAACGGGCACCACGTCAACGGCGAAGCCGTGGAAGCGCTCCAGGTACCTGGCCGATTCCTCCACTGCGGGATGTTCGACGGCGCTGATCACCACCCGGTTCAGCTGGGGGTCCACAGCCTGCCGGGCCAGGGCAATGCCCTTGACGGCGAGGTTGTCCGCCTCGGTTCCGCCCGCGGTGAAGGTCACTTCGCCGGGCCGGCAGCCCAGCACCGCGGCCACGGACCGGCGTGCATCCGCGAGCGCGGTGGCAGCGGCCTCGCCCAGGGTGTGGTGGCTGGAGGGGTTGCCGAACTCTGCGGTGAGGTAGGGCCACATGGCGTCCAGCACTTCACGGCGGACGGGTGTTGTGGCGGCGGCGTCAAGGAAGATCATGGGTTCACCCGACCGTCAGTTCCACATCCAGCCCGAGGTCCAGGGCGGCCACCGTGTGCGTCAGGGCGCCGATGGAGATGACGTCCACTCCGGTGCCGGCGATCCCTGCCACGGTCCCGAGGTTCACGTTCCCGCTGGCTTCAACCCGGGCGCGGCCAGCAACCAGTGCCACGCCGGCCCTCAGCTCCTCCACGGTGAAGTTGTCCAGCATGATGGTGTCCACGCCGGCCGCCAGCACGGGCTCGATCTGGTCCATCCGGTCCACCTCCACCTCGAAGTGCGTGGTGTGTCCCAGCTGTGCCCTGGCTGCCGCCAGCAGGTCCGTCAGCCTGGCCGGGTCCCCTCCCGTCATCACGGCGAGGTGGTTGTCCTTGGCCAGTACGGCGTCGGAGAGGCTGTACCGGTGGTTGGCGCCGCCGCCGCAGCGCACCGCGAACCGCTCCAGGATCCGCAGCCCGGGCGTCGTCTTGCGGGTGTCCGTGATCCGGGCGGACGTACCCTCCGTCAGCTGGACAAACTCTGCCGTCCTCGTGGCGATGGCGGACATGCGCTGCACGAGGTTCAGGGCCACCCGTTCGGCGAGCAGCACGGACCGGGCGCGTCCGCTGACCCGCGCGAGGTGCGTGCCGGCGTCGAACTTTTCCCCGTCGGCGAGCAGCAGCTCCACGTCGGTTTCCGGGTCCACCAGCAGCATGGCGTCCCGAAACACGGTGGCGCCGCTGAAGACCCCGGGTACGCGGGCGTTCAGCACTGCGGTGGCGCGGGCGGCGGCGGGAATCAGCAGCTGGGAGGTGATGTCCCCGGCAGGAGCATCCTCGGCGAACGCCCGCTCCAGGATTTCCCGCACGGGAGCCGAGGGCAGCGTCAGGTCCAGCCGCGGGGCGCCGGTAACCGGTTCAGTTGCGGGATTGCCGGTCATGGTCAGTTCAGTCATGGACGAGGCTCGCTTTCGGGCGGGTTCGGGAAGATTCTTCGAATTCGGCAGCGATACCGGCAGCATCGGCCGGGTCATCGCTGCGGTAGTGGGCGCCCAGCGACTCCGTGCGCTGTTGTGCAGCAGCCACCAGCAGCTGCGCAGCCAACAACAGGTTCCGGTCCTCATGCAGGCGGGTGTCTGTGCCAGCGGCAACAGTGTCGGGACGATCGACGGCGGCCCAATCAGCAAGTGCCCCCGCCGCCTCCCGGAGCAGCTCCCCAGAGCGAAGCACCCCGGCCTTGGCAGTCATCAACCGGCGCAGTGCCTCCCGCGAGAAAGGAGTTTCACGCCCCCCACCCCCATCCCCTTGCCCACCGAAGTTGGCCAGCAGGCTCCCGGCCGGAGCAGTAAATTCGGCCGCCTCGCCTTCAAAAGCAGCAGGGAAGGTGACATGCATACGGTCGCGCGAAGGTGCCCCGGAAGCATGCGTCAAAGGGAGGCCGCCAGCGGCCGAGCTAGCATGCGGAGGGGTGCCTTCACGCGACCCCCAACCAAGGTCACCAGCCAGGAAGTCTTCAACAGCGCGCCGGCCGAAGACGAGTCCTTCGAGGAGGGAGTTGCTGGCCAGCCGGTTTGCACCTTGGACACCGGTGCAGGCAACTTCGCCGACGGCGTATAGCCCGGGAACCGTGGTCCGGCCATGGAGGTCGGTGGCTACGCCGCCCATCCAGTAGTGGGCCGCCGGCGCAACAGGGACCAGTTCGCGGGTCCAGTCGATACCGGCGTCGCGGGTGCGCCGGCTGAGGGTGGGGAACCGCTTCGCCAGGAAGCCCGGGCCTTGGCTGCGCTCGATCCCCCGCGCGTCGAGGTAGACGTGGCCGTTGGGGTCGCCGAGCTTGGCCAGGTGCAGGGCGATGCTGCGGGACACGACGTCGCGCGGGGCGAGTTCCGCGTCGGGGTGGTAGGCCCGCATGAACCGTTTGCCGTTGCCATCGACGAGGAGGGCTCCTTCACCGCGGACGGCTTCAGAGATGAGGAGCGGATCCTGGTCCAGCCCGCCCGCTGTGCCGGCGTTCGCGGCGCTGGCGGCGGGAACGAGGCAGGTGGGGTGGAACTGGAAGAATTCCAGGTCAGCCGCTGCCGCCCCGGCGCGGACAGCGAGCGCAAGGCCGTCGGCGGTGGCCACCGCGGGGTTGGTGGTCTGGGCGAACAACTGGCCTGCTCCGCCAGTGGCCAGCAGGACAGCGTCCCCGTGAACGCAGGCTGAGCGGCCGTCCTGAAGGAACTCAACACCGTTCACGGTCCCTTGTTCCTGCAGGAGTGCGGTGGCGTGGGCGCCGGTGTGAATCGTCAGGGTACCGGCCGCTTGCCGGGCAAGCACCGCACGGATCAGGGCCCCGGCGGTCTTCGCACCCGTAGCGTCGCCGCCCGCATGGAGGATGCGGGGGGCGGAATGCGCCGCTTCCAGCCCCAGTGCCGGCCCGTCCTCGGCCCCGGGATCAAAATGCACGCCGAACCGCTCCAGCCCGGCAATCTCCCGGGAGGCCTCGGTGCACATCAGCCGGACCGCCGCTTCGCTGCAATGCCCCGCGCCGGCCTGGAGTGTGTCGGTGATGTGTGCCGCCACTGTGTCCCCGGGAGCGGGCTCGTCCAGCACTGCGGAGATACCGCCCTGGGCATACCAGGTGTTGCTCGCGCGAAGCTGGCCTTTGCTCAACAGCACCACGGCGGCGCCGGCATCCGCCGCCAGCAGTGCGGCGTAGAGTCCGGCAATTCCGCTGCCGACGACGATCAGCCGCCGGCGCGCAGTGTCGCCGCCGTTGCCCGGCGTCGTGGGTCCCGTCCCCTGGGTGGGCATGTCCGAGTGCCGGTTCATTACGGCCTGGCGGCGAGCATGCGCTCGAGCGCGGTGCGGGCGTGGTCCTGCACGGAGTCCGCCACGGTGATCCGGTTGACGATCCGCCCGGCAACCAGCTCCTCGAGGACCCAGGCAAGATACCCCGGGTGGATCCGGTACATGGTGGAGCAGGGGCAAATCACGGGGTCCAGGCAGAAGATGGTGTGCTGCGGGTATTCGGCAGCGAGCCGGTTCACCATGTTGATCTCGGTGCCGATGGCGAACGTGGTGGGCCCGGTGGCGGCCGCGATGGCCTTCTTGATGAAGTCGGTGGAGCCGGCCGAGTCAGCCGCGTCCACCACCTCCATGGGGCATTCCGGGTGGACGATCACCTGGACGCCGGGGAAGTCGGCCCTGGCCTTCTCGATCTGCGCCACGTTAAAGCGCTTGTGCACTGAACAGAATCCGTGCCACAGGATGACCCGGGAATCCAGGAGTGCCTGCTCGTCGTTGCCGCCAAGGTCCTTGCGGGGATTCCACATGGGCATCTGCTCCAGGGGCACGCCCAGTGCCTTGGCGGTGTTGCGCCCCAGGTGCTGGTCCGGGAAGAACAGAACCCGCTGGCCGCGCTCGAACGCCCACTCCAGGACGGTCTTCGCATTCGAGGACGTGCAGACAATGCCGCCGTGCTCGCCGCAGAAAGCCTTCAGGGCTGCGGAGGAATTCATATAGGTGACGGGAATGACCGGAACCCGCCCCTCGGCGTCGGGCTCCGTGCCGAAGATTTCCTCAAGCTGCTCCCAGCACTCCGCCACGGAGTCGGCGTCGGCCATGTCCGCCATCGAGCAGCCGGCTGCCAGGTTGGGCAGGATGACGGCCTGCTCGGGTGCGGAGAGGATGTCAGCGGTTTCGGCCATGAAGTGGACACCGCAGAACACGATGGCCTCTGTATCCGGCCGGGTGAGCGCGGCGTTGGCCAGCTGGAAGGAGTCGCCCACGAAGTCCGCGTACTGGATGACTTCATCGCGCTGGTAAAAGTGCCCCAGGATGACGGCCCGGTCGCCCAGCGCAGCCTTGGCGGCGAGGATCCTTTCGCCCAGCTCGGCGTCGCTTGCGCGCTTGTACTCCTCCGGCAGTTGCCCCTGGCGCGGCGTTGCGGCGGGGGCTACGTCCGCGCTGGAGGCACCGGGGCCGTAGGCGGGAACGCCGGCGAGCGCCTCGGCAAGGTCGTAGTCCCATGGGCCTTTGGCCAGGGCGGGGCTGCAGGTGCTGCCCTTCGCCGCCGTGCCGTTCTCGGCCTGTTCGCGCGTGATCAGCTGGATTGCTGTGTTGACGCTGCTCATAGTGTGCTCCTGTTGTCTGGGTCAAGGCCGGGCCGGCCGGTGAAACGGTAGAGGCGGGGCGGGCGGTGTTTGCCGCCCTGGAGGTATTCGCCGGTTTCTTCTATCTCGGGGGTGGATTTGAGCTGGCGCCGGAAGTTCGCCGGGTCCAGTTGACGGTCCAGCACAGCCTCGTAGACTTCCCGGACCTGGGCCAGGGTGAAGTACTCCCCCAGCAGGTGATAGGCCACAGATCCGTAGGCCAGCTTGTTCCGCAGCCGCCAGAGCGCGTAATCCACAATCGCGTTGTGATCAAAGGCCAGTTCGCCCAGCCGGTCCGCCCGGAACCACCTGACGTTCTCGGACTCATCAGCGAGCGCGGCCTCCGTTGGCTGCACCAGGGCCCAATAGACGATGGAAACCACGCGCTGCGTAGGTGAGCGGTGCAGGCCGCCGAAGGCGTACAGCTGCTCCAGGTAGCTCGGGGCGAGGCCGGTGGTCTCGCGCAGGTTGCGCGATGCCGCGTCCTGCAGGGATTCCGCATGGGTCAGCGGTCCCCCGGGCAGCGCCCACAGGCCTTTGTACGGTTCCCGGATCCGCCGGACCAGGGGCAGCCAAAGCGTGGGCCGGCCCGAGCTTTCACTGGGCCGGAGCGCGAAGATGACGGTGGAGATGGCGAGCGACGGCGGTGCGGCCTGGCGCTCTGAGACGTTTGCTGAAGCCGAGTACATTCCCACCGCCTTCCGGCCTGCTCGGCTCCCGCTGAAGCCTCCCTAGTTATGGTCACTTTGACCATAACTGATTCTACGGGCAAGTGCCCCTCAATTGCCAAATGTTTCTCCGCCCCCGCCGGGCGGGGTCATCGGAAGCCTGCTGCTTGGAAGCAGGAAGCCTGGTGCCGGCAGTCCAGGAATGCAGGCGGCATGGCGGGGAGACGGTAAATTCAAATGGTCCCACGAGGAGCCCCCATTCAAACCCCAAGAAGGTTCAGCAGCAGATGACAATGACGTCCACCGAAACCCGTCAACAAGGCCACCTGGGCCACAGCATGAAGCCCCGGCAGCTCACCATGATGGGCCTGGGCAGCGCGATCGGCGCCGGGCTCTTCCTCGGGTCCGGGGCAGGACTACAGACGGCCGGTCCTGCGGTGCTGATCTCCTACCTGGTGGCCAGCACCCTGATCATCCTGGTGATGTGGGCGCTGGGCGAAATGGCTGCCGCGAACCCGACCAGCGGTGCCTTCTCCGTGTACGCGGAACGGGCCCTGGGCAAGACGGCCGGCGCCACCATCGGCTGGCTCTGGTGGCTGCAGCTGGTGGTGGTGATTGCCGCCGAGGCACTGGGCGGGGCCGGGCTCCTCTTCACCGTGTGGCCGGTGGTCCCGGTCTGGGCGCTCGCGCTCATCTTTATGGTCGTGTTCACCGCCATCAACCTGGCCGGCGTCCGGAATTTCGGCGAGTTCGAGTTCTGGTTCGCCATCCTGAAGGTCGCGGCCATCGTCCTGTTCCTGGTGATCGGCGCCGCCCTCCTGCTGGGATTGCTGCCGGAGGTGGCATCACCCGGGCTGGCGAACCTGACGTCCGACTTCGCCCCTGCGGGATTGGGCGGGATCGCGGCGGCCCTTTTTGTGGTCATCTTCGCCTTCGGCGGCACAGAGATTGTGTCCGTGGCGGCGCCAGAAACCGAAGACCCGGAACGCAGCGTGGGCAAAGCGGTCCGGACGGTGGTGTGGCGCATCCTGGTCTTCTATATCGGATCCGTTTTGGTGATTGCCGCCGTCCTGCCGGCCACGTCGGAAGGCCTGGCCTCACCCTTCGCCGGCGTCCTGGACGCCGCCCGCATCCCCGGTGCCGCGACGGCGATCACCCTGGTGGCCGTCATCGCCCTTCTCTCCGCCCTGAACGCCAACCTTTACGGCGCGTCGCGGATGGTCTACTCCCTTGCGGAACGCGGCGAGGCGCCCCGCTTCCTGACCCGCTTGAGCCGCGCCAACGTGCCCATGCTGGCGGTCGGCGTGTCCGTCGCCTTCGGTTTCGTCGCCACAGTCCTGGAGCTGCTGTTCCCGGAGCGGATCCTTCCCGCCCTGTTCCAGCTGGTGGGCTCCACCTGCCTGGTGGTATGGGGCAGCGCACTGGTCTCCCAGCTGGTCCTGCGGCGCCGGGCGGACCGGGACGGCACTCCCCTGCCGTTGAGGATGAAGGGCTTTCCGGCCCTGACGGTTGTGGGGCTCATCCTGCTGGGCCTGATTTTCGCCGTGGGCTTCAGTGCCGGGAGCAGCCGCGCCCAGCTGTTCAGCACCTTCGGCCTGATCGCGGGGATCGCAGCGGCCTGCGCAGTGGGTGGCCGGCTCAGCACCCGGACCGGCCACAGGTAGAGTAGTCCCGAAGCACGAGGTTCCGACGCGCCGGGTCCGCCTGGGCGCCGTAGTTGATGAGGACTGACACCATGAGCGGCAGGCACACCGGCGAGCAGCATTCGCACACCGTGGAGGGCACCGACCCCCAACTGTATGTGGCGGTGCATGATCCTGCCGTCGACGCCGGCCTCCGGCCCGTCCTGCTCCTGCACGGCTTCTCATCGTCCAGCAAACTCAACTGGGAGGACACCGGCTGGGTGGCCGCGCTGCTTGCGGCCGGCCGCCGCGTCATCGTGGCCGACCTGCCCGGGCACGGCGGCAGCGGTGCCCCGGAGGACCGCGATTCCTACTCCCCCAGCAGGATCCGCGCCGACCTGCTGCAGGTAGCGTTCGACGCCGGCGTGCGGCCTCTGCAGGCCGGCGACCCTGCCAGCGGGCTGGACATTGTGGGTTACTCGCTGGGTTCCCGGCTCGCCTGGGAGTTCGCCGCCACCCAGCCCGAGCTGGTGCACCGGATTGTCCTGGGCGGGCCGAACACGGCGGACCCGCTGGCGGATTTTGACCTCGCCGCCGCCCAGGACTACCTGGCCGACGGAACTCCCATTGCGGACGAGTCAACGGCCCGGCTGCTCAAAATGGCGCTGCTGCTGCCCAGCAACAACATCTTCGCCCTGCTGTCGCTGGTGGAAGCCATCAAGGCCGAACCCTACGACCCCGCCGAGGCGGTCCCGCACGTGCCGATGCTCCTGGTGGCCGGCGACCAGGACGAGCGCGCCCGCAGCCTGCCGCAACTGGCCGAACTGGCCAAGGGCGCCGGTGGCATGGCCGAACAGCTGACGCTGCCGGGCCGGAACCACACCAACGCCGTGACCAGCCGCGCCTTCAAGCAGGCTGCCATCTCCTTCCTCGCCGTCTGAAGTGACTTCCGGTTGAATTAATTCCCGGCCGTCTGCCCGTCCCCCTCCTGCCGCCCGTTCCCCGGCGGTAGGCTGAAAGGGAGGGCTGGAACAGCCGGGAGGGCCACATGGATATGCGTTTCGAAGACCGCACGGAGGCCGGCGAGCGGCTGGCTGCAGTCCTGACGCAGTTCCGCGAGCGGCCCGGCACCGTTGTCCTGGGCCTGGCCCGCGGCGGAATCCCCGTGGCGGCGGCAGCAGCCAAAGCCCTGCACCTTCCGCTCGGTGCAGTCCTGGTACGCAAACTCGGCATCCCCGGACACGAGGAAACAGCGTATGGAGCGTTGGCGTGGGCCCGCGGGCGCATCGTGCGCCTGCTCAACAAACCGCTGCTGGACCGGGTCCGGGAACATGGCGTCCGCGACGAACTCCTGCATCAGGTGGAGCAGCGCGAACATGATGAACTGCTCCGCCGCGTGAACCTCTACCCCGGGACAGACCAGGAAATTTCAGGCAAAACCGTCCTGCTGATCGACGACGGCCTGGCCACCGGCGCCACCATGAGGGCCGCCGTCGAGGCCGTCCGCGAGGGTGGGGCGGAGAAGGTGGTGGCCGCCGCTCCCGTAGGCTCCATTGAAGCGGAGGCATCCGTGGAGCGGGTCTGCGACGCGGTGCTGTGCCTGGCCCTGCCGGGCAAATTCCGTGCAGTGGGCAGTTTCTACCGGCACTTCGAACAACTGACGGACGAGGACGCGATCAGCTTCCTGAAGCAGAGCAGCCCTTGACGACGGCGGGACCAAGAAGGTCCGGGCCCGCCGTCGTCAGCGAGGGAATGGTGGGTGGGTCCACGTCGCCGGTGTTCCTTGACTGGGTGGGCCCACGCCGTCAGGGTTCCCTGGCCGAAGCGAAGCGAGGTTAGGGGAATGGTGGGTGGGCCCACGCCGTCAGGGTTCCCTGGCCGAAGCGAAGCGAGGTTAGGGGGACGGTGGGTGGGCCCACGCCGTCAGGGTTCCCTGGCCGAAGCGAAGCGAGGTTAGGGGGACGGTGGGGATTAGTGGTGGCTGACGCCCAGCGGCCGGCCCTTGGTTTCCTTGGCCAGCAACACACCGACGGCCGAGATGACGCACAGCACCATGATGTAGATGCCGATGGATCCGGTCCACTTGGTGGCCTGCAGCAGCGTTTCGGCTATGGTGGCGGCGAAGGCCCCGCCCAGGATGGCGCCGAATGCATAGCCGATGGAGATGCCGGAATACCTGACATTGGCCGGGAACATCTCGGCATACATGGCGGACATGGGGCCGTAGGAGAGCCCAAGGCCGATGGTGAGGACGAACAGCGCCAGGCCGTAGAGCAAAATGTTCCTGGTATCGATCAGGGCAAACATGGGAATCATCCAGGCGAAGACAATCGCGTAGCCGGTGAGGAAGGTCTTGACCCGGCCAATGCGGTCAGAGAGCCAGCCGCCCACCAGCGTGAAGATCAGCCAGCCAAAGGATGCCAGCGTGGTGGCCAGGAGGACCTGGGGCGTGGGCATCTGCAGCGTCCGGGTTGCGTAGGCGATAAAGAAGGCAATCAGCAGGTACCCGGCGGCATTGTTGCCGATGAAAATCATGGTGGAGTACAGCACCGGCTTCTTGTGGCTGCGGACCAGTACACCCAGGGGCGCCTTGCTTTCCTGCTTCCGCAAGGCCATCTCCTGGAAGACCGGGCTTTCGGCGACGGCACGCCGGATCAGGTAGCCCACCACGATGAGGACGATGGAGAGCAGGAACGGCACCCGCCAGCCCCAGGCGGCGAAGTCTTCCTTGGACATGCTGGTGTTGAGGAAGAAAAGCAGGCCGGTGGCCAGGATCATGCCCACCGGCACGCCGATCTGCGGGTAGGCACCGAAGAGGCCGCGCTTGTTCAGGGGCGCGTGCTCCACGGCCATCAGTGCCGCGCCGCCCCACTCGCCGCCAGCGGAGAAGCCCTGGACGATCCGGAGGAGGATCAGCAGGACAGGCGCCCAGGCCCCGATCTGGGCGTAGGTGGGCAGCATGCCGATGAGGGCGGTGGCGGCACCCATCATCACCAGGGTGAAGACGAGCATCGCCTTGCGTCCCAGCCGGTCACCCAGGTGGCCTGCCACCACGGCACCCAGCGGCCGGAACAGGAAGCTGATGCCGATCAGGGCGAAGGAGAGGATCTGCGCCAGGCCAGGGTTGGACTGGTTCAGCGGTGCCAGGAACAGGGGTGACAGCAGCGTTGCCGTCAGCTGGGCAAAGATGAAGAAGTCATACCACTCGATGGTGGTGCCGACCAGTGTGCCGGCCAGGACTTTGCGCTCCTCCCGGCGGGTGCTGGGACCGGAGAGTGTATCCACTTTGGAAGGTGTGGTCATCGAAACTCCATTGTTTATTGGCAGCAAGGCTGCCGGGACGCCTTCAGGATTACCGACAGAACGGTCAGTTAGTTAGTAGGGTACTACGAAAATGTGAGACAGGACACGCATTGCGGGACTTTGCTGCCCGCGGGACTTTTTTGGCACAGCAGTTCTACCGCGTCCGGAGCGCTCCTGCGCTGGGGCTGGTTCTATAAATGAACTGACGCTTCGCTATCCGGACGCTGCAACCTAGGATGGACAGCATGACTTCCACCGCTGCAGCCCCTGCCGGAGGGGCATCCGCGCAGGCTTCGCCCTCCCAGACGCTGTCCCGGGGCATCCGCGCTTTGGAGATCCTTGCTGCAGCGCCAGGCCCCCTGACCATTGCCGAACTCGCCGACGCAATGGGCGTCCATCGGTCGGTTGCCTACCGGATCCTGCGCACGCTGGAGGACCACTCGCTGCTGGTCCGTGATGACGCAGGACGGGTCCAGCCCGGTCCCGGCCTGGCCGTCCTGGCCCGCGGCGTTTCGAGGAACCTGCAGGGCGCCGCCCTTCCCGAACTCACACACCTGGCCAACACCTTGGATATGACTGCATTCGTGGCGCTGTGGGACCACCACGACTGCATCACCCTCGTCACCGTAGAGCCTCGGCACTCCGGAGCCACCGTGGCTCAGCATCCCGGCACCCGCCACCCCATCAATGCCGGAGCACCCGGCATTGCCATCCAGTCAGCCCTGACGGAAGCCGAGTGGGACCGCCTTGAGACAGGCATCCCGTACCGACCCGAGGCTGCCGAAGCCCGCCGTACTGGATACTCTGCCAGCCACGATGAGGTTATCGCCGGCGTTTCGTCGCTGGCGGCACCGGTGCGGGTTCCGGGCGGGCGGCCGGCAGCGCTCGCCGTCGTTTATATCCGGTCAGCCCACGACCCCTCTGCGGTGGGCAAGGCACTGGTGGAAAGTGCGGCCAGAATCGAACGCCAGCTGGCCTGAGCGCGGCGGGCAGCAGGGTTCAGGCGCGGCGGCGTCGAACTACGACGGCGGCCGCGGCACCGAGGAGCGCAAGTATGGCTGCCGCGCAGGCAGGGACGAGGAATGCCGCGCCGTAGCCGTGGTCCTGGGCCAGCCGGCCACCAACGGCTGAACCAATTGCTGTACCGGCCACGATTCCGCTGGCCAGCGCAGTCATCACGGTTCCAAGCCGTCCCGCCGGGGCCACCACCCCGCCTACGGCAAAGACGGTGACCATCACCGGTCCCACCGGGATCCCCAGGACCAGCAGCACCACCACCATTGAGCCCAATGACGCAGGCACCAGCAGGAGCACGGCCAGCGCTGCCATCAGCACAGCAGACGCGACCCAGCGCCAGGACAGGCTGAAACGCTGCGGCCAGTAGGCAACCGAGAGGGCCGCCGCGGCGGAGCTGAGCCCCATCACGGCATACAGCAGTCCGGCGATTTCGGAACTGGCATAGTGGGCGGAAAAGGAGCTTAACGCCGCCTGTGCGGAGCCGAAGAACGTGCCCATGCAGACCATTGCCACCACCGGAACGGCAACGGACGCGGGCAGCCTGCGCCTGGCTGTTGTTTGTCCCACCGGCGGAGCCGGGCGTTGTCCTGCCGGGACTGCCGGGAGGCGGGTCACCGGGACCGCCCGGTGGGTGCGGTGCGCTGCGAAGGCCGGCACCAGCGTGATGGTCATGGCTGCAGCCAGTGCAAGCGGCAGCCAGGGTGCCAAGAGGCTGGCCAGGATTCCCACGAGCGCCGGGCCCAGCACGAAGGTGATTTCATCGGCAGTGCTTTCGTACGACAGTGCGGTGTCCAGGTCGCGACTGTTGCCTGGTGCGCTCCCCTGCGACGTCAGTGCCATCCACCTCACCCGCGCCAGCGGTCCCACCTGCGGGGAGCTTGCCCCTGAGAGGAACGCGGCGGCCAGCACTCCGGCAGCGAAACTTCCCGCCGTCGCCAGGACACCGGCTGCAAGGATTAACGCCACCACCGCGGCTGTGTTGAGGGCAGCTGCGACGAGCAGCACGGGGCGCTGGCCGCGCCTGTCCGCCAGGGTCCCCAGCACCGGGGCGCCCAGGGCAGACCCGATGCCCACTGCCCCTGCCGCCGTACCGCCGAGTGCGTAGGAACCACTGCTCGAGGTAACCAGGGTCAGGGTTCCCACCGTGAGCATGGCCAGGGGAAGGCGGGCGAGGAGACCCAGCGGGATAAAACTGCGGCCGGCAAGTTGCGGTAGCCTGGCGAACCGGCTGCCGGAGACGCTTTCCCGGCCGGTGGAAGAACGGCCGGTGCCGGGGGAAGAATCCGGTACGCCGGGGTCGGGGGCCTGCCGCGACGACGAAGGCTGGCCAGGAGTAAGGGAGGTCGAAGATTTCAATTTCGGGCTCGTTCATTCATGCGCATCGTCCCTCCTCCCGATGCGCCGAACCCGGTAACCGTCCAAGTATATCGGCCGTTCCCGTTATCCGTGCGTGGCTGCGACACTCCTGGCCGATGGCTGTATCCACTCCTGTCGGCCGGATCAGACCGGAGTGTCCAGGGCCTCGGATATCCGCAGAGTGGAGCCGTTGCGTCCTTTGAGCACCTGGAGCTGCATACCGATCCGCTGCTTCATCTCCGGTACGTGGCTCACCAGGCCCACAACCCTGCCGCCGTCCCGCAGGCCTTCGAGGGCGTCCATCACTTGTTCCAGGGACTGCTCGTCAAGACTGCCGAACCCCTCATCCACAAAGAGCGTTTCGATTTCCACGCCGCCGGACTCCTGCTGGACCACGTCGGCCAGTCCGAGTGCCAGGGACAGGGACGCCATAAATGATTCGCCGCCGGAGAGCGTGGACGTGTCCCGGCGGTGGCCGGTCCATTGATCCACCACTTCCAGGCCCAGCCCGGACTTCGCACCGCGTGCTGCTTTCGCGTCGGTGTGCTGCAGGAGGTACCGGCCGTCGCTCATGGCCACGAGCCGTTCCGAGGCGGCCAGGGCCACCTGCTCCAGCCGCGCCGCGAGCACGTAGCTGTTCAGGCTCATCCGATACGTATTGTCACCGCGGCCGGCTGCCGCGTCCGCCAAACCGGAGAGCATGCGGGCATGCTCTGCAGGGCCGCGGGCGGAGCCGGCAAGTTCGGAATACTTCGCAGCGATGGTGGTCAACGACTCAAGGCAGCGCGATGCCAGGCCCACCGCCAAGTCCGCGTCGCGTGCCTCCTGCAGGGCAGCGGCTGCATCAGCCTGCAGGGCCGGAAGCTGCCGGTGGTCGGGTTTGATTCCTGCGGCCGTTTCTTCCAGGGCGAGCACCACCTCATTCGACGCGAAGAGTTCGGCAACCCGGGCAGCCTCGTCCTGGACGGACCGTATTTCCGCTTCGAGGGCAGCAGCTTCATTGCCGGGAAGCAAGTGTCCCCTGGCTTCCTCAGCAGAGGTAAACCCGGATTCCGGCAACGCCAGCTCCAGCTGCTCCCGGGCTTCCGCAGCCTGAACTCCTGCGGTGACAAGCGCAGCCTGGGCTTCGACCGCTTTGGACAGCATGGCCGCCGCGTTTTCCAGGGCGCGCAACCGTTGGGCGAGGCTGCCGTGCCCTGCCCGCAGGCCGGCCAATGCCTGGTCAAGCGACGACGACTGTTCGGCCAGGTCAGCAAGGGAGGACACTACTGTGGCGAGCTCGGCCTCAGCGGTGGCCCGGGACGCCTGGGCTATGGCGATGCCGGCTTCGAGTGCTTCAAGCCGCGCACGGGCGGCCGCGAGTTCCCTGACGGCCTGTTCGGCGTCGGCCGCGGCCCCGCGCGCTTCCTCAGCCCCGGCGACGGCTTCTTCCATGGCAGTCTCGCCACCTTGGCCGGCCAGGACCGCCACCAGTTGGTTTGCCTCGGCCAGCCTCTGGCTGGCACGAGCGAATTCAGCCTCGGCGGCCTCATACAGCTGATGGGCTGCCTCCTCGTCCTGTTCAAGTCCGGGACCGCCCCCGTCACCTACCGCCGGCGAGGGATGCCGGGCGCTGCCGCAAACCGGGCACTCTTCCCCCTCGACCAGCTTGGCTGCCAGCTCGGCAGCCGCGTTGGCCAGCCGCTGCTCCCGCAGATCGAGCCAGCGCTGTTTGGTCCCCAACTGGTTCTCGCGCGAATGGCCGTGATCCAGCTTCGCGGCATCCCGTGCCGCCACAGCCGCACCGTAGCGCCGGACCACGTCCAGCAGTTCGCCGGCTGCAGTTGCTTCCTTCGCGCGCAGGGCAGCTGCCCCGGCCCGTCCTTCCAATGCTTCCAGGCCGGAGGTGAGGCGCATCCGTTCGCCGAGAAGATCCCCCACGCGGCGGTCCAGCGCGGAATTGGATGCTGTGAGTTCCTGCTGTTTTGCCGTTAACTGCTGGTGCTTTGACCGGAACGCCTTCAGCCGGTCTTCGTCCGGAAGCCTCGCCTCCACAACAGCCAAGAGGGACCGGAGCCGGTTCAACTCATCCGCGGCGCCGGGGACCAATGCCGGTCCGTCGGCGTCCAGCCTGGCATGGTGCGCGGAGTCCAGCTCCAGCTGGCCGAGTTCCGGATCTTCGTCGGCAGCGAGGCGAAGCAGGGTGAATGCTGATTCCATCGCGTCAGCCGCCCGCCGCGCTTTGCCAGCCGCCGCGTCCACGCTGCGCAGCTGCCCGGCGAGAACTTCCGCCTGGCGGTGACGGCCAAGCCGCAGGACCAGGTTCTCCAGCCGCGGCAACGCTTCCTGCACGGCGGCCTGCCTGGTGGTTGCCTCCTCCAGCCTGCGGTGCCGGGCCCGGAGAGCAGTCTCCACTTCAACGGCACGAATCCGTTCCTGGCTTGCCGACTCCGCAGCCAGCGCCAGCTCCGAGAGTTCGTGCTTCCGTTCGGCAGCACCTTCCTTCAGCCACTCGAGCCGGGACGATATGGTGTCCGGCCCCGGATTATCGGCCGCTGGCGTATCCCTGGCCGGCCGGTCAGTCTCCCTGAACAACAGTGTTCCTGCTTCTGACTCCGCCCGCGCCGCCAGGAGTTCCAGTTGGCCGCTGAGGACGGCTACCTCCTCCTTTGCTGCCTGCGCCTGCCGCGAGAGTTCCTGCTCCACGGCTTCAAACCGCTCGGTGCCGAAGAGTTTCTGCAGAAGCTCGAGCCGGTCCGTGGCCTTGGAGCGCAGGAAGGCGGCGAAATCACCCTGCGGCAGCATCACTACCCGGGTGAATTGCTCACGGTCCATCCCCAGCAGGGCGAGTATCTCTGCGCCGGCCTCGTCATTGCGCGCGGACTTCTCAACCCATGCCCCGTCCACACGCTCACGCAGGAGGGTCTTGGCCTGTTGGGTGGTAAACCCGTTTTTGCCCCTGGCGCTGGGCTTTTCCCAGGCGGGCGACCGGGTCACCTCAAAACGGCGGCCCTGGGCGGAGAATTCACAGCTCACTGCGGGTTCCTGGCCGGGTTCGGCGTGGTCGCTGCGGAGCCGCTTTCCGTCCTGCCGTGCTCCCGGCACTGAACCGTACAGTGCAAAGCAGATGGCGTCGAGCACGCTGGTTTTACCCGCGCCGGTGGGCCCGTTCAGCAAGAACAGGCCATGCGCGCTCAGGGTGTCGAAGTCGATTTCCTCGGTGCCGGCAAAGGGACCGAACCCGGAAATGCGGAGGCGGTGGATCCTCACAGCGAGGCCTCCTGCAGCCGGACGATTTCCAGGGCGGCGGTGAGCGCCTCCTTTTCGGCGTCATCCGGAACCCGGCTGCGGACATGTTCCAGGAAGCCGCAGCATACGGCGAGGTCATCCGGGGCTTCAGCCAGCCTGCTGCTGTAGGTGGAAGCGGTACCGGCAGGGCCGCCCTCGGGGTCGAAGTTGAGGACCAGGGTGTCCGGAAAACGTGTGCGGAGCTGGTCCATCGCCCGGGCGGGACGCTGGGTGTCGGTCAGGGTCACCTGGCAGTAGGCAGTTTCGGCCCACGAATATTCGGCTGAATCGAGCAGTTGGGACAAGGGCCCGCGGAGCACCGCCAAAGTGCGCGGGGCGTCCCACAGGACTTCCTGCACTGCTGTCACGCCGCCGGCATCGATGTCGATGAGCCATGCCCCTTTCTGGTGCGACGCTTCGGAGAAGGAGTATGCCAGCGGCGATCCGGAATACCGGACCTGGGGCGACAGGCACTGCCGCCCATGCAGGTGGCCCAAGGCGGTGTAGCTAAAGCCGTCAAAGAGATCCAGCGGAACCGCCCCGACACCACCGATACTGAGGTCACGTTCACTGTCCGAGCTGATCCCGCCGCTGGCAAAGGTGTGCGCCAGCACCACCGAATGCACCGTGGCCGAAGCCGAGCGCCGTGCGATGTCCTGCCGGATCAACTCTGTTGCCGCCCGGGTCACCTCGAAGTGGCTGGCAGTCTGTACGCCCAACTGGTCGGCCACAAGCCGTGGCTCCAGCCAGGGAATGCCGTAAATGGCCACCACAGCCTCGCCGCCGGCAAGGGCACCCCCATGCGAACCGGCAAACCCGTCCCCCGCAGATGCTCCGCCGGCAGGCAGCAGCAGGGGCTGGTCGAGATTGTCCAGCCTGGTCCGCAGGTGCACCCCGCCGCGCTCCAGCAGCCGCGAGGCGAAGCCCAGGCGGATGGCGGAGTCGTGGTTTCCGCTGGTCAACACCACCTGTGCTCCTGACGATGTCAGCCGGACCAGGGCATCGTCCAGGAGATGCACCACATCCACGCCCGGGAGGGCGCGGTCATAGACGTCGCCCGCAATGAGCACAACGTCCACGGCATGCCGGACTACTGCGTCCACCAGCTGGTCGACGAAGGCGCGCTGCGCATCCAGCATCCCGACGCCGTGGAAGGACCGGCCCAAATGCCAGTCCGAAGTGTGAAGTAACCTCATGTTTCTAAGCTATCGGCTGCCACTGACAGTTCCGGCATCCCCCGCAGCGGCCGGCGGCATGCCAGGGTCAGCCACGCCTGCCATCGAAGAACTCCTGCGCTTCACTGGCTTCGGTATTTGAATCCTTGGCGGCCGGTTTTGGCGCGGTCGCCTCGGCCGCCCCCAGCTCATCATCGGCGGCTGCCTGGGCTTCCCCGGACGCGGCGGTGCCCGCGCCGAAGCTCCGGAATGCGAGCCCGGCGATAACGGCGCCCACCAGGGGAGCCGCGACAAAAACCCAGAGCTGCTCAACAGCCCATCCGGAGCTGAACACGGCGGAGGCAACGGCCCTGGCCGGGTTGAAGGGCAGGTTGCCCACGGACAGGCCCAGCTGCAGGAGCACGGCGAAGGACAGGCCAACAGCAACTGGCGCAGCGGAGCGGCCGTTCCTGTCCCGGCTGGCTGTCCCCAGGAAGACTGCGGTGATGATCGCGGCGCCGATCATCTCCAGCAGCAGCACGGCCGCCAGCGGCGCCTGGATGATGGAGTGTTCGGCGAAACCTGCGGCGACGGTGTCGAACGCCGTCCGGCTGTCCGCGATCCCGGGCAGCGTACGCAGGATCCCGTACAGGGCCAGCGCGGCCACCAGTCCCCCGGCCAGCTGGGCTGCGGCATAGGCGGCGGCTGCTCCCGCCCGGATCCGGCCGGCCACGAGGTGCCCGGCCGTGATGGCAGGGTTGAAATGGCCGCCTGAAACGTGGCCGAAAGCAAGCATGGCCGCGGTCACGGCGAGCCCGGCAGCGAGCGCGGCAGGCAGCGGGCCGGACTGCGGAATGCTGAACAGCGGCACGCCGAGCCCGGCAAGGGCCAGGAAGAAGCTGCCAAACGCCTCGGCCACCAGGCGTGGCAGAAGCCGTGGCTGGGCTGCTTCAGTTTCGGATGACTGAAATGCGTCGTAACGGGCCGGGAGCGGGGTGCTCATGGGGTGACCTTCGAGGTAGGCGGGGCGTGGAAGTGCGGACAGGCACCGGCGGACATTATTCCAGTGCAGGCTGTGCGTTCGCTGGACAGCGGTGCCAGCAACATTGCCGGGCATGCTCATGCTGTCGCCCGGCGGCGTCGGGCAGCCCTTGGCGGCCACGGTAAATTTGCAACCATGAGTATTGAGCCGGACGCTTCCACACCCTCCCTTAAGTCCCGTATCCGAGGCTGCCTCCTGGGCGGCGCGCTGGGCGATTCCCTGGGCTACGCGGTTGAGTTCGACACGATTGAGCAGATCCGCAGCCGCTACGGCACCGCCGGCCTCACCGGATTCGAGCCCCTTCCCGGTTCCAGCCAATTCTCCGATGACACCCAGATGACGCTCTACACCGTGGACGGCCTGGTGGAGGCCCTGGAGTGGGCGAACTCGGGCGTGGGCGCGGACGTCAACGCCTGCCTGTGGCTCGCGTACCTGCGCTGGTTTGCCACCCAGGGGGAAACAGCACCGCCGGCGGCTCCGGTCCCCCAGGCCCGCTGGATTGATTCCCAGCAGGTGCTCCACCAGCGGCGGCATCCCGGAAAGGCCTGCATCTCCGGACTCGCCACCGGGGAAATGGGCACCTCATCCCGGCCCGTGAACGCTGATTCGAAGGGCTGCGGAACGGTGACGCGTTCAGCTCCGTTCGGGCTCATCCCGCACATCACGCCCGACGCCGTCTACAAGCTAAGTGCCGACGCCGCCTCGCTCACGCACGGCCACCCGTCAGCCCGCCAAAGTGCGGGAGCGTTCAGCCTCCTCATCCACCGCCTGGTGGCCGGCGAGGGGCTTCGCGACGCGGCAGCCGGAGTGCTGGCCCATACGGCTGGCGTCGATGGCGTGGCGCCCGAGCTGCCGGAACGGCTGCAGGCCGCCCTGCGGCTGGCCGGAAAGGGCATCGTGACGCCCGAGGAACTGGTCCAGGCACTCGGCGAGGGCTGCGTCGCTGAGGAAGCCCTCGCCGTCGCGCTTTACGCCGTCCTGGCCACGCTCCCGGATGCTGGTACAGCGGAACCTGCCCGGCACTTCCGTGATGCTGTGGCGCTGGCCGTCAACCACAGCGGCGACAGTGATTCCACCGGCTCCATTGCCGGGAACATCCTCGGCGCCTTCTACGGCGAAGCCTGCCTGCCTCCCCAATGGCTTGAGGCGTTGGAAGGGCCTGACGTTATCCGCGGCATGGCAGACCTGCTGGTGGGGGTTACCACCGGCGAAGGCTGACGTCACAGGATTGGGGTCAGGCGCTGACGGCTCCGGCGAAACTTCCCACCATCTGCAGGAACTCACCCTCGGAAAGAACCTCGATGGCCTGCCCCCGCCCGTGGAGCTCCAGCACCCGGCGGGCCTTGCCGGTGAGCCTGCCGGAACGGAGGTCCGAGGCCACAAAGCCGTCCCCCACCACCAGGACCGTGGTGCGTGCCGTGACCCGGCTCTCCGGCCGGGCACCGAATTCGGCAGAGCGCTGCTTCGCTTCGGGCCGGCCAATGGAAAGCTGGCCGGTGAAAACCACTGTTTGGCCGTAGAGCGGGTGGCCGGGCTCTGCCTGAGGATTGGGCTCGGGGTTTGCTCCTTCTTCCGGCCAGCCGCCCTGGAAGGGCCGGACCAGCCCTGCACGACTGCCTGCGGCAGTGGAGAGGGCAGCGAGGCTGGCTTTCGACAACGTGTCCCGTGCGGGGTCGAAGGCTTCCTGGCGGGGCATCACAAGCCCCAGTGACAGGTAGAGTTCGGCGATGCTGTTGGCCCCGTTGCGGCCGGCTATGTCGACCAGGATGCCGGCGCAGGCACGGGCGTCTTCGGCGGCGTCGTGGTGCTTGACCAGGGGAACCCCGGCCTCTTCGGCGGCAAAGGGGAGGGAATTGGACACCAGCGAGTAGCAGCGCCGGGACAGCATCACGGTGCAGACGTAGTCGTAGGCCGGGCCGGGGAGCCCGGACACCTCCAGTCCGGAGCGGATCACGCCGAGATCAAAGGCGGCATTGTGCGCCGCAAGGACGTCACCGCCAATGAACGCGCCGATCTCGGGGAAGAGCTCCCCAAACCGGGGCATCCCCGCGACGTCGGCGGCAGTGATGCCGTGGATCCGGACGTTGTGGTAATCGAAGTGGTCGTGGCTTGCCGGCGGGCGCATGAGCCATGATGCTTCCTCGACAACCTTGCCGCCCCGGACTTTCGTCAGGCCTACCGAGCAGGGTGAGCCCCGAAATCCGTTGGCAGTTTCGAAGTCGATCGCCGTAAAGTCCAAACCCACGGGCCCCACCTTACCGCCGGACCAACTCCTTCCCATGCCAGCCGCGCGGCCCTGTCACGGATATCACCCCGTCCCGGCCCGGACCTCCCCCGCCACCGGGAGGAAGAGGCACGTCCAGTACCCTTGAGGAGTGAACTTTCCTGTGATAAACGACTTCGCTGTGTCCATGCTGGGCGGCGCGGGACCGGTGCAGCCACAGTTGGCCTCCTTCCTGCCCGACTGGCTGAACCCCCAGGTCTTCCTGGCTGATCCTGCCCTGGCACCCTGGGTGGTCCTGCTTGTTTGCGGCATCGTCTTCGCGGAAACCGGGCTGCTGGTGGGTTTCTTCCTGCCGGGCGACTCGATGCTGTTCACCGCGGGCCTGCTGGTAGCTACGGACACCATCAAATTCAACGTGTGGCTTCTCGCGCTGCTGATTGTTGTGTCGGCCATCGTGGGCAACCAGACCGGTTACCTCATCGGATCCAAAGCCGGCCCCGCAATCTTCAACAAGCCCAATTCCCGCCTCTTCAAGCGCGAGAATGTTGAGAATGCCCACGCCTTCTTCGAAAAGCACGGCGGCAAAGCCCTGATCCTTGCCCGCTTCGTCCCGATCATCAGGACGTTTGTCCCGGTCATTGTGGGAGTTGCGCAGATGAGCAAAAAGAAGTTCTTCCTTTACAACGTCATCGGTGCCTTCCTCTGGGGCGGCGGCGTGACGCTCCTGGGGTACCTGCTGGGCGACCGGGTCCCTTGGGTCCGGGACAACCTGGACATCATCTTCATCGCGATCGTCCTGGTCTCGGTTCTGCCCATCGGCGTGGAGGTCCTCCGCGGCATGTCCGCCAAGCGCCAGGCAAAGACCTACGGCACCGATCCGGTGGACGAGTTCATCGAGGAGCATGCGCCCGAGGAAGAGCACCGGACGCCCCGCCACGTCAAGGGAACGCGGCCCGAGTAGCAGCGGGTCTGCTGCTAAAAGACCGCGGCTAAAAGAAGGGTGCGCTCCAGGCTTCGGCCAGGAGCGCACCCTTCTGTGTAGGCAGGCTTCCGCAGGTTCCGTTGAGGCCCCCGCAGGTGCCCGCTCAGCGGTCCTGCAGGGCCTCGACGATGGCCGGCAGGAGCGCCCGGAACGCCTTGCCGCGGTGGCTGATCGCGTTCTTCTCGCCGGCGGACAGTTCAGCACAACTGCGGTTCTCCCCCGCAGGCTGCAGCACGGGGTCGTAGCCGAACCCGCCCTCGCCCCGGGGTTCACGCAGGAGGACGCCCTCCAGCTGCCCGTACTCCACCACCGTGCGCCCGGAAGCCCCGTTTGCCGCAGGGACCGCCAGTGCGGCCGCGCAGACAAAAGCGGCGCCGCGGTGGGCGTCCGGGACATCGGAGAGCTGGTCGAGCAGCAGCCGCAGGTTCGCGGCGTCGTTTCCGTGGCTCCCGGCCCACCGGGCCGAGAAAATGCCGGGTGCTCCGCCCATCACATCCACGGCGAGCCCCGAATCATCGGCGATGGCCACGAGGCCTGTCGCTTCGGCGACGGCCCGCGCCTTGAGCAACGAATTCTCGGCGAACGTCACGCCCGTTTCGACGACGTCGGGGGCACCTGCCGCAGCAGCGTCCACCACCTGCGTGTCGACGTCGAGCCCTGGCACCTGCCCCCGGAGCAGTTCACGGAGCTCCCGGAGCTTGCCCTTGTTGTGTGTCGCAAGAACCAGCCGCGGGGATGCCGCGGCGTTCACAGGGTGTCTGCCAGGGTTTCGCGCTGGATGGCCGCAAGCTGGGTGGTGCCGAGCAGGGCCAGGTCCAGGAGCTGGTCCAGTTCCGCGCGGTCAAAGGGCGCACCTTCGGCGGTCCCCTGGACCTCCACGAACTTGCCCGCGCCGGTGACCACCACGTTCATGTCGGTTTCCGCCCGGACGTCCTCCACGTAGGGCAGGTCCAGCATGGGTACGCCGTCGATAATCCCAACGGATACCGCTGCGATGGTGTCAATCAGGGGCTGGGCGTTCTTCGCGATCAGCTTGTTGTCGCGGGCGAACCGGATGGAGTCCGCAAGCGCTACGTAGGCGCCCGTGATGGCTGCAGTCCGGGTTCCGCCGTCGGCCTGCAGGACGTCGCAGTCCAGCACGATGGTGTTCTCGCCCAGGGCCTTGGTGTCGATGATGGAGCGCAGGGAGCGGCCGATAAGCCTGGAAATCTCGTGCGTGCGGCCGCCGATTTTGCCCTTGACGGATTCGCGGTCGGACCGGGTGTTGGTGGCACGGGGCAGCATGGCGTACTCGGCCGTGACCCAGCCGCGGCCCTCCCCCTTGAGCCAGCGCGGCACACCCGCGGTGAGGGAAGCGGTGCACAGGACCCGGGTGTTGCCGAACTCGATCAGGGCCGATCCCTCGGCCTGGTTGGACCATCCACGGGTGATGCTGATGGGCCGGAGCTGGTCCGGGGCGCGGCCGTCGGCGCGCACAATGGGCACTGCAGTTGCTTCAGAAGTCATGCCTTTAGCTTATCCACTGCCGGAGGTACGGGTGTCCGGGGGAAGGGTGCGCAGGGACGCTAGATGGTGTAGTGTACCCCGGCGACGGCCACGGCCACATCACCGGGAAAAACCGGACGGGCCTCCGCCATCACGGTTGTCTGCGACGTCCACACTGGAATGTGCGTGAGCAGGAGCCGGCGGGCACCGGCAGCCGCAGCGGCTTCGCCGGCCCGCTTGCCGGTGAGATGGACGTCCTTGATGCCGTCATCCCGGCCTTCTTCAAACGCCGCTTCACAGAGGAACAGGTCAGCGTCCTTGGCGGCCTCCTCCAGCCCTGCGCAGGAGTCCGTGTCACCGGAGTACGTCAGCGTCTTGGCGATCCGGTTGCCTCCCTTGTCCGGCTCCACCACTTCCACCCGGAGGGCGTAGCACTCCTCGATGGGATGGTTTACCGCAAACGGTGTCACGGTGAAGGGACCAACAGTCACAGGCTCGCGCTCGGCCCAGTTGGTGAAGTCGAACTCCTCGCGCATGCCCGGGTCCAGTTCCAGGCCGTAGGCGGTGGCCATCCGGTCAGCCGTGGCGGCCGGTCCCCAGACCGGGATCCGTCCCCTGCCCCAGCCGCCCGGCTTCCACCGGACGGCCACGTGCAGGCCGCAGAGGTCCATGCAGTGGTCGGGGTGCAGGTGGGTGAGGAAAATCGCGTCGATGTCCTCAAGGTCGGTGTACCGCTGGATGGCGCCCAGTGCACCGCTGCCCAGGTCCATCACCACTTTCCAGGTCCGCTCGCCGTCGTTGGCAGTCAGGAGGTAGCAGGACGCCGGGGAACCCGGCCCGGGAAAGGACCCGGTGCAGCCGACGATGGTGAGCTTCACTGGCCCGGACCCCCGGCGACGGAACTGCCCACGAAGTTGGAGATCCGCGGGCGGGCGCCGGCGCGTTGCGCTGCCGCGATCATTTCCGGGGTGATGCGCGCCAGGCTTCCGGTGGGATACTGGGCCGCTACGTGGTCCACGTGCCGGACAGAGAGGACTTCGGGGCCGAGGAACCTGCGGGCCAATGCCTCAAACTGGCCGGCATCCCCGGTTGCCACGAAGTGGTGTTCGGGCGGGGCGGTTTCGGTGCGCTGCAGGCCCTGGGTGGCCAGGGCCCGGTACACGTCCTTGGCGGTTTCCTCCGCGCTGGACACCAGGGTGACGTCCGCTCCCATCACGTAGGAGATGACGCCGGTCAGCAGCGGGTAGTGGGTGCAGCCCAGGACCACGGTGTCCACGCCGGCGGCCTTGAGCGGGGCGAGGTACTCCTCCGCGACGGCCAGCAGGGCCGGCCCGGTGGTGATTCCGGCCTCGACGTAGCTGACGAATTCCGGGCAGGCCACCGAGGTGATTTCCAGGTCCGGGGCGGCGGCAAAGGTATCCTCGTAGGCCCGCGAGCCCACGGTGGCGGACGTGCCGATCACGCCCACCCTTCCGCTGCGGGTGGCGGCAACGGCGCGCCGCACCGCGGGCTGGATGACCTCGATGACCGGGATGCCGTACTTCGCCGTATACCTCTCCCGGGCGTCGCGCAGCACAGCGGCCGACGCCGAGTTGCAGGCTATGGTGAGCAACTTGACGCCGGAGTCCACCAATTCGTCCATTACGCCCAGGGCGTTCGCCCGGACCTCGGCGATGGGCAGCGGACCGTACGGCCCGTGCGCGGTATCCCCTACATAGAGGATGGACTCATTGGGGAGCTGGTCGATGATGGAGCGCGCCACCGTAAGGCCGCCCACCCCGGAATCGAAGACACCGATGGGCCGGGATTCCACGGCGGCGGCCGGCAGGTCGCTGGCTTCGGACCCTGTTGCTTCAGCTGACGGGTCCATGCTCGAGGCTGTTGTCATGATTATTCGAGGATAGGTCTTCCCCGGAGCCTCAGCCATCATCTTGTGGCCTGCGGCTCATGTCTAATTTGTCACACGGCTCACATGGAAGGCCCCGGCCACCGCTCAACGGCGGGTGTCCAGCGACTGGAGCATGGCCTGGACCAGCGATTCCTGCAGCCAGGTGGCGAAGTTGTAGACCAGGGCCAGGTAGCTCTCCACATCCTCGGCCTGGGACCAGTCCTGCATGAGGTGGACGTGCTCGGCGTCCTCTTCGTCCTGGATGTCCAGGCGTTCGGCCAGGACCAGCCGGACGTCGTTCAGTGCCATCGACCAGTGCCGGGCTCCCTCCGGGCTCAGGACGATCTCATCCTTGTCCAGGTCCAGCGCCGCGGCGCGGAGGGCTCCGATCTTCGTCTCCCGCAAGGACCGCTCGGTGAGCTGGCGGAACTCAAGGGAGGCGCCGTCGTCGTTCTTCATGACGTTGGGAAGGAGCCGCTTCATTGCCCTGTCCGCGGGCTCGGCAACGTCCATGTCGAGGCCGATCATGGCGGCCAGCGGATCCTGGCCTTTTCGCTCCTCCGGCTGAAGCATGGAGATGACATCGTCGATGAGGCTGCGCAGCAGCTCCCGCTCGGCGGGCTCCAGGTAGCCGGTGATGCCTTTGAGCCCGTACTTGAACGCCTTAGCCACGCTTCCCCTTACCCTGGCCGGACCCGCCGGACTTGCCCGAATTGCCGCCCGATCCGCCGCTGGCCTTCTCCACCGTGGCCCACAGCCCGAAGCCGTGCATGGCCACCGCGTGGCGCTCCACCTGTTCCTTGCTGCCGTTGGCAACGATCGAGCGGCCTTTTTTGTGGACCTCCATCATGAGCTTGTTCGCTTTGGTCTCCGAGTAGCCGAAGTAGCTTTGGAACACGTAGCTGACGTAGCTCATGAGATTAACGGGGTCATTCCAGATCACCAGGTTCCAGGGGATGTCCGGTGCGGCCAGCAAGTCGGTGGACTCCGCCGTGCCGGTCCGGGTGCCCTCCTGCGTATCAGGGCCGAGCGCAACGCTTAAGGTCATCTGTCCATTCTATGGGGATGGTGGGCCGACGCCGGCGAGGGCCCCGCGGCGAAGCGAAGCGAGACGTGGGAGCCGGTGGGTGGGGCCACGCCGGCGAGGGCCCCGCGGCGAAGCGAAGCGAGACGTGGGAGCCGGTGGGTGGGGCCACGCCGGCGAGGGCCCCGCGGCGAAGCGAAGCGAGACGTGGGAGCCGGTGGGTGGGGCCACGCCGGCGAGGGCCCCGCGGCGAAGCGAAGCGAGACGTGGGAGCCGGTGGGTGGGGCCACGCCGGCGAGGGCCCCGCGGCGAAGCGAAGCGAGACGTGGGAGCCGGTGGGTGGGGCCACGCCGGCGAGGGCCCCGCGGCGAAGCGAAGCGAGACGTGGGAGCCGGTGGGTGGGGCCACGCCGGCGAGGGCCCCGCGGCGAAGCGAAGCGAGACGTGGGAGCCGGTGGGGACTAGAGTGACTTTCGTGAGCACCTCAGCCGGCTGGGACCATCCCCGCACGTCCTTTTACACCGACCACTATGAGCTGACCATGCTGCAGGCGTCGCTCCATTCGGGCGCCGCGCACCGCAAGTCCGTCTTCGAGGCCTTCGCCCGGCGGCTCCCGGACGGCCGGCGCTACGGCATTGTGGCAGGGACCGGCCGCCTGCTGGAGGGCATTGCGAACTTCCGGTTCGGGCCGGCGGAACTGGATTTCCTGGCCCGCACAAAGGTGGTGAACGAGCAGACGCTGGAGTACTTGGCGTCCTACCGTTTTACCGGTGATATCTGGGGCTATCCGGAGGGCGAGGCCTATTTCCCGTACTCCCCCATCCTCATCCTCGAGTCCACCTTCGCCGAAGCCTGCATTCTGGAGACCTACCTGCTTTCGGTCCTCAACCACGACAGCGCCATCGCGTCCGCCGCCTCGCGGATGGTCAGCGCCGCCGGCGGCCGCCCCTGCATCGAGATGGGTTCCCGGCGCACTCACGAGGAGGCGGCAACCGCGTCCGCGAGGGCAGCCATCATTGCCGGGTTCGACAGCACGTCCAACCTTGAAGCCGGCATCCGCTACGGGGTCAAGACAGTGGGCACCGCCGCCCACTCCTTCACGCTCCTGCACGACACGGAGCGGGACGCTTTCGAGGCACAGATCGCGTCCCTCGGCGAGGGCACGTCCCTCCTGGTGGATACGTACGACGTCGAAAAGGCCGTACGTGCGGCCGTGGACTTGGCGGGCCCACGCCTGGGCGCTGTCCGGCTTGATTCCGGGGACCTTGTGGCGCAGGCCCAGTGGGTGCGCCAGCTCCTGGACCACCTGGGCAACGAGAACACCAAGATCGTGGTCACCTCGGACCTTGACGAATTTGCGATTGCCGCGCTGCAGTCCGCGCCGGTGGATTCCTACGGCGTAGGGACGTCGCTGGTCACAGGATCCGGGGCCCCCACCGCCAGCATGGTCTACAAGCTGGTCAGCCGCACGGACAACGACGGGAACTTCGTCTCCGTGGCCAAGGCCGCCAAGAACAAAGCCAGTGTGGGCGGCCGCAAGTACGCCCTGCGGAAGCTGGACGAACGGGGCATTGCCACCTCCGAGGTGGTGGGCGTGGGCCGCCGGCCGGAGGATGACGGCAACGACCGTCCGCTGCTGCACCAGTTCATGAAGAACGGCGAACTGATGCCGGGCTGGACCGGCCATGAAGGCGTGGTCCGTGCCCGCCGCCGCCACGCCGAGACCATGGCTGAACTGCCCGCCGTGGTCAACCGCCTCCAGCGCGGGGAAGCAGCCATTCCCACCAGTTACGAGGAGAACTGATGTCCCGGGCCCTGATCATCGTCGATGTCCAGAACGATTTCTGTGAAGGCGGCTCCCTCGCCGTCGCCGGCGGCGCGGAAGTGGCCGGCGCCATCAGCGAATACGTGGACGCGCACCACAACGAGTTCGACCACATCGTGGCCACCCAGGACTGGCACATCAATCCCGGCAGCCACTTCTCCGATACCCCCGACTTCGTTGACAGCTGGCCGCCCCACTGCGTGGCCGGGACCCGCGGAGCCGAGCTTCACCCGGACCTGGACACCGAGTACATCGAGGCCTATTTCCAGAAAGGGCAGTTCGCTGCCGCTTATTCCGGCTTTGAGGGGTTGCAGGCACCTGAGGACGCCGTTCCCACCGGGGAGCGGCAGCCCGGCGCGCTGCCTGGTGCCGGCGAGGCGGACCGGCTCACGCCGGACGAAGACGCCATCGGTTTGGACGACTGGCTGCAGAGCAACGACGTCGAGGAGGTGGTGGTGGTAGGCATCGCCACCGACTACTGCGTCAAGGCCACCTCGCTGGATGCCGTGCAGGCAGGCTACTCCGTAACGGTCATCCGCTCCCTGACAGCGGGAATTGCCGATGACCTGGAGGAAACAATCGCCGAGCTGGAACTCGGCGGCGTGGACGTTTCCTGACCGGGCCTGTACGGGCCCGGGCAGCATTTTGTCCCCGGTTGCAGGGGCAGCTACTTGCGGCCGACGAACCAGTCCTGAAGCTTCCGCAGCCGGGACTGCAGCTGTTCCTCGTTCGCCTGGGCAACGGGCGGGCCGCCGCACACCGTGCGCAGCTTGGTATGCACCACCCCGTGGGGCGTGCCGGTCCGGGCTGACCAGGCCGCCACGTTCTTGGCCAGTTCGTTCCGGAGGTCCATCAGCAGCCGGTGGTCCGGGACCGCGGGCGCAGGAGCGGCCGCGGGAGCCTTCCGGTTCTTGCGGTTGAGCTGCTCATGCTGGCGCTGCCGCAGGAGTGTGCCCACCTGTTCGGCGTCCAGCAGCCCGGGAATGCCCAGGAAGTCCAGTTCGTCCTCGGAGCCCACCTCGCCGCCGGTCCCGAACTCGCCGCCGTCGAACAGGACACGGTCAAACGACGCCTGGGAGTCCAGGGCCTCGAACTTGCCCTTGGTCAGGCTGTCGGAGGCCTTGTCCTCGCGGTTGGCCTCGGCCATGAGCGAGTCTTCGGGATTGAACAGCCCGTCCCCGTCCTCCTTCTCCGGCCGGTCCAGGGCGTGGTCCCGTTCGGCCTCCATGGAGTTCGCCAGCGCCATGAGCTGGGGAACCGAGGGCAGGAAGACCGACGCCGTCTCCCCCCTTTTGCGTGCGCGCACGAAGCGACCCACAGCCTGGGCGAAAAACAGCGGGGTTGAGGTTGAGGTGGCGTAAACCCCCACAGAAAGGCGCGGAACGTCGACGCCTTCAGACACCATGCGGACGGCCACCATCCACCGTTTCTCGCTGGCGGTGAATTCCTCAATCTTGCTCGAGGCCTTGGCATCATCGGACAGGATGACGGTGGGCGACTCCCCCGTGATCCTTTTCAACTGTCCGGCGTAGGCGCGGGCGTCCTCGTGGTCCGTGGCGATCACCAGGCCGCCGGCATCGGGGACGGTGCGGCGCACTTCACTCAGCCGTTTGTCAGCCCCGGCCAGTACCGCCGGAATCCATTCACCTGCCGGGTTCAATGCCGTGCGCCATGCGTGGGACGTGATGTCCTTGGTCACCGCGGCCTCGCCGAGCGACGCCGCCATTTCCTCGCCGGCGCTGGTCCGCCAGCGCATCTGGCCGGAGTACGCCATAAACATCACCGGCCGGACCACGTGGTCCCGCAGGGCGTTGCCGTAGCCGTAGGTGTAGTCCGCCCTGGAGCGGCGGATGCCGTCCCGGTCCTCCGCGTACTCAACGAAGGGAATCGGGGAGGTGTCTGAGCGGAACGGCGTTCCGGTCAGCGAGAGCCGGCGCACCGCAGGATCAAACGCCTCGCGCAGGCCGTCGCCCCAGGAAAGTGCCTCACCGCCATGGTGGATCTCATCCAGGATCACCAGGGTCCGCGCGGCCTCAGTCTTAGCCCGGTGCAGCAGGGGCTTGCTGGCCACCTGGGCATAGGTGACGGCGACGCCGATGAAACCTCGGCCGTGCTGGCCGTCGGAGTTCTTGAAGTTGGGGTCGATGGCGATGCCAACCTTGGCGGCCGCGTCCGCCCACTGGCGCTTCAGGTGGTCAGTGGGCGCCACGATGGTCACGCGGTTCACCGTTCCGGAGTCGATCAGCGTGGATGCGACACGGAGCGCGAACGTGGTCTTACCGGCGCCGGGGGTGGCCACCGCCAGGAAGTCCCGCGGAGTTGTCCTCAGGTAGAGGTCCAGGGCTTCCTGTTGCCAGGCACGGAGTTTCGGGGCGGTTCCCCAGGCTGCGCGTTCCGGATAAGCCGGAGGCAGGGTGGGGCCGCCAAAGAGCGTCTCCGTCACTATTTGTTGTTGCCTGAGTCCCCTCCGGGACCCTTGCCGCCGTCGTTGCCCGGGCGGAGGCCGTCATAGACCTCTTTGCACATGGGGCACACCGGGAACTTCTGCGGATCCCGGCCGGGCGTCCAGACTTTGCCGCACAGGGCGATGACAGGCTCCCCGGTCAGCGCGGACTCCATGATTTTTTCCTTGCGCACGTAGTGCGAAAAGCGCTCCCGGTCCCCGGGCTCCACCTCTTGGCGCAGTTCCTCGCGCTCAATGGTGGCTGTGGACGTTCCAGCCCCGGAAAGCTCGCGCATCGGGTCGTTTTCGAGAGGGTCCGTCATGCTAGTCATGCGATCCATCTTAGCCGTTCCGGCGGCCGGACGTTCGACGCCGGGGGCTGCTGCCGCGCCGCCCGGAACCTGCCGCCGTCGTACTTTCCCGCTTGGTTGCCGGGCGCGGTGGCGGCGGTCAGAGGCCCTGCCAGGCAGGTTTGTTGTCGTAGGTGTGGCGGTAAAAATCCGCCAGCTTCAACGCCGAGGCGGCAGCTTCGTCCAGCAAAACGGTGGTGTGGGGATGGAACTGCAGCACCGATGCCGGGCAGATGGCAGCCACCGGCCCTTCAACAAATTCCCGCACTGCTCGCGCCTTTTGCGCCCCCGTTGCCACCAGGATCACATGCCTGGCTTCCATGATGGTGCCCAGCCCCTGGGTGAGGACGTGGTGCGGGACCTCGGCGAGGCTGTTGAAGAACCGTGCGTTGTCCCGGCGTGTCTGTTCGATGAGGCTTTTGATCCGCGTGCGGGAGGCGAAGGAGGATCCGGGCTCGTTGAAACCGATGTGGCCGTCGGTGCCCACGCCCAGGAGTTGCAGATCGATGCCGCCCGCTGCAGCGATGGATTCCTCGTACGCCTGGCAGGCGGCGGGGATGTCAGCCGCCGTCCCGTCCGGGCCGTGGACGTGCTCCGGGGAGATGTTCACCCGGTCGGTGAACTCGCGCCGGATCACTTCACGGTAGGACTCCCGGTGGCCGGCGGGCAGGCCAACGTACTCATCCAGGGCAAAGCCGTGGGCCCGGCTGAAGTCCAGGCCTCCCCGGTCATGGCGGGCGGCCAGCTCATCATAGATGGGCAACGGCGAGGACCCGGTGGCCAGGCCGAGGACAGCGTCCGGTTTGTGCCGGAGCAGCTCCTCGATGGCGTCGGCTGCCAGCTTGCCGATCCGTTTGCTGCCGTTGAGGATAACGATTTCCATCTTGTTCCTTCCGGGGCCTTTTCAGCGGTTGACGGTGACCTGGGCCAGCAGCTCCGGCCCGCGGGCGTCCAGCCATTTCCCGCCCAGCCGCACACCGGTGACAAAAAGCGCAAGCCCCAGCAGGAGCCCCGCACCGAGGTTCAGCCAGCCGAAAAGACTGTTTCCGGTGGCCAGCTGGGCAACCAGGAGCGCCGCCTCGGGCAGGACCAGGACAAACAGAATTCCCATCCCGGCGAACTGCACCGCAAGGGTCTGGCCCACGTTTCCGGGCGGCTTCTTGAACGGACTGTCCCCAGGCAGCGGAACGGCCACTGTGTAGCGGGCCGACACCACGGAGGACAAACCCAGCCCCGTAAAGAGGATCCCCAGGCTCAATCCCAACTGGCCGGGCAAGGAAGCCCAGTCCGCGGTGAATGCGGCGCAGCCTATGGCGAACACCAGGACCACCGGAAGGGCGAAGGCCAGGCAGGCGAGTGCCCGGCCCAGCCGGTCGTCCACGCCCCGGACGCCGCTGGCCAGGTGCAGCGCGAAGGCGGTGTTGTCATAGGAGACATCGGCGGAGATGGACCAGGCCAGGATAAACGCCGTCAAGGGCGCCAGGAAGGCAAGGGTGCTGAAGTCGCCGGTCCGGGCGCCTTGGAACACCAGCAGCACGGGGAGCAGCGGTACCACAACGAGTGAGCCGGAGTAGCGGGGATCGCGGATCCAGTACGTGAGGGACCGGGCCATTACGGCGCCGGCGGGAACAGCGGGCAGGAGCCCGAACAGGCCCAGCTTTCCGGCCTTGCGCTTGCTGGCGCCGGAGTAGGGCGGGTTTACCAGGGCCCGTTCCAGCAGCAGTTTCCAGCACCAGGCCAGTCCGGCCAGGACTGCAACGGACATGAGCAGCTTCAGGGCGGCCGCTCCCGGCCGGCCGGCGTCGACATCCCCCGCGATCGACCACGGAGCACCCAGCGGAGTCCAGGACATCGTCTCTGCGAACTCCGGCAGGAAGCCGGCGGAGGCGGAGATTCCGCGGCTCAGTCCCGCCACGATCGGGCCCAGGAGGACCAAGGGCACCATAAACGCGATGCCACTGACGTCCTTGAAGCGCCGGGATGCGGCGAGCCTCGCAGTTGCCGTGGTGACCACCTTCGACAGCACGATGCAGGTCAACACCCCCAGCACTGCTCCCACGAGGGCTGCGAGCGAGGGCAGCACGCCGCGTGACCACGTCACCACCGTGGCCAGTGCCACCAGGGTGGTGGCCAGCCCGGGAATGCCGATCAGCCCGCCCAGTGCCAGCCCTGCCAGCATTTGCTTCATGGGAATGGCGAAGGTGGTGAAGCGTGCAGGATCGAGGGTCATGTCCGTGGCCGAAGCGACCACCGGAATGATTCCCCAGCCCAGGATGGCCGCCGATCCGCCGAGCACCACGGCTGTTTGGACCAGTTCGTGGTCTGCCCGGCGCAGCAGGACCAGCACCAACACCAGCATGGCCACCAGGCCCAGCGCATAAAGCCCGGCGAAGGCCATGCCCACCAACTGCCAGGGGCTGCGGCGGAGGCCGTTGCGCAACAGGGTCAGTTTGAGCCTTAGAAGATGCGCAACCATTCCAACCCTTCCGTGTGGCTGCGGCCGCCTACCAGCTGGACGAAACGGTCCTCGAGGGAGGCTCCGGCGCGCACCTCGTCCACGGTCCCCGCTGCCAGCAGCCGGCCGGCCGCCACCACGGCAACGTGGTCGCACATGCGCTGCACCAGGTCCATGACATGGCTCGAGACGATCACCGTTCCGCCGGAGGCCACGTAGCCGTCCAGGATGGAGCGGATATTGGCGGCAGAAACCGGGTCCACCGCCTCGAAGGGTTCGTCCAGCACCAGCAGCCGCGGCGCATGGATCAGCGCTGAGGCGAGGGCGATCTTTTTGGTCATGCCGGCGGAGTAGTCCACCACCAGGGTGCCCGCGTCCTGGGCCAGGTCCAGGGCTGCCAGCAGTTCCCCCACGCGGCTGGCCACCACGTCCTTGTCCATGCCACGCAGCAGTCCGGCGTACGTGACCAGTTGCTCGCCAGTAAGCCGGTCGAACAGCCGCACGCCGTCGGGCAGGATGCCCATCAACCGCTTGGCCTCCAGCGGCCGGGACCAGACGTCAACCCCGTGGACAACTGCCGTGCCGAAGTCAGGGCGCAGGAGCCCGGTGGCCATCGACAACGTGGTGGTCTTGCCGGCACCATTCGGGCCCACGATCCCGAAGAAGGAACCGGCCGGCACGTCCAGGCTGATGCCGTCCACTGCGATCTTCCGGCCAAAGCGCTTGGCCAGCCCGCGGATGGATAGCGCTGCTACGGGACGGGCCGGCTGGACCGGATCAGGGTGTTGGACCGGATCAGGGTGCTGGGCAGTCATGAAGCCAGACTAGTCCTCACCCCGCAGCCACGGGGTCCTCCTGACGGCAATCAGAAAGTCCGGCGCGGTACCGCGCGCTCGTACTGCGGCGCCCACCTGATGTCGTGGCCCAATTCAAACGCTGCGCGCAGCCACCAGTGCGGGTCCCGCAAGGCAGCCCGGGCGATGAAAACGCCGTCGGCCTGCCCTGTGGCGACCGCGTGCTCGGCCTGGCCGGCGGAGGTCAGCAGGCCCACAGTACCCGTGGGCACTCCGGCCTCGCTGCGGACAGCGGCGGAGAACCCCGTCTGGTAGCCGGGACCGGCCTTGATCTGCTGATGGGCCACGGCTCCGCCGCTGGAGACGTCGACGAGGTCCACACCATGGGCAGCCGCCTGCCGGGCCAGGCGCACGGAGGCTGCCAGGTCCACTCCGCCTTCGGCCCAGTCGCTCGCCGAGATCCTCAGCAGCAGGGGCATCGAATCAGGAATAACATCCCGCACCGCATCCACCACCGCAAGCATGAGCCTGTTCCGGCTTTCTTCGTCTCCGCCCCAAGTGTCAGTCCGCGCATTGATCAGCGGGCTCTGGAACTGGTGCAGCAGGTAGCCGTGCGCCCCGTGGATCTCCAAGGTGTCGAACCCGGCTTCAACGGCACGGACTGCAGCCGCGGCGAAGTCGTTGATGACTCCCCTGATCTGTTCCTCCGTCATTTCAGACGGCAAGGCATAGCCGTCGAAAGCAGACGGCGACGGTCCCACGGTGGTCCAGCCGCCGCCGGACTCCGGGACACTGCCCTGCTGGCCGGAGAAAGGCCAGTACGTGGAGGCCTTCCGGCCGGCATGGGCCAGCTGGGCACCGATTTTTGCGTCCGCCGCCCCGTAGCGGTGCACGAAGGAGGTGATCCGCTGCCAGGCCTCCGCCTGGGCGTCGTTGTACAGGCCGGCGTCCCGGGGACTGATCCGGCCTTCGGCGTTAACAGCCGCCGCCTCGGTGAGGATCAGCGCCGCGCCGCCGGCGGCGAAGGAGCCCAGGTGCATCAGGTGCCAGTCGTGCGGAACTCCCGGCGCGTCGTCGGGATCGCAGCTGTACTGGCACATGGGCGATACCCAGCCGCGGTGCTGGAGCTCCAGCGAACGGAGCTTGAGCGGCTCAAACAGTGCGGACACTAGAACAACACCCGGGCCAGGGCCTGCCGTGCCTTGGCCACGCGCTCGTCTGAGGCCCCTACCACCTCGAACAGCTCCAGCAGGCGCACGCGGGCGGTCTCCCGCTCCGGTCCGAAGTTCCTCCCGATGAAGCTGACCAGCCGGTTCAGCGCATCCTCCACATGCCCACCGGCAATGTCGAGGTCGGCAACGGCAAGCTGGGTCTCCAGGTTGTCCGGTTCATCGGCTGCCCGTGCGCGGAGGGCTTCGCTGTCCTGGGCCGTCAACGGCTGGAGGCGCAGCATCAGCTCCACCTGGGCCAGCCCGGCCTTAGCCTCGTGGTCGGACGGCATGTCGTTCAGCGCCTGGCGGTAGGCATCCGCCGCGGCCGCGTAGTCGCCTGCTTCGATGGCGTCAAAGGCGGCCTGGTGCAACGGCGGCGGCGGCGGGGGCTCCGCCTCGGCGCCGGCTCCCCCGCCCAGGCTGCCCGTCACACCATTTGCCGCCGCCACTTTCAACAGTTCGTCAAAGAGGCTGCGTACCTGCTGTTCGTCCGCACCGCCCTGGAACAGCGGGACCGGCTGCCCCTTCAGCACGGCAACGGCGGTGGGGACAGCCTGCACCTGGAAGGCCTGGGCCAGCTGCGGGAACGCTTCGATATCGGCAGCACCGAGGACCAGCCGCCCGCCGTAGCTGTCCACCACCTGCTCAAGGACGTCCAGCATCCCGGCCGACTCGGGCGAGTAGGAAGCCCAGAGGGCAAAAACCACGGGCACCTGGGCTGAGAGCTCCACCAGTTGCTGGAAATTGGCCTCAGTGACGTTGACCTTCAGTTCCGGAGCGCCGGGAGCCGAGCCGGGCTGTCCGCCGCCGGATCCGGTCGGCGGGGCGGACGGGCCAGACGGGGCCGGGCGCTGCTTCAGTGAGGAAAGGTCGACGGCGCCGCGCAGGTTAAGCAGGCTGGCAGCGGCAGGAGGGACTGGGCGGGAAGCTGGCGAACTCATGCTTTCCACTCTAGCCACTCCGGCCGCTGCCGGGGATACTGCAGAGACGGGGACTACTTGAAGCTGGCTCCCACCAGCCCGCGGGTTGCGGCAACGAGCTTCATGGGGTCGGTGGAGCCTGCCGGCGGGATGTACACCGCCATGGATTCGGCGAAACTGAGGACCATTCCGGTGGTGGTTTCCTTGCCGCCGGCCAAGGCCGCAGCGTCGTCGCCGATGGTCAACTTGTCACCGGCAGCCTTGGGAGTTCCCTCGAAACCGAAGTTGATCCGGCCCAGGACCAGGGCTCCGCCGTCGGCAGTACGGAACACAACAGTGCTTTCCGGAACCACCTTGTGCGTGAACGCGAAGTTTCCGTTCTCGCCGGCCTTGACCACCTCGGACTGGTAGGACAGGGTGTCGGCGATGTACGGCGAGGACTCACCCTCCACGAGCTTGTCCTTGAAGGCGGAATCTGCGCTGGTGAGCCTGTCGGCCAGGCCGGACATTGCTTCTTCACCGCTGTAGAGCAGCCCGGTCTTGTCACCGGCAGCCATGGTTTCCGTCCCGTCACGGTTGATGGTGGGGAAGGTCGTCCCGGGCTGCAGAGGATTCGTTTCCACGAGCTTGTAGTTCTCGCGCGGTGACGCCTGGACGAGGGTCAGCAGCTGCGGCACAACGTTGCCGTCACCCTGCGTCACGGCCAGCACGGACCGCGGCCACTCGCGGTCCTTCGTGACCACCGTGGTGAGGAGCTTGGTGGACCGGACGGGCATGCGTGCCTCGTAGGATCCCACCTGGGAGCGGATCTTGTAGTTCTGCGTCCGGACTTCCAACTCGGTCCCCCCTACCCGCTCGGCCAGCTTCGCGGCGTCCTTTGCCGCATCACCGGCGTCCGCAACGCTGGAGACCTGCTCCAGGATGCGGCGGAACTGGGCATCCAGCAGCACCGGCGAGCCGGCCTGCCCGGCGGCTGACGCCGCCGACGCCGGATCCGACGAGGGCGAGGGCGACGCTGCATGTGCCGCAGTACCGGCTCCGGCAGCCACAACCACCGTTGCCACTCCCGCTGCAACCATGCCCAGGGGCGAAGACGAGCGGGCCTCGGACCGGGCGCGGGCACGCTGGGCAAAACCGCTGCCCTTGCCATCGCCTTCACCGTTGCGCTTGGGGGCGGAGAGCAGGGCCAGGACGATGCCGCCCAGGATCAGGAGGGAGCCCAGCACCATCAGCGGGATGGCCCAGGGCGTGGAGGTATCGTTCGGGAACGTCATGGAGATGGAGGAGGGGGCCGGCTGGGTCCCGTCCGAAGCCAGCAGGAGCGTCCAGTCGCCGTCAGCCGGCGGCGTCCAGGAGTATTCCAGTTCTCCGCTGGCATTCTCGGCGGACACCCAGAGATCGGAGCCGGCCGGGCTCGGCGCAGTGGCCTCGCCGTCGGCATGTTCAACCTGGAGGGACTTTCCGTCCTCCGAAACCCCCGTGACGGTGTTGTGCGCCGTTTGCCCCACCCAGGCGTCCACGTCGTCGGGACGGCCTGCCGCGAGCAGGAAATTGCCGTCACCCTCGATATCGATCTTGACGGTTCCGCCGTGCAGGGTGCGCAGGTTCTGGTCTATGACGGTCAACGGCGCCGCCTGCCCATCAGCGGGCGCAGAGGCCGTGAACGTTTCGGAGGGGGCCCAGATGGTTTTCTGGCCGATGCCGGCCAGCAGTGTCAGGAGGCCGAGCAGCACAAGTGCGGCTGCAGTCTTTAAACGCAAGGGAACACCTATCATCAGCGGGGGTTTAGCTTCAATAGTAACCGTTCTGTTATCACGGCCCCCGATCGGCCGGCGCCACGGCACCGTCAGCGGCGCCCGGACAGCAGCCTTCCGCGGGTGTTGACAAGGCTGCTGATAGTGTTTGCGATGATCATCACACCGGACCGCGGACGCGGTGCCACGCACGGAACAGGCCCCCAAAACCAGTGACTGACAAGACGGACGAGTCCTCCGCGGCACCCGAGAATCCTCGAAGCCCGGAGCCTTCGGCAGCCGTTCCGCCGGTAGCCGCGGCAGCCCACCGGAGAGGTTCCGCAGCAGCTGCCCTCGGACTGGTAGTCCGCCGCCTTCGGCAGCCGCTGCCCGGGGCCCAGCCAAGGCTCCGGTTCGAAATGCCGCCGGAGTACTCACAGCACGAAGAGTCCACCGAGGATCCCGACGGCGTGAGCCGCCCCCAGTTCGGTGACCCCGGCCCCCGCATGTCCCCCCAGCATCCGCTCTACCTGGGCTTTATGGGCACTGTCGGCGTAGGGGTCGCACTGCTGGTCTATTGGGTCGGGTCGCACACCACGCAACTGCTCCTGTGGATCGTCGCGGCGCTCTTCATTGCCCTGGGCCTTGAACCGGTGGTCGGGTGGCTGGAAAGCCGCAGGATTCCACGTCCGGCCGGCATCCTGGTGTCCGTCAGCGTGCTCGTGGCTGCCGTCGTCGGTTTTTTTGCCACCCTGATCCCCACCATCGTGGAACAGGTCACCGAGATCGTGGAGCAGGCACCCATCTGGGTCCGGGACTTTATGAACTCGGACCTGTTCCGTACGCTGGATGACCAGTTCGGAGTCCGCGACCGGATCGCCGAAGAAGTCAACAAGTTCGTCAACGACCCCGAGGCCATGGGCGGAATCGCCGGCGGCGTGGTGGGATTCGGATCCACGGTAGCCAACGGATTATTCGGGGCCCTGATTGTCCTGGTGCTCAGCCTGTACTTCCTGGCAGCGCTGCCGGCGATGAAGAAGTGGGGCTACCGGCTTGCTCCGCGCTCGCGCCGCCATCGGGTGGAGGCATTGTCCGAGGAAATCACCAAATCAGTGGGCAACTACGTCATCGGACAGGCCTGCGTTGCCATCCTGAATGCCACGTTCGCCTTTATCGTGATGTCCGTCGTGGGGGTCCCGTTCGCCCTGCTGCTGGCGTTTGTGGTGGCACTGCTTGCCTTTATCCCGCTGGTGGGGGCCATGATCGCCGGCGTGGTGGTGGTCCTCATTGCCCTCACCGTGGGCTGGCAGACCGCCACGGTCTACGGCATCTGCTACTTCGCCTACCTGCAGTTCGAGGCGTACTTCATCTCGCCGCGCATCATGCAGAAGGCCGTGGCCGTACCGGGAGCGGTGGCCGTCATCTCCGTCATCGCAGGCGGCAGCCTGCTGGGTGTCCTGGGCGCCCTGATCGCTATTCCCACCGCGGCCGCCATTTTGCTGCTGATCAAGGAAATCTACATCGTCCGGCAGGACAAGCACTGAGGTACTGGAGCTCCCAAAGCGCGGCGCCCAGAGCAGCGCCGGCTATGGCACTGGACCTCTTGGAGCACTAGGCCGGCGCGTTGGCCACCGGCCCGTCCCATTCCTGCGGAAGGCTGGTTCCCACGGAGCCCGCGCCCGTGACCTCATGGACGATCTCGTTCAGCACCCGCCCGGCGTACTTCTCCCCCACCCACAGGTGCTTGGCACCCTTGACTCCCACCACGCGGGCTTGCGGCACCAGACTGAAGCGCTGCGCTGCTTCCGCAGGCTGAAGGTAGTCATCGTGCTCGGGCACCAGCACCTTGAGCGGCTTGCCGGACTGCGCCCACTGCTGGAGGTGGGAGTCCTTGGCCCGGTGCAGCGGCGGCGAGAGCAGGATGGCGCCCTCGATCTCAGACGCCACGGGTTCAACAGCCCCATACATCAGGGCAAGCTCGGTACCGAAGGACCAGCCCACCAGCCACCGGTTGGGCAACCCGCGTTCGACGGCGAAGCGGACGGCCGCCTCCACGTCATGCTGCTCCCCGATGCCCTCCTCAAAAGCTCCGGTACTCGTGCCGCGAGGGGATTCCGTGCCGCGCGTGTTGAACCGGAGCACCGCGATTCCGGCCAAGGCCGGCAGCCGGTAGGAGGCCTTGCGGTAAACATGCGAATCCATAAAACCGCCATGGGTAGGCAGCGGATGCAGGGTAATCAGGGTGGCGTTTACCGGTCCGGACTCAGGAAGCGCCAGTTCGCCCACCAGGGTATGCCCGTCTGCCGTCGTCATCTCCACGTTGGCGCGGGTGGCCGGCAGGACAGTGGAGGCACGGATGGGAGTGGGGCCGGTGGAGTGGCTGTATTCGTACGAGGCCGGATCAAAAGTCATGCCTGCCAGCTTAGCGACAGCGGGAGTCCTGCCGCCCGCGGGACCTAACGGTACCGGTAACTGCGGGTCATCCAGCAGTTGGTGTGCCAGTGGCGCCGCTCCGCCAGGCCGGCTGCCGCCCCGAAGAGGTGGTCGTCCTTCCAAACCACCAGATGCGCGACCCCGGGCACCACGGCAGTGGAGCACTCCGGGCAGATGTAGGTCTTCTCGGCGTTTTTGGCGGTCATGGTGCGGACCATCCATTCGCCGTCCGGCGCACTTTCCCGCCGGGCGATGCCGGCCCGGGCCCGTTCCAGGTCCAGTTCGGGAACGTCCCCGTTCGCTTTTCTTCCGCCCGCCCGGCCGGAAGCCGCCCCGGCTTTTCCGGACACTGGACGGCGGGGTCGGTTGGAACGCGGCATGCTTCCATTCTGCCCCAGCCCGGGCATCGCCAGCTCCCTCTGCCTTCTTCCGGACAGGTCCTGCGGCCGTGGCATGCTCCCGTCCGCACTCGCGTCCGCAGGAAGCCCCCGGGCAAGCGCCCGCCGCGCTAGACGGTAGTCTGTACGGCGTGCGACTTGTCATAGCCCGATGCTCCGTTGATTACGTTGGCCGGCTCAAAGCCCATCTTCCCCTTGCCACCAGGCTCCTGCTGGTCAAGGCCGACGGCTCCGTCCTGGTCCATTCGGACGGCGGCTCCTACAAGCCGCTGAACTGGATGAGCCCGCCGGCCACCCTGCGCGTCTCGTCCCCCGAGGACGTGGACCTTGAACTGGGAGTCGTTGAGCAGTGGACCGTGCAGTCTGCCAAGACAGATGACCGCCTCATCATCAACCTCCACGAGAAACTCAGTGAGTCATCGCATGACCTGGGCGTAGACCCCGGCCTCATCAAGGACGGCGTGGAGGCGGACCTGCAGCGGCTCCTGGCGGAGCAGATCGAAACGCTGGGCGAAGGCTATTCCCTGATCCGCCGTGAGTACTTCACGGCGATCGGGCCGGTGGACATCTTGGCCAGGGACGCGGACGGCGCCACAGTGGCCATCGAACTCAAGCGGCGCGGCGACATTGACGGCGTGGAGCAGCTCACACGCTACCTTGAACTGCTGAACCGCGATCCCCTGCTGGCGCCGGTCCGCGGGATCTTCGCTGCCCAGCAGATCAAGCCGCAGGCAAAGGTCCTGGCGAGGGACCGCGGAATTGACTGCATAACCCTCGACTACGACGCGATGCGCGGTGTGGACGACATTGAGTCGAGGCTTTTCTGACGCCGCCTTTAACCAGGGGGCAGGTAATCAGCAGGCTGCCCTTCCTGAGGCGCTGAATTCGTTCCAACAAGGACATTTAACCGGCTCTTAACCCAAAATTTATTCGTTTAGTTGCCCAAACCGTTGACCTTCGCGTACCGGCATGAAATTCTTATCTCAGTCTTTGTGTAGGTGTTTTCATGCTCGCAAGACATGTTGCGAGCGCGAAGCTCCTGCAGCGCCGGCCCCTTTTCGGGACGGCAATCCAGGATTCTTCTCGCGGAGTGACCAAGGCCGGCACGAGGTGTGCCGTTCTTAAAAAGTTCCACAATGAGGAGAAATAAATGGCACAGGGAACCGTCAAGTGGTTCAACGCTGAAAAGGGCTTCGGCTTCATTACCCCGGATGACTCCGACGGTGATGTCTTCGTTCACTACTCCGAGATCCAGACCGGCGGCTTCAAGACTCTCGACGAGAACCAGCGCGTTCAGTTCGAGATCGGCCAGGGCGCCAAGGGTCCCCAGGCAACGGGCGTTACGCTGGTTTAGTCCCCGCCGGGTGGCCGCTTAATGCGGCCATCAGCGAAACAATGGTTCCCGGCAATTATGCCGGGGGCCATTGTTGTTTAATTCAATGCCTTTCCAAGCAGGACAGGCGAACGCTATATGGGCGGGAATCCACTTCCCCACGGACCGTGAAGAGCCGGTTTATTGTTGCTAATCAGGCAGTTCAGTTCACCAGTTTGCGGACCAGTCGGGCGCCCTGCGGGAGGGAAAGCCCGGGCAGGTAGGCCCTTGTCAAGGCCCGGCCAATGGCCGGCAGGTACAACGCGTCCTGGTAATACAGGTAAAGGGTACGGTACTCGGGTTTGAACCGTGACTTGAATGCGGCCAGCGAACGGAACCCGTAGACCGGTTCCAGGGCGTGCCCCACCAGGTCGAGGATCCGGACCAGGTTATCCGCCTGGTCCTCGCGGCCGGAACCGTCGCCGGAGCCGGGCAGGCTGGCCAGCGGAGAACCTGAGAGGGAGATGACCTCGACGGAACCGCGCAGCTCAAGTACCGCGGAGGCGATGAGGAATTCCATCACGCCGGGAAAACCGTCGGCACCCCGGCGCATAACGTCCAGCGTCCTGCTGACCAGCCGCCCGCCGTCGTACACCGGCAACCAGCTGGTCACCCCGTGGACGGTGCCGCTGCCATCCACGGCGAGGCAGCACAGCACCTCCGGGTCGTCGAGCTCGTCGATTCCGCCCAGTGTAAAGCCCATCTCCGGAACCGTTTTTCCGGCAGCCCATTCCTCGGACACTTCGCTCAGCTTTGACCGAAGTGCCGCCGGCAGGGAGGCGTAGGTTCCCCAGACGGCTTCGACCCCCAGCTTCCCGGCCCTGTTCAGGGCGGTGCGGACATTCTGCCATTCCTTGCCCTTGAACTCGAGTTCGCGGATGGCCAGGCGCGTCTCCTGGGCCACGGGGACCCGGGAAAACCCGCGCTCCCGCAGCATCGGCCAGACCGTATCGTCGCAGGAGTAGAGCGCGGGGATCAGGGCCTGCCTGCTGCAGTAGGCGAGGAAGCCCTCCGTCACGTGCCCTTGGGCATCTGCCGGACCGAAGGCCCCGCCCAGTGTCAGTGCCACGCTGCCATGCCGTTGGAAAGCCACAGCGCCGCGTCCGTCAGGACTGAACCAGTAGCTGTTGGGTTCCCACAGCGCCATCCAGGAGATCGGCCCGCCGCCCTGATGAAGCAGGTTGCGCGCTGTGATCCGGTCCTGCCGCCCGGAATCGCTGCCGTGATGTCCGCCGAGGAGCATCCACCATACGGCCACCAGGGCAATCACCCAGAACACGGGGCCGGAGTAGGCGAAGAGAACGGCTTCCACACTGTTCCGGTCGGCAAAAACCCGGTGGTAGTGCTGCGGGATCGGCACCGGGACGTATTGCCTGGCCAGCTCGGCAAAAAGTCCCAGCAGGCCGCCGTCGCGCATCAGTCCCCCGGCCGACAACCAGGCGATGGCGTAGGCAGCGGCCAGGACCAGCCATGAACCTCCCACCACGAGTGCCAGCATCCGGCGGGCGGCTGGTACCGTCTGGACGCGGAACTGCCGCCGGTTAAGCCACAGGAGCACTGCCAACAGCAGGGGTACGCACACCAGGGGAAGAACGTGGGCAAAAGCGGAGCCCATGGGCGGCGCGGAGGTGCCGTGCGGCCGGGACGGAACCAGGGCAAACAGGGCCAGGTAGACGGCGGCCAGGGCGGTCACTGCGAGCTGGATGGCAATGGCGATGTTCAAGGCGAGGCGGCGGCCGCGGCGCATTCCGTCAGCGCAGATCAGCAACAGGACCACCGGAACCACTGCAAGCGCCAGCCCGAAGGGACCGGCAAAACCTGCCCGTCCGGCTTCCAGGCAGGATGCCTCCACCGTTGTTCCGCAGTTGAATGCCAGCTGGCTGAGGGTGGGCATCGGGTTCAGGACCACGTCCCGCAGGAGCGCCAGCGGCCCGGTGGGCGCCCGCGCGATGCCTGTGAGGATCGGTCCAACCGCAAAGACGGCAACAGTGAGGGCGAGGAGGTTTCGGGATTCACGCCCGGTGGAACGGTGGCGGTGCAGCTGGCCCTGATCTCCCTGGATCCACCAGCCGGCCAGGAGTCCCAGGACGGCGCCGATCAGGCCGATCACCGTTTCGGCGTGCCCGATGTACAGGACCAGGAGGATCGAAATGGAGAGCACGCCCGTCCGCAGCCTCCGCTGCCAGAGAACCGGCAGTCGGCCGGCTGCGGCAAGGCCGGCCGCCAGCACTGCCGGGTAGGGCCCGATCAGGATGTCATCGGCCATCCGGTCGAGCCATCCGTCGCCGACATAGCCCGCCAATTGGGTGATCAGCAGGAAGAGCGTGACGGCACCGAACTGGCCGCCGAGGAAAAGCGCCACGGCGGCGGCTGTCCCGAGCCTCCGCTCTGCCAGGCCCAGCAGCACGAGGATCATCAGCGATGCGGAGATATACGCGAGGGGGTTGGTGGCGAAGAAGAGGCTGGTAAAGAGGGACCACCAGTGGCCGGCACGCAGGCCCGGTCCGCTGACTCCGGCCCCGTCCAGCAACTGTTCCGGGGGCCCCGCAAGGTAGCTGCCGGTGACGGCACCGGCGGCCAGGAACACCGCGAGGACCGCCACAGAGAACGGCATCGACTTCAGCCCTGCGATGATCCGGTCCCGAGCCGGCCGAACCACTGTTGTCCAGGCCAGGGATGCGGTGCGTATCTGCTGTCCGGACGTCACTGGCCGAGTCCCCATCTGTCGGAGAGGAACTGCAGGGCATCGGCAATCCGCTTGGAGGACGTGTCCCAGGAATGGCCGGTGTGTTCCACTTCGTAGGCGCGGACGTCGAAACCCGCGCCCCGGGCAGCGGCGGCGAGGGTGTTGAGGTAGGCCACGAATTCGGGGTCGTCCTGCCCGGCAGTCAGGTACACGCCGCTGGTCTCAAAGCGCCGTTCTTTCATGATGGCCAGGGGGGTCTGCCGGTCGAATTCCTCCGGCTCCCCGGGGAAGGCGGCATCGATGGTCTTTTGCCGCTCCTTGGCCAGGGCCGGCTCGGCTTCCCCGGAAAACGACAGGACGGACGGGAACAGGTCCGGGTGACGGGTTCCCATCTGGAGTGCGCAGGTGCCGCCGAAGGAGAATCCGCCAATGGCCCACTGGCGGTGGTTGGTGTCCACGGCAAGGGTGGAACTGATCCAGGCGGGTACATCGCGGGAAAGATACGTATCAGCCTGCGCTATCCGGCTGTCCATGCACATGGTATTGGCAGACTGTGAGCCGTTCGGATCAGGAATCACCACCACCGGGGCCAGGCCACCGTGGGCTGCCGCGAAGGAGTCCATATGTCCGTCCAGCGCGCCTCCGGTGAGCCAGTCCGGCGGCCCGCCGGGCTGGCCGGCCACCAGGACCAGCACCGGAAGCGCCGGTCGGTTCTTGGCAAAGTACGCGGGCGGCAGATAGATGTAGGCGTCGCGGGTGGTCATACCGGAGGCGGTGCCGGGAATGGCAGCCTTGCGCAGGACTCCCCCGGCCGGAAGCTCACCCTGCGGTGCCCACCCCCGGAGCGGGACGCCGTCGGCCGCCCCCTGTTGCCGCATCAGGGCCGGTTCCAGCGTGGGGATCCGGGCCACGGCCGTGCCGAGGAGATCGCTCACGGTACGGTTCAGCCCGAAGTAGGCGTTGACCTGTACGGAGGACAGGGCTGCGACGAGCAGTACGGCGGCCAGGCCGGTGGCGCGGCGGCGCCAACTGCTTCGGGGCAGCCGGAGCAGCAGGAGGATCAAGGCAGCCACTGCGGGCACTATCCAGAGCAGGACCGTGTCCGGGATGTTTTCCGGGAAGACAGAGAAGAGATTGATGAGCGCCCAGTGGACCGTTGCCACCAAGGCGAAGGCTGCGGCGGCGGCGGCAATCACTTGGATGAACCAGCGCCGCCCGCCGGTGCGCGAGGGAGGGATGAGGAGGTATGCGGCTCCGGCCAGACCCAGGGCCAGGGAGGCCCAGTACACGGGGCCGTCGGTCAGCCGGATGTCAAAAACCCAGTCCACTTTGGCTAGCGCCAGGTGCCCACGCCGATGACCGGGCCGGCTTCCAGCCAGGAGGACAACCCGGCGTAGGCGTCGAACTTCATGGCCAGGCGGAGGTTCTGCCCCTCGTACCGGAGTTCAACGATGACGACGTCGGGCTGGACCTTCACTGCCTCGGCCTCCGTGGGCTTGCGGCGGCCCAGCAGTTCCAGTGAGTGACGCTTGAATTTGTGCTTCGGCCGGACACTCAGCGAGAACAGGCGGAACCACTCGAGGTCGTTGTCCTGATAACGACAAACCCCCACCTGCCAGCTGTTTCCAGCCATGCAAATGGAGGCGTCCACCGTGCCGAGGGCGCGCCGCAGGTTGAAGCGGCGCACCCCCGAAAGGCACAGTGCAAATACCAGCAATCCAAACGTGATTGCCATGGCGATGAACGGAAGACTCGGTGCGTCCATCAAGGTGGTGCTAGCGGATCCCAGCGGTAGCCGAGCCGCCCAGTTGGGCGTTGTCAGCGACGATAACCACGCGGTTGTTGTCCACGGAGAAGAATCCGCCGTCGACATCTACCGCAATACGGTCCCCGGACACCGGCTGGATAGCCAGTTCACCCTCGGCCAGGATCGCCAGCAGGGGCGAGTGGCCGGGCAGGATTCCGATTTCACCATCGCTGGTGCGGGCCTTGACCATCTTGGCCGCTCCGGACCACACGAAGTGGTCCGCTGCGACAATCTCAACCTCAAGCTCAGCCATATTACTTGGTCTGTTCCTGGATCTTGGCCCACTGGCGCTCAACGTCATCGAGGCCGCCGACGTTGAAGAACGCCTGCTCCGCGATGTGGTCCAGCTCGCCGTCGCAGATGGCGGTGAAGCCTTCCACGGTGTCCTTGATGGAAACCGTGGAGCCCTCGACGCCGGTGAACTGCTTGGCGGTGTAGGTGTTCTGCGAGAGGAACTGCTGGATGCGGCGTGCACGCGACACGACGATCTTGTCCTCTTCGGAGAGTTCGTCAACACCAAGGATGGCGATGATGTCCTGGAGTTCCTTGTTCTTCTGCAGGATCTGCTTCACCCGGACAGCCGTGGTGTAGTGGTCCTTGCCGATGTACTGGGGGTCCAGGATACGGGAAGTCGACGTCAGCGGGTCAACAGCCGGGTACAGGCCACGGGAGGCGATTTCACGGGAAAGTTCCGTGGTCGCATCCAGGTGTGCGAAGGTGGTGGCCGGCGCCGGGTCGGTGTAGTCATCTGCGGGGACGTAGATGGCCTGCATCGAGGTGATGGAGTGGCCCTTGGTGGACGTAATGCGCTCCTGCAGGAGGCCCATCTCGTCAGCCAGGTTGGGCTGGTAGCCCACAGCCGAAGGCATGCGGCCGAGGAGGGTGGAAACCTCGGAACCTGCCTGGGTGAAGCGGAAGATGTTGTCGATGAAGAGCAGCACGTCCTGGTTCTGCACATCGCGGAAGTACTCCGCCATGGTCAGCGCGGACAGGGCCACGCGCAGACGCGTTCCCGGCGGCTCGTCCATCTGGCCGAACACAAGGGCGGTGTCCTTGAGGACGCCTGCCTCTTCCATTTCGACCCAGAGGTCGTTACCTTCGCGGGTACGCTCACCCACACCGGCGAATACCGAGGTACCACCGAAGTTGCGGGCAACACGGGTGATCATTTCCTGGATCAGAACGGTCTTGCCCACGCCGGCGCCGCCGAACAGGCCGATCTTTCCACCCTTGATGTAGGGGGTGAGGAGGTCGATGACCTTGATGCCGGTTTCCAGCATCTCGGTGGAGCCTTCGAGGGAAGCGAAGTTCGGTGCCTTGCGGTGGATGGGCCAGCGTTCGCTGATCTGCAGTTCCGATTCGGCAACGTCCAGGGGCTGGCCCAGGACGTTGAAGATGTGGCCCTTGACGCCGTCGCCGACGGGTACGGAAATCGGCGCACCGGTGTCCACTACGTTGGTGCCGCGGACAAGTCCGTCGGTAGCCTGCAGGGAGATGGCGCGAATGAGGTTGTCGCCCAAGTGAAGGGCGGTCTCGAACGTGATGGTCTTGGTCTCACCGTTGAGAGTGATCTCGGTGGTGAGTGCGTTGTAGATGGACGGGATTGCGTCAGCCGGGAATTCGACGTCGACAACCGGGCCGATTACGCGCGCAATGCGGCCGGTGGCACCGGACGTTGCGGCTACGTGTTCGGTAGCAGTGGCAGTCATCTCTCTCACTTCACTCAGTAGATGGCGTGGATTTAAGTTTATCTGTGGTGGTGCAGGTCCAGCGGAACCGGGTGCTGCAGGCTAGGACGCGAGGGCGTCGGCGCCGGCAACGATCTCGGAAAGCTCCTGCGTAATTTCAGCCTGGCGGGCCGTGTTGCGCAGACGCGTGTACTTCTTGATGAGGTCCGTGGCGTTGTCGCCTGCGGACTTCATGGCCCGCTGGCGTGCAGCAAGCTCGGAAGCTGCTGCCTGCAGCATGGCCGCGAAGATGCGTGACTCGATGTAGCGCGGCAGCAGGGCGTCAAGAACACGCTCGGTTTCCGGCTCGAACTCGTACAGCGGCAACAGGTCCGATTCAGAAGCTGCCTGCTCTTCCACTACTTCCAGCGGAAGCAGGCGGATGACCGTGGGCTCCTGGGTAACCATGGACTTGAAGCGGGTGTACACCACGTGGATCTCGTCCACGCCGCCCTCTTCATAGTCGGTGGCGAATTCCGTGAGCAGCGCCTCGCCGATTTCACGGGCGGTGGCGAACTCCGGTGCGTCGGTGCCTCCGGTCCAGACCCGTGAGTATTCGCGGTTCCGGAAGTCGAAGTAGGCCTGCGCCTTGCGTCCGACGAGGTACGTCTTGACTTCCTTGCCTTCAGCGTGGAGCAGCTCGTTGAGACCTTCCGCCTGCTTGAGCACGCTTGCCGAGTAGGATCCGGCCAGGCCGCGGTCCGAGGTGATTACCAGGACGGCGGCACGGCGGATCTGCTCCGGCTCAGTGGTCAGCGGGTGGTCGATTTCGCTTTGGCTGGCGACAGCAGAAACGGCGCGCGTGATCGCGTTCGCGTAAGGCAGTGAAGCTGCTACGCGCGCACGGGCCTTGCCGATGCGCGAGGTAGCGATCAGTTCCATCGCCTTGAAGATCTTGCGCATCGACGTGGTCGAGCTGATCTTCTGGCGGTAGACCCGAATCTGGGCTCCCATACTTATCCTTTCCTAACATTCCCTAAACCGGGTGTGCCGGACCTTTGCGGCCCGGCACACCCGGTCAGTGGAATTAGCGCTTCTGCTTGACAATCTTTTCCTGGTCTACGTCGCCCTCGGAGATAGCGTCATGCTCCTCGTGGCCGGCGCCTACCAGGTGGTTGTCACCCTCGCCGAAAAAGCCCTTCTTGAAGTCCACGATGGCGGACTTCAGAGCTGCAACGGTGTCATCGTCCAGCACGTTGGTCTGCGCCAGCGTGGTGAGGATGGAGGACTTGTGGGACAGGTGCTCCAGGAACTCCGACTCGAAGCGGCTGATGTCCTCAACCGGCACGTCATCGAGGTAGCCGTTGGTGCCTGCCCAGATGGAGACAACCTGGTTCTCCACCGGGAACGGCGAGTACTGGCCCTGCTTGAGCAGTTCCATCAGGCGTGCACCACGGGTGAGCTGCTGGCGTGAAGCGGCGTCCAGGTCCGAGGCGAACATGGCGAATGCCTGCATGTCGCGGTACTGGGCCAGGTCCAGCTTCAACGTGCCGGAAACCTTCTTCATGGACTTCACCTGTGCGGCACCGCCTACGCGGGACACCGACACACCAACGTCAACAGCGGGACGCTGGTTGGCGTTGAAGAGGTCCGACTGGAGGAAGATCTGGCCGTCGGTGATGGAGATCACGTTGGTGGGGATGTAGGCCGAAACGTCGTTGGCCTTCGTTTCGATCAGCGGCAAACCGGTCATGGAACCTGCGCCCAGCTCGTCGGAGAGCTTCGCGCAACGCTCCAGCAGGCGGGAGTGCAGGTAGAAGACGTCACCCGGGTAGGCTTCGCGTCCCGGCGGGCGGCGGAGCAGCAGCGACACTGCACGGTACGCCTCTGCCTGCTTGGACAGGTCATCAAACACGATGAGGACGTGCTTGCCGCCGTACATCCAGTGCTGGCCGATGGCCGAACCGGCGTACGGTGCGAGGTACTTGAAGCCTGCGGGGTCCGATGCGGGGGACGCCACGATGGTGGTGTACTCCAGCGCGCCGTTGTCCTCGAGGGTCTGGCGGATGGCGGCAATGGTTGACGCCTTCTGGCCGATTGCCACGTAGATGCAGCGGACCTGCTTGGTCACATCGCCCGAAGCCCAGTTGGCCTTCTGGTTGATGATGGTGTCGATCGCGATCGCGGACTTGCCGGTCTGGCGGTCACCAATGATCAGCTGGCGCTGGCCGCGGCCGATCGGAATCATGGCGTCGATGGCCTTGAGTCCGGTCTGCATCGGCTCATGCACCGACTTGCGCTGGGTCACGCCGGGAGCCTGCAGCTCCAGTGCGCGGGTGGTCTCGGCCTTGATCTCGCCGAGGTCATCGATGGGCACGCCCAGCGGGTCGACAACGCGGCCGAGGAAGGCGTCACCGACGGGAACGGACAGAACCTGTCCCGTCCGGTGGACTTCCTGGCCTTCTTCGATGCCGGTGAAGTCGCCGAGGATAATAACGCCGATTTCGCGGACGTCCAGGTTCTGGGCCAGGCCCAGGGTACCGTCCTCGAAGCGCAGCAGCTCGTTCGCCATGACCGAGGGAAGGCCCTCAACACGGGCGATGCCGTCACCAGCGGTGGTTACGCGGCCGACCTCTACGCGCTCTGCGTTTCCGGGTTCGTAGGACGCCGCGAACTCGTTCAGCGCATTACGGACGTCGTCGGCGTTGATGGTCAATTCGGCCATCTGCAGTCCCTGCTCTCCTGTTTGTGATCATCGTTGTCCACGATGACCGGGGTTTCTATCAGTTGTGTTGTGCTTGTCCGGCTAGCCGGCCAGCTGGCGTTGCAGCTCGCCCAGGCGGGTGATGACCGAAGCATCGAGCACTTCGTCACCGACCTGGACGCGGATGCCACCAATGAGTGCCGGGTCAACGTTGACGTTGACCTTCAGTTCCCGCCCGTACAGCGCATTCAGGCCCGCCTGGAGGCGTGCAAGCTGCGTTGCTGTCAGAGGACGGGTCACGCTGACCGTTGCAATCCAGCGCTGCTGCCGCTTGGCCGCCAGCTCGGCGAACCGTTCCACCAGCCGGGTGGGCTTGATGCCGCGGGGCTGGGTGACTGCCTGCGAGATGAGGACCTTTGCTTCCTCGCTCACGCCGGGCACCAGCCTCTCGGCCAGCGTGGCCTTGGCTGCAGCGCTGGCCTGTGGTTCGGACAGAGCACGTTGTACCTCGTGGCGGGAGGCAACGGCCTGGTTGAAGGAGAACAGATCGTTCTCCAGCTCTTCCAGGCCAGAGATTCCGGAGGCAGAAACGGCCGACTTGTTTTCAGCAACGGAAATGACCACCGTTGCGGCAAGAGTCTCGAGTGCATCGCCGATATCCCGGGCGTTTGCCCAGCGTGAGCTGGCCAGTCCGCCCGCGATGTCTGCAGCATCAGCGGAGACTTTTCCGCCAACCAGCTGCCTGACCAGCGCCGACTTTTCGTCACCGTTGCGGGACGGGTCAGTCAGGGCGCGGCGCAAGCCAGCCGAGCTGTCCACCATTCCCAGAATTCCGAAGAGTTCCTTTGCCAGCTGCAGCGACGCCGTCGGAAGCTTTGCTTCCAGCGAGGCCAGGGCTGTTGCCAGCGATTCGCTCGATACGCCTGCCATTACTTAGCTGCACCTGCGCTCTGGGTCTCCAGATCTGCCAGGAAGCGGTCCACTACCCGTGCTGCGCGTTCGTCGTCATTCAGTGTTTCACCGACGATTCGGCCGGCAAGGGTGGTGGCCAGGGTGCCTACCTCCGAACGCAGGGACACAACAGCCGCCTGGCGCTCGGATTCGATCTGGGCATGGGCCTGGGCCGTGATGCGGGCAGACTCTGCAGCTGCCTTCTCCTTGAGATCCGCGAGGATCTGGGCACCTTCGGCGCGGGCTTCCTCACGGATGCGGTTGGCTTCGGCGCGGGCGTCGGTCAGCTGCTGCTTGTACTCTTCGAGTGCAGCAGACGCCTCAGCCTGGGCCTTTTCAGCCTTTGCAATGCCGCCTTCGATAGCCTCGGCACGCTCGGCGAAGGTCTTCTCGAACATCGGGACAACGAACTTGACCACGATGAACATGAGAATGGCGAAGCCCACGAGGGTAACGCCCATTTCCCAGAGGTTGGGAACCAGGGGGTTGACTTCGCCCTCAGTGGCGGCTGAGATGATCAGCTGATTCATATTTCACCCGTCCTTTTCTACTCGGTTCTGTAAGTTCGCTTCGTTCTAAGGACTAGAGAACGAAGGCGAAGACCAGGCCGAGGATGGCGAGGGCTTCGGTCAGCGCAAGGCCGAGGAATGCGATCGGCTGCAGGACACGCTGTGCTTCCGGCTGGCGGGCGACGCCGTTGATGTAGGCAGCGAATACGAGACCAACACCGATACCACCACCGATTGCGGACAGACCGTAACCTACGAGGTTGAGATTGCCTTCCATTTTTCTTCCTTTCAAGATGCCACCCATGTGGCAGGTTGTTTGGGTTGCTATCATCCCCGCGAGGGGAAGCTTAAGGGTGCCTAGTGGCTGTCGGCGTGAAGCGCGCCTTCGATGTAGATCGCGGTCAGCAGCGTGAATACGTAGGCCTGCAGAACCATGATCAGGGCTTCAAGCATGTACATGGCGATGGCGCCGGCGAGAACCAGGACGGAGGTTCCCTTGAGCAGGACGTTCTCCTGCATGATGAGGTATTCGATGCCGGATCCGGCGATCATCACGATGAGGTGTCCTGCGAGCATGGTCGCGAACAGACGGAGGCTGTGCGTGACGGGCCGGACCAGGAAGTTGGAGATGATCTCGATCGGGATCACGATCGGAAGAATGAACCAGGGAACGCCCGAGGGCACGGTGGCCAGCTTGAAGTAACGGAGTCCGTTCTTCTTCACGCCGATGGTGATCCAGGTGAAGTAGACAAGGCCAGCCAGTACATAGGCGCCGCCCACGTGCGAGAACGTGGGGAGCTGGAACAACGGGATGGCGCCGTAGATGTTGTTCACCAGGATGAAGAAGAACAGGCTGAACAGCAGCGGGACGTACTTGATGAAGTCCCTGCCGCCGATGATGTCCTTGGCGATTCCGTTGCGGACGAAGCCGTAGGCGGCCTCGCCGGCGAACTGGAGCTTGCCGGGTACCAGCTGCTGCTTGCGTGCGGCGAGCACGAAGAAGGCGGCGATAAAGACGACAGAGAGGAGGACCAGCAGCATCTGCTTGGAGAATCCTTCTGCGGCACCCCACGGCAGGATTGCCGGCAAATGCATTTCGTTAATTCCAGGAGGAGTAAACTCTCCTGAATCTTGGGCCGGGAGCGCAAGCGCGATCAACGCGTTTCCTCTCTGCAGTGTCCATCATTGGGCGTTGGGCGGGGACCGGCAGCCTGACGGCCTGCTGTTCCCCCTGTGAAATTATTTGGCATTAGTGTCGCCGTCCTGGGACGGCCCGCTGGCAGCATGGCGCTCCCCAGCGTTTTTGCGAGAACTGGTCAGGCCATGCATGTGGGAAAGGTAAAAACCTCCGACGGCTCCAAGCAGAGCGCCTGCGAGCACAATCCAGCGCGTTCCCCACATATAATCCAGTCCCCACCCTATCAAACTCCAGACGATGATCCCGCCAATGATGTAGCTGAAGACAGCCATTCCGGCGTTGTATCCGCCGTCGGAGTTTTCCCCGGATACACCCGGCGCAGAGCTGCCGGATGCCTGGCTGCCGCTGGGGGCCTTGCCGGGCTTCTTCGGATCACGCATCGGGGGATTCCTTGGTTTCTGGATCGTTGTAGATCTGCAGGCGGGCTTTGCTGAAACCATGGATCTCAGCGGCTTGCCACAGGACGACGGCGGTCACGGCGCCGGCGACAAACCAGCGGCCGTGCAGCCACGCCGGAGCACCGACCATGAAGAGGACGGCGGCGAAGCCCACCACCTTGACAAAGTAGGTGGCCACGAACATGCCGATGACCCCGGAAGGGTTGTTGCGTCCCACAAAGTGCCCCACCAGGAGGCTGATGCCGAAGAACAGCATCACCAGCAACCCGCCGGCGGTACTGGACAGGACGCCGCCCGGACCTTCGAGGATTGCTGCAGGAACGGCGCACAGGACCAGCCCGGCCGCCGCGGCCAGCGAGCTCCGTTTGAGGAGGTTCAGCCAAAGGGACGGCGTGGGGCCGGATGCGCCAACTTTTCCGTTGCCGGACGCAGGTCCGGACTCGGCGTTGGAGGTCATTCGATCCCAATCGTCGGCACCAAAGGCAGGTGGCCAGTAGCAGTGTGGAGGGCAGCTATGGCTGCCCTCAAATTCTACACGAGATAGAACACCGCTCAGGTCACCGGCAGGCGCGTGACCTTGGACGGGCGCCGGTAGCGGCGGATCAGGTCAGGGCTGGCCAGATACACAGCGAGCACCAGCACGCTTGCGGCGACGCACAGCGCAACAATCGGGAGCTGGGCCGTTGCGGCAACAAACCCGAGGATGATCACGGCAGCCGTGCACACTGTGACGGTGGCGGCTGACTGAAGGTGTGAGAAGCCCACGTCCGTGAGCCGTTGGTAGACATGTTCCCGGTGCGACGCGTACCACCGCTCCCCCGCCTTGATCCGGCGGAGCAGCGTATAGCCGGTGTCCGCGGCGTAGACCAGGATCGGTGAGAGGACGTACTCGACGTAGACGCCGCTGAGGAAGCCAGCCACGGCGAGGGCGGCTACCGACGCACCCAGCAAGTAGCTGCCGACGTCGCCCAGGAAGACTGAACCGCGGCCCAGGTTCCAGGGGAGGAAACCGAGGAAGGACATTGCCAGCACGGTACCGCCGGCGGTCAGCCACGGCTGTTCGGACAGCATGCCGGCCACGGCGTAGGCCACCCCGGCTGTCACCCCGTGCAGGCCGGAGATGCCGTTGACACCGTCCATGAAGTTGGAGATGTTCACGTAGGCTGCAACCGCCACGGCTGCCAGGGGCAGCCACCAGAACGACTGGCCCGTGAGGACGATGAGCACCGCGGAGCCGGCCGCACCGATGCCGAGCTGGGCGGCGGCGCGGCCGCGGATTGACATGCCGCGCAGGTCCTCGATCCAGCCCACAGCGGCGCAGGCGGCAATAATCGCAAGCACGACGGCGGATACGGAGCGGTCCACCGTGACGACGCCCAGCAGCACGGCTGCGGCGTATCCAATGGCTGTGGCCAGGGCCGTGGCCACACCCATGCCGCGGATGGTGACTACGACGTGCGATGAACGGGCCGACGGAACGTCAACCACGCCCATCCGGACCAGCAGCGGCTTCACGGCGAAGGGAAGCAGCAGGCTGGCCGCCAGCGTGATGACGGCCACCAGGAGCAACGGCATCACGACGCCACCCGGATGTCACCGGTGTCGTTGGCCTCGTCATCGGGAATGGCAGCGATGCTGGCACCTTGTTCCGCTTCGCAGCGGGCCAGCCAGACGTTGAGGTCAAGCTTGTCCGGGTCCTGCTCCATGGCCCTGGTGTGCGAAATCTTCGGGTGCAGCGGGCGCTTGTCCAGTTCGCCGGTGCCCACCAGTTCCTCGTGCAGCTTCTCCCCCGGCCTCAGCCCGGTGTAGATGATTTCCACGTCCTTGCCCGACATCGCAATCATCCGCTGGGCCACGTCCAGAATCCGCACCGGTTCGCCCATGTCCAGGATCAAAACGTCTCCACCGGTACCGATCGCACCCGCCTGGATCACCAGCTGGCAGGCTTCGGGGATGGTCATAAAGAAACGAGTAACGTCGGGGTCGGTGACCGTGACGGGACCGCCGACGCGGATCTGCTCGGTGAAGAGCGGCAGCATCGACCCGCGGCTGCCCATCACGTTGCCGAACCGGACGGAGACGTACTTGCGGCCGGTCTGGCCGGCCATCCAGGCGGTCAGTTTCTCGGCTACCCGCTTGGAGTGGCCGAGGGCGGTGGTGGGATTGGCCGCCTTGTCGGTGGAAATATTCACGAAGTGCGAGACTCCGGCGCGCCGGGCTGCGCGCAGGACGTTCAGGGTGCCGCAGACGTTCGTTTTCCAGGCTTCCACCGGATACTGCTGCAGCAGCGGGGCGTGTTTAAGTGCGGCAGCGTGGAACACCACTTCCGGCTGCCGGTCCTCGAAGATGTCCTGCAGGGCTTGGCCGTCGCGGATGTTCGCCAGCACGGTGTCGCGGCCTGCCAGCAGGCCGTGGCCGGTGATGGAGATCTGGGTCTGTTGCAGGCCGGTCTCGTCGTGGTCCAGCATGATCAGTTCCGCCGGGTCGAATTGCACGATCTGGCGGCAGAGCTCTGAGCCGATGGAACCGCCGGCTCCGGTGACCAGCACCCGCTTGCCTTTGATGTACCCGGCAATTTCGTCAACCTCGATGTCCACGGGCCGCCGGCCGATCAGGTCCTCCACCGCGACGTCGCGGAAGTCGGAGAAACCGGCGGGGGCGCCCGTGCCCAGCATGTCCCGCAACGGGGGCAGCACCAGTACTCGCACGTTCAGGCCGGCAACAGCGTCCGAGATGCGGCGGACCACGGCGGCCTCCACGTTGGCAAACGCAAGGACCAGCACTTTGGCGCGGGTGCGGCGGATAATCGCCGGCAGGTCGTCGCCGCGGCCCTGGACCTGGACGCCGGAGAGCCGCAGGTGCTTCTTGGCGGGGTCATCATCCACCAGGCCCACGGGAAAGTACGGGGAATCCGGGTCCTGCAGCATCCGGGTCACCAGGGAGTTGCCGAGGAATCCGGCGCCGTAGACCAGGGCGTTTTGTGCCCCGTCCCCGGGCCGGGTCTTGCCCTCGACGTAGAGCCGTTTGGCGTAGCGGGCAGCGCACATAAAGAGGCAGGCAAAGGGGAAGGCGATCAGGCCCACACTGCGGCCGATGTTGATCTCCGCGTAAAGCACCAGCAGGCTCACCGTGATGGTGGCGGCCACAATCACGGTGACGAAAACGAGTGCCCTGGCCTCCTGGAAGCTGCCGAAGGGGTACCGGCCCCGGTACAGGGCAAGGGAGTAGCCGGCCAGCATCTGTGCCACCACGGCGATGGCGGCGATGAGGCTGGCTCCGGCGAGCTGTTCAACCCGGATGCCCATCTCGTAGCGCAGCAGCAGCGCCAGGCCGATCGCCACGACCCACGACATCGAGTCGAGGAAGAGCTGGATCCAGATCCAGAGGGCGGGCTTCTCGTCCCGTACTGCGGCAGATGCGCGCGTTTCTGATTGTGTACTCAACGAAAGATGCAACCGACTTCCACTACCACGGCGGCCAGGCGCCTGTTTCAAAATACCCCGCCGCAACTGTCGGACGGCGTCGGGGCTTAGAACGATACTAATCGCTTCGGGTTCCGCTGCCCGGATACCCCGGCAGCGGCGGCATGGGTTTCCAGCCGACGTCGGCAAGAATAGTCCGCGATTCGCGCCATCCGCGCCAGAGCGCAGCGGCCCCTTTGAGGGTCCGCTCAACGAGGACCAGCCGGACAAGTTCCTTCAGGAAGGTCAGTGCCGTACCCGCCGCGAAACCGGCCGGGTTGAATTTGCCGTGGGCCCGCAGGTAATGCGCCACGTGCCCCCGGTTGCGCATCACGTAGCGTCGGCTCAGGTCGGACGAATCATTGAGGTGGCGCAGTCCCAGGTCCACTTGCCGCTGGGCGCGGACCTTCTTAATGACAAAGGCGTTCACGTACACCACGGGCGTTTCCTGCGCGGCAAGCCAACCGTAGATGAGGTCGTCCCAGGTGATGAAGAACCGCGGGTCCGGCAGGCCGATGCTCCGGGCCACGGAGGCGTTGATGAGCATGCCTTCGAAGTTTCCCACGTTGGTCCGGAAGACGTCCGAATGCCGGAACACGTCGCGGGAGACGGGCAGGAAAATGCCCAGCGCCTCGACAAAGTGGTGCTGCCAGAAAAACGGTTTACCGTTGGCGTCGTACCGGCGGCCGATCATGCAGGAGTATTCCGGCGTGAACTTCTCCAGGGCTTCCACCGCGCCGGGAAGCACTTCGACGTCGTCGTCCATCAGCCACAGCCATTCGGCGCCGGATTCCAGCGCCAGTTCCACGCCGCGCGAGAACCCGCCCGCACCGCCGACGTTCCGGTCCAGCCGTTCGTACTGGATGGGCAGCCCGGCCGCGGTGGCCTGTGCGACGACGTCCGGCGTATGGTCGCTGCTGGCGTTGTCCAGCACCAGGATCCGCGTGGGTGCGGTGTCCAGCCGGCCGAAGGAATCGAGCAGGTTGCGCAGGAAGTCGGCCCGGTTGTAAGTGACGACGACGGCGTACAGGTTCTCCACGGCGGCCTAGCGGTTGGCGGACATAAGGTCTGCAGGTGAGCCGAAGCCCTTGCCGCGGAAGCCGGTCGAATAGGCTCTGAACCAGTGCGCCAGGCCTTTGAGGTCTCCGGTCTTCAGGAAGTAGTAGGGGAAGCCGATGATGTCCGCGCTGAACCAGCGCAGGTTCCGGTACTTGCGGGTCAGGTAGCCCCGGTTGCGGAAGTAGCAGTAGCGCTTGAACTCACCCTCGGGGATGACGGGGGTGATGAACCCGCCGAACACCGGTTTCATCTCGGTCCAGGTGGCTGGGTGCTGCACCGCGACTGTGGCGAGGGTGCCGTACTTCAGCCCGGCCTTTTTCACGCGCGACAGGAAGTCGACTTCGTCGCCGCGGATGAAGAACTTCACATCCGGAATGCCGATCCGGTAGAAAACCTCGGTCCGGATCAGCGCACCGTTGAAGAAGTGCACCATGTCCGGCAAGTATCCCATCGGCGCCAGCCGTGAGCGGTCGTTGGTCAGCAGCCCGTTGATGCGGAAATTGAAGGACAGCCGGTTGGGGTCTGCCGTGGCGGCTACCAATGGGCTGATGATGTCCAGCTGGTGCTCCTCGGCGGTGCGGAGCAGCTCGGCCAGGCAGCTGGCATCTTCGGGGTGGCCGTCGTCGTCCATCATCCAGATCCACTCGGCGCCGCTGGCCATGGCCGCCAGGATGGCGTACGCAAAGCCGCCCGCGCCGCCGAGATTGGCCTCGGAACGCAGGTAGTTAATATTCTGCGCTCCCCCGGCATTGACGACGGCGGTGGCCGGCTCAGTGCCGGAGTCCACCAGGGCGATCGAATGGATCGGCGCGGTCTGGGCGGCGAGGCCCTTCAGGAGCAGGGCAAGCTCCTCGTGGCGGTCAAAGGTTACGGCCGCGACGGCGACTTTGGGCTGCATATGTCAGTTCCCCGTGTTGTTGTCGGTGGTACTGACGGCACTGCTGCCGGCAGCGGTAGGTGCTGGAGCCTCCGGCTCCGCTGGTTCTTCCGCTGCCATGGGAATCTCGCCGAGTCCCAGGACACCCGGAACCTGTTCCCGGAGCTGTTCCAGGCTCACCGCTCCGTTGCGGACCACGCGCAGGAGGGGGCCGGTGGCGTCCACGATGGTGGAGGGTACGGCGGCCTCGCCTTCCCGCGGCCGGAAGCCGCCCTCAAGGTAGACCTCAACGGACTCTGCAAGCTGCTCGCGGGCTGCGGCGGCCGTTTGTCCCGGTGCCTGGCCGGTGCGGTTGGCAGAGGAAACGGCGAGCGGGCCGGTCAGCGTCAGCAGCTCGAGGGCGATTTCGTCGGCGGGCATGCGCAGCGCCACCGTCCCCTTGGTTTCGCCCAGGTCCCAGTCCAGCGACGGCTGGGCATGAAGGATCAGCGTCAATCCGCCGGGCCAGAATGCCTCGGCAAGCTTGCGGGCGTCAGCCGACACCTCGGTGGCGAGCCCGTCGAGGGCGTTGATGCGCGGAATCAGCACGGGCGGAGGCATGGTGCGGCTGCGCCCTTTCGATACCAGCAGCATGGTGACGGCCTGCGGCGAAAAAGCGTCGGCGCCGATCCCGTACACCGTGTCGGTGGGGAGCACGACGCACTTCTTCTCACTGACAGCACGCTGGGCATGCTCCAGGCCCCGGGCACGCTCGTCGTCACTGGTGCAGTTATAGGTTGTGGTCACTGGCCCATTCTTTCATTCCGTATGGTCTGGTCCGGGAGCACGGCGCTGGTGGCGCGCTCCTTGCCGTTGAGGTCCCGGTGGGTGGTGATCCTGGTCCAGGATCCTGACCTGCCCAGCATCGCCGCGATCCACTCTGCCTGGACCTCTGCGTGTTCCATCACGAAGTAGCCGCCGGGTACCAGCAGCCGGGCAGCCGAGGCGGCTGCCGCCGTCGGAAGTTCCATGCCGTCCGCGCCCCCGCCGTACAGCGCTTCCGGCGGGTCATGCAGGGCCACCTCGGGCTCGTTGGGGATGGCCTCCGCCGGGATGTACGGCGGGTTGGAAACCACGACGTCGAAGGTTCCGTTCAGTTCCTGCAGTGCGTTCCGCAGGTCCCCCAGGACGAGGTGCACGCCCAGGGGTGCGAGGTTTTTGGACGCCCACGCGTGGGCGAAGGGGCTGAATTCCACCGCGTGCACCTCGGCGCCGGGCACTTCGTGGGCGATGGAGCCCGCGATGGCGCCGGACCCGGTTCCCAGGTCGACGATCCGGGGGTGGGCCATGTCCTTGACGTGGTCAATGACCAGCTGGACCACGGATTCGGTCTCCGGCCGGGGAATGAACACGCCGGGCCCCACGGCCAGCTCGAGGTAGCGGAAATGCGCCACGCCGGTGATGTGCTGGAGCGGGACCCTGCTGGCGCGCTCGGCCACGAGGGCTTCGTAGCCAACAGGTGCAGGCGTATCACCGAGCATCATGGCGCGTAGCCGGCCCAGCCCCACGTTCAGCAGGTGGTCGGCAAGCAGCTCCGCGTCCACGCGCGGGCTCGGCACACCGGCCTCCCGCAGGATGGCTGTGGCCTCGGTGACGGCATCAGCGAGCGACTGGCCTGGCCCGAATGTCATGTCCTGGGTTCCGTGTCCTGAATGTCCGCCGGACGGACTAGTCGCCGATGGCGTCCAGGCGCGCCTGTTCGTCCATCTCGATCGCGGACTGGATGACCGGTTCCAGGTCGCCGTTCATGACCTGGTCCAGGTTGTACGCCTTGTAGCCGGTGCGGTGGTCCGCGATGCGATTTTCGGGGTAGTTGTAGGTGCGGATGCGCTCCGAGCGGTCCATGGTGCGGATTTGCGACTTCCGCTGGGCCGAGTTTTCGGCGTCGATCTGCTCCTGCTGGTGGGCCAGGATGCGTGCGCGGAGCACGCGCATGCCGGCCTCGCGGTTCTGCAGCTGGGATTTTTCGTTCTGCATGGCCACCACGATGCCCGTGGGGAGGTGGGTGATGCGCACAGCGGAGTCGGTGGTGTTCACGGACTGGCCGCCAGGGCCGGAGGAGCGGTAAACGTCAATCTTGAGGTCGTTCTGGTTGATCTCAAGCTCTTCAGGCTCGTCCACTTCAGGCAGAACGAGCACGCCGGCGGCAGACGTGTGGATGCGGCCCTGGGATTCCGTCACGGGAACCCGCTGCACCCGGTGCACGCCGCCCTCGAACTTCAGCCGGGCGTACACGCCCTCGGCGGGATCATTCGAGCTGCCCTTCACGGCCACCTGGACGTCCTTGTAGCCGCCAAGGTCCGACTCGGTGGCGGAGATGATTTCAGTCTTCCAGCCGCGCGATTCCGCGTACCGGGTGTACATGCGCAGGAGGTCGCCGGCGAACAGGGCAGCTTCGTCGCCGCCTTCGCCGCCCTTGACCTCGAGGATCACGTTGCGGGCGTCGTCAGGATCGCGCGGGATGAGCAGTCGGCGCAGTTTCGCCGCAGCAGTTTCCAGGGCAGCTTCCAGTTCGGGCACCTCGGCAGCGAACTCGGGATCCTCGTCCGCCATTTCCCTGGCAGCAGCAAGGTCATCACGGATGCCTTCCCACTTGTGATAAGCCTCCACAATGCCATTGAGCTGAGCCGAACGCCGCCCAAGCTTCCGGGCAAGCCGCTGATCAGCATAAACAGCAGGATCCCCCAGCTGCGCCTGGATAGCATCATGCTCATCAAGCAGGCCCTGTACGGACTCAAACATTTTTCAAAACCTTTCGACGCGCTGGGAAACAGTCTAGTGACGCCCACAGCGGCAGGTGACGTACGGCCGTCGTCGCATATTTTTTGCCGGCCAGGGAGTGGCATCGGGCCTGTCGGAGCGTTGCTGCTGACGTACGCAGTATGTCAGCAGCAACGCGAAGGGGCGGGGCCGGCAAAAAATATGCGACGGCCCCGCCCCGGATAAAGCTATTTGTCGTTATCCGACTTCGCGCCAAGCGTCGTCTTCTGGACCTGCATCAGGAACTCAACGTTGCTCTGGGTCTCCCGGATCTTGTTGGTCAGGAGTTCAAGGCTCTGCTGGGTTTCGAGTCCGGAGAGGACGCGGCGCAGCTTCCACATGATCTTGACTTCCTCGGGCGAGAGCAGGTTCTCCTCGCGGCGGGTGCCGGACGCGTTGACGTCCACGGCCGGGAAGATGCGCTTGTCTGCCAGCTGGCGGGACAGGCGGAGCTCCATGTTGCCGGTGCCCTTGAACTCTTCGAAGATGACTTCGTCCATCTTGGAGCCGGTTTCCACAAGGGCGGTAGCCAGGATGGTGAGCGAGCCGCCGTTTTCGATGTTGCGGGCTGCACCGAAGAAGCGCTTGGGCGGGTACAGCGCTGCAGAATCCACACCACCGGACAGGATGCGGCCGGAGGCCGGTGCTGCCAGGTTGTAGGCGCGGCCCAGCCGGGTCATGGAATCCAGCAGGACCACCACGTCCATGCCCATTTCAACGAGGCGCTTGGCGCGTTCGATCGAGAGCTCGGCCACAGTGGTGTGGTCGTCGGCCGGACGGTCGAAGGTGGAGGCAATGACCTCACCCTTGACGGTGCGCTGCATGTCCGTGACTTCTTCGGGACGTTCGTCAACGAGCACCATCATGAGGTGGACCTCAGGGTTGTTGGTGGTGATCGCGTTGGCGATGGACTGCAGGATGAGGGTCTTGCCGGCCTTGGGCGGGGACACGATCAGGCCGCGCTGGCCCTTGCCGATGGGGGCAACGAGGTCGATGACGCGGGGGCCGATCTTCTTGGGATCGGTCTCGAGGCGCAGGCGCTCTGACGGGTAGAGCGGAACCAGCTTGGCGAATTCGACGCGGTCCTTGAGTTCCTCGGCGGTCTTGCCGTTGACCGAGGTGACGCGGACCAGGGCGTTGAACTTCTGGCGGTTCGACTGCTGGCTGCGGTCCTCGCCATCGCGGGGTGCGCGGATCGCGCCAACAACGGCGTCGCCCTTGCGGAGGTTGTACTTCTTGACCTGTGCCAGGGAGACGTAGACGTCGTTCGGGCCGGGCAGGTAGCCGGAGGTGCGGATGAACGCGTAGTTCTCCAGGACGTCGAGGATGCCTGCAACGGGCAGCAGGACGTCGTCCTCGGTGACCTCGACGTCGTCGACGTCGGGTCCCTGGGCGCGTCCACGCCGGCGGTCGTTGCGGTCGCGGAAGCGGTCGTTGCGCGGGCTGCTGTCCCGGTCCTGGCCGCCCGAGCGGTCATTGCGGTCATTCCGGTCGCGCCGGTTGCGGCGGTTGCGGCGGCTGCCGCCGTCGGCGTCTTCGCTGTCGCGGTTGTCGCGGTTGTCATCGCGGCGGGCACCTTCACGCTGGCCCGCCTCGCGGCTGCCGGCGTTGTCCCGGCTGCTGTCGCCGCCTTCACGGGTGTCGCGGCCACGGCCGCGCCCGCCTTCGCGGCGGTCGGTGCGCTGGCCGGTTTCTTCGGCTTCAGTGCGTTCGGCGGTGCGCGGTTCAGTGGTGCGCGGTTCAGTGGTGCGCGGCTCTGCAGTGCGCTGTTCACCATTGCGCGGCTCTGCGGTGCGTTCCTCGGCATCGGCCTGCTCAGCCGGTGCCTCAGCGGTTTCAGCGGCCTGCGGCGTTGCCGCGGCTGCTTCGCCACGCCGGCGGTTGCGGGTGCGGGGCTGGCGGCGCTCGGCGGCGCCTTCAGCCGCTTCGGGAGCTTCCCCAGCGGCGGGAGCCTCAACCGGAGCGGCAGGGGCTTCGGCAGCGGTTTCAGCAGCTGCCTGGGCAACGACTCCGTCACTTACGGCACGGCGGCTGCGGCCGCGGCCGCGGGTCCGCGTGCCTTCGGCCGGGGCTTCCGTGGTTTCTGCCGCGGCCGGAGCGGACACTGCGGGAGCAGCATCAACAGGGGCTGCAACTGCCGGTGCGGACACCCTGTCCACAGCCTTTGCGGCTGTCTTGGCCGGGGCCTTGGTCATGGGAGTGCCGGCGCGGTGGGCGGAGATGGCGGAAACCAGGTCCCCCTTGCGCATCCGGGAACCACCGGAGATACCGAGCTGGCTGGCGAGTGCCTGCAGCTGGGCGAGCTTCAGGCCGGCAAGGCCGCTGCTCTTGGCGGGTGCTGCCGGCGATTCGGCAACAGAAGATAGTTCCACAGCTGGCGACAGCTCAGTGGTTTCGGTCACGAAGGATCCTTCCCCCTCGACGGCGTCCAGACGAGGAGCTGGACGCGATGATTTGATCTGGGCTGCAGTTCAGATCTGCAGCCGGGATTTTTCGGCCTTGCCGGTTGAATATCGGCCAGCAGGGCCGGATACTGATTCACTCTGCGCTCCGCCAAGGTGGAACTCTGGGCTGACGGTTCAGGGGCAGTTTAAGGGCTGCAGATTCCTGCGACAGACCAAGCAGGTGGCACCGGAATAGATTGAGCAGTAGGAGACCAAGCTGCAACTAAGTGCATAAGCAGATCAGATAGGCGTCAAATTACCGCCGGTGCAGTTCCACCTTAGCACCTTCAACGTCCACTGCCAGCTTCAGTACGCGCCATCCTGTGTCCGGCGTGTTCGCTGCGGCGAACTCCTCGATGAAAGTGACGACGTCGCCGGCTTCAGCCTGACCCTCAGCCAGGACCAGCACGGTGGGCCCGGCACCGGAAACGACTGCTGCATGCCCGGCTGCGCGGAGTGCCGAGATCAGCGCAGCGCTGGGGCGCATGGCTTCTGCCCGGTAACTCTGGTGGAGGTAGTCCTCGGTACCGGCGAGCAGGAATTCGGGTTTGGTGGTCAGGGCGTGAATCAACAGGGCGGCGCGCCCGGCGTTCATGGCAGCGGCGTGGTGTCCCACGGATGCCGGAAGAAGCGCCCGGGCGGTTTCCGTGGACAGCTCGAAGTCCGGAACCGCGACGACAGGAACAACAGTTCCGGACACAGTGGCACTAGTGCTGCTGTACTGGTCACTGTCCTGCCACGACAGCGCCAGTCCGCCGAAAATGGCCGGTGCCACATTGTCCGGGTGTCCCTCAAGCTCGCTGGTCAGCTGGAGGATCCAATCCTTCCCCCGCCGGCTGGCCTCCGGCACCAGGGCGTTCGCCGCCGAAATGGCGGCCACCACGGCCGACGCCGAGGAGCCCAGGCCGCGGCCGTGGGGAACAACATTTTCCGCGGTCACCTTGAGGCCGCCGTGCCGGAAGCCGAGCCGTTCGAAAGCGGCCTCCATCGCCCTGATGACCAGATGGCTGGCATCGCGTGGCAGCGTTTCAGCCCCCTCGCCAGTGAGGTCGAACAGGAGCTCCTCTGATTCGAGGCTCTCCACCATCAGCGTGTCATGCAGCGCCAGGGCAAGGCCCAGGCTGTCGTAGCCCGGACCAAGGTTGGCGGTGGTGGCAGGAACGCGGACTGTGACGCGCTGTCCGGCTTCAATAAGCTGCAGATCCACGGCGGCCTGCGAGGTGGTGTCCAAGGCTACTTTTCTTCCAGTCCCAATTCGGCAGCAACGGTAACAACATCGTTGGGGACCTTGACCGGCTGGACGTCGCTGCCGTCCTCGGTGCGCAGCGCCCACTGGGGATCCTTGAGGCCGTGGCCGGTGACCGTGATGACGATGGTCTTGCCGGCCGGCACCTCGCCGGCGGCGTGCTTCTTCAGCAGTCCCGCCACGCCGGCCGCGGAACCCGGCTCCACAAAGACGCCTTCACGCGATGACAGCCAGCGGTGGGCGTTGAGGATTTCCTCGTCGGTGACGGCGTCGATCAGTCCGCCGGATTCGTCACGGGCACCAATGGCGCCGTCCCAGGAAGCGGGGTTGCCGATCCGGATGGCCGTGGCGATGGTATCGGGCTCGGTGATGGGGTGGCCGGCAACGAAGGGCGCAGCCCCTGCAGCCTGGAAGCCCCACATAACAGGGGTTTTGGTGGAGACGGCCGGCAGCGTGCCTGCGGTGTCGGACTCGAACGGAGCGGAGTACTCCTGGTAGCCCTTCCAGTAGGCGGTGATGTTGCCCGCGTTGCCGACGGGCAGGACGTGGATGTCCGGGGCGTCGCCCAGCGCGTCCACGATCTCGAACGCGCCGGTTTTCTGCCCCTGAATGCGCGCCGGGTTCACCGAGTTGACCAGGAAGACCGGGTAGGACTCCCCCAGTTTCCGGGCGATGTCGAGGCAGTTGTCAAAGTTGCCGTCCACCTGCAGCAAAGTGGCACCGTGGGCGATGGCCTGGCTGAGCTTGCCCATGGAGATCTTGCCTTCAGGCACCAGGACGGCGCACTTCAGGCCCGCCGCCGTTGCGTAAGCTGCAGCAGAGGCGGAGGTGTTGCCGGTGGAAGCGCAGACAACGGCCTTGGCTCCGGAGGCTACTGCCGCCGTCATGGCCATGGTCATGCCGCGGTCCTTGAACGAGCCGGTGGGGTTCATGCCCTCCACCTTCAGGTACACTTCCGAGCCGGTAAGCTCCGACAGCTTCGCCGCGCGCACGAGTGGGGTGCCGCCCTCGCCCAGGGTGATGACCCTGGTGGATTCCGTCACGGGCAGGCGGTCAGCATATTCGCGGATGACGCCGCGCCATTGGTGAGCCACTTAGACTCCTTCTACCCGCAGAACGGATGTAACTGAATTGATGACGTCCAGGGCCTTCACGGCCTCGACGGTGGCCGCGAGGGCAGCCTCTGACGCGCGGTGGGTGACGATCCGCAGTTCGGCCGACTCCACATTGGACTCGGCGTCGCGGTGGATGGTCTGCCGCATGATTTCGATGGAAACGCCGTGCTCGGCAAACAGTTGGGCGATTCTGGCTAAGACGCCGGGCTGGTCCGCAACGTCGAGGCCGATGTAGTAGCTGGTGATGGCGGCGTCGATGGGCAGTGCCGGCACGTGCCCTGTGGTGGTCTCCGTGCGTCCCGGACCACCAAGGACCAGGCGCCGGGCAGCCGAAACGAGGTCGCCCAGCACGGCAGACGCCGTCGGGGTTCCGCCGGCACCCTGCCCGTAGAACATCAGCTCACCGGCGTTCTCGGCTTCGATGAACACGGCGTTGAAGGCACCGTGGACGGCGGCCAGCGGGTGTTCGCGCGGCAGGAGGGTGGGGTGCACGCGCACGGACACGCCCTCGTTCCCCTCGGCGTCAACCAGCTTTTCGGCGATGGCCAGCAGCTTGATCACAAAGCCGGCATCCTTCGCAGCGGCGATGTCAGCGGCGCTCACGGAGGTGATGCCTTCGCAGTGCACGTTCTCGAGGGCGAACCGGGTGTGGAACGAGAGGGAGGCGAGGATGGCTGCCTTCGCGGCGGCGTCGTGGCCCTCGATGTCGGCGGTGGGGTCTGCTTCCGCATAACCGAGGCGCTGGGCTTCGGCCAGGGCATCCGCAAACTGGGCCCCGGTGGAATCCATCTGGTCCAGGATGTAGTTGGTGGTGCCGTTGACGATGCCCAGCACGCGGGTGATCCGGTCGCCGGACAGGCTGTCGCGGATGGGGCGCAGGATGGGGATGGCCCCGGCCACCGCAGCTTCATAGGACAGCTGGACGTGGGCCTTGTCAGCCTCTTCATAAAGGGTGGGACCATCCTGGGCAAGGAGGGCCTTGTTTCCGGTGACCACGCAGGCGCCGTTGCGCAGCGCGGAAAGGATCAGCGTCCGGGCAGGTTCGATGCCGCCCATCAGTTCGATCACCAGGTCTGCGTCCTTGACCAGGGTCTCGGCGTCAGTGGTGAACAGTTCCTGGGGCAGTTCCACGTCCCGGGCTGCGTTGACGTTGCGCACCGCAATCCCACTGAGCTGCAGGTGTGCACCGGTCCGGGCGGCAAGGGCGTCGGCGTCCTCAATGAGAATCCGCGCAACCTGGGCCCCAACGTTGCCACAGCCCAGCAGGGCCACTTTCAGGGTTCGCAATTCAGACATTCAGACTCCCATGTCGCGGTTGAGCAGATCTTCTTCGGTTTCCCCGCGGACAATCAGCCGGGAAGATCCGTCGCGCACCGCGACAACGCCCGGCCGGGCCAGATAGTTGTAGTTGCTCGAGAGGGCCCAGCAGTAGGCGCCGGTTCCCGGTACAGCAAGCAGATCACCGGCTGCCACGTCCTCGGGCAGATATACATCTCTAACAACTATGTCGCCGCTCTCGCAATGTTTGCCCACCACGCGGGACAGCTGCGGGGCCGCGGCAGACGTGCGGGACGCCAGAATCGCTGAGTAATCCGCGTCGTAGAGCACCGGGCGGGCGTTGTCGCTCATGCCGCCATCCACCGAAACATACCGGCGCGGGTACGTAACGTTGTTATCGCCGTCACTGGCATTTGAAGCGGCGGGAGCGTCCACGCGAACGGTCTTCAGCGTCCCCACCTCGTAGAGGGTGAAGGTGGTGCTGCCCACGATGGCGCGTCCCGGCTCAATGGAGATGCGGGGCGCATCGATGCCCAGTTCCGCGCAGGTGGAACGCACGACGGCGGCCATCGCCTCCGCGATCTCCGCAGCGGGGCGCGGGGTGTCCACCGGCGTGTACGCGATGCCATAGCCGCCGCCCAGATCCAGTTCCGGCATCACAATCGCGTACTTTTCCTGCATGGCAGCAAGGAAGCGAAGCAGCTTCTCCGCGGCCAGCGCGAAGCCGTCCGGCTCGAAGATCTGGGAGCCGATGTGGCAGTGCAGTCCCAGCAGGTCGATGCCGGGGTGCGCTGCAGCAGCGGCGACGGCCTCCTCCGCAGCCGAGAGGCCGGCCTGCCCGGTGGTGTCCGCGGCCATGGAGAGGCCGAACTTCTGGTCCTCGTGGGCGGTGGCGATGAACTCGTGGGTGTGGGCATGGACGCCGGGGGTGAGCCGCAGCATGACCTTTGCCTGGTCACCGCGCGCTTGGGCGATGGCCCCGACGCGTTCCAGCTCGGCAAGGCTGTCCACCACAATGCGGCCCAGTTTCATGTCCAGGGCCCGGTTAATCTCGCCGTCGGATTTGTTGTTTCCGTGCAGTGCAACCCGCTCCCCCGGGATTCCGGCACGTGCGGCGACGGCCAGTTCGCCGCCGGATGAGGTGTCCAGGCGGAGCCCTTCCTCCTCGACCCACTTCACCACTGCGGTGCACAGGAAGGACTTCCCCGCGTAGTAAACGTCCACGCCGCCGCAGATGTCCGCGAAGGCAGCGTCAAACGAATCTTTGAAGGCGCGGGCCCGGGCACGGAAATCCGCCTCATCCATCACGAACAGCGGTGTGCCGAACTGTTCTTTCAGGGCGGCGACGGAAACGCCGGCAACGGCCAGGCCGCCGTCCTCGTTCCGTGCAACGCTCTTGGCCCACATAGGTTCGTGCAGTGCGTTGAGGTCCTCAGGTACCGCAAGCCATTCAGGCGCCAGCGGGGACGCGGTGTTTCCGTTCTGCACAGACATTGCCGTCACATCCGCTCCGGTGCTGAAACGCCAAGCAGGTCAAGGCCGTTCGCCAGCACTTGGCTGGTGGCGTCGTTGAGCCACAGCCGGGTGCGGTTGACGTCCGTCACTGCTTCATCGCCCATGGGCGCAATGCGGCAGGCGTCGTACCAGCGGTGGTAGGCGCCGGCGATGATTTCGAGGTGGCGGGCCACGCGGTGCGGTTCACGCAGTTCCGCGGCCTTGGCCACGATGGAGGGGTAGCTGCCCAGGTAGGAGAGCAGCTCGTTCTCGGTGGCATGCTCCAGGAGCGAGGCGTCGAAGCTGTCTTTGCCGTCCACACGGCGTTCCACCCCGGCAGCGACGGCGTTGCGGGCTGCACCACGGGAGCGGGCATGGGCGTACTGCACGTAGAACACCGGGTTTTCGTTGCTGTGCTTCTTCAGCAGCTCCGGGTCCAGCGTCAGCGGGGAATCTGCGGGGAACCGCGCCAGGGAGTAGCGGACGGCATCCTTGCCGAGCCAGTCGATCAGGTCCTTGAGCTCGATGATGTTGCCGGCGCGCTTGGACAGCTTGGCGCCGTTCACGGACACCAGTTGGCCGATGAGTACCTCGATGTTCACCTCGGGATCGTCCCCGGCGCAGGCAGCGATGGCCTTGAGCCGGTTGATGTAGCCGTGATGGTCGGCGCCGAGCAGGTAGATCTTTTCGGTGAAGCCGCGGTCCTTCTTGGAGAGGTAGTAGGCGGCGTCCGCGGCGAAGTAGGTGGGCTCGCCGTTGGCGCGGATCATCACCCGGTCCTTGTCGTCACCAAAGTCCGTGGTCCGCAGCCAGACCGCACCGCCGTCGTCGAACACGTGGCCCTGTTCGCGAAGGCGCGCCACGGCACTTTCGATGGCGCCGGCGTCGTGCAGTTCCTGCTCGGAGAAGAACACGTCAAACTCGACGCCGAAATCCGCCAGCGTGGACTGAATGTCCTTCATCTGTGCTTTGTAAGCAGCGGCGCGGATGACCGGAAGGGCTGCCACTTCGGTGAGTTCGCGGATGTCCGGGTGCTCGGTGAGGACTTCGTGGCCGAGGTCCGCGATGTACTGGCCAGGATAGCCGCCGTCGGGCACGGGCAGGCCGTGCAGGCGGGAGTACACGGAGTTGGCAAAGGTGTTCATCTGGGAACCGGCGTCGTTAATGTAGTACTCCGCCGTGACGTCGGCGCCGGAAGCACGCAGCACGCGGGCAATCGAATCGCCCAGCGCGGCCCAGCGGGTGTGCCCGATGTGCAGGGGGCCGGTGGGATTGGCGGAGACGAACTCCATGTTCACGGTGTGGCCGGCGAGCGCAGTGTTGGTTCCGTACTGCTTTCCTGCCTCGACAATCACCTTGGCGAGGGCGCCGGCAGTAGCAGCGTCCACGGTGATGTTCAGGAAACCGGGCCCGGCGATATCCACCGCGGAGACGCCGTCGATGGACTTCAGGTGCGCGCTCAGGACAGTGGCGAACTCGCGTGGATTGGTGCCTGCCTGCTTGGCAAGCTGCAGGGCAATGTTGGTGGCCCAGTCTCCGTGGTCGCGGTTCTTGGGCCGCTCCACGCGTACCTCGTCAGGCACTGCTGATGCTGAAAGGGCGATCTCGCCGGCGGCGACGGCGTCTTTCAGGCAGGCGGATATGGCGAGGGAGAGTTCTTCGGGAGTCACCCCTCTAGCCTACCGGGGGCCGGTGACAGCAAAAGAATTGGGACGGGTGTCCTGCGCCATAGGCGCTCCGGGAAAAATACACAAGCCAGTTGCAAGGTGAACCAATACGCTGGGATTTGTCGTTGACACCACTGTAAGCACTTCCACCAGACACTTAACCGAAATGAGAGCCTTGATGAGACCGTCAGTCCGCAAGAGTGTTTTCGCCGGAATCGCCGGCCTGTCCCTCGCTGGAACTGTGGCGGCTGCGCGCTCTCCGCCGCCGAAGGCACACCCGGTGCCCCCGCGGGAAGCGCAGCGGAAAATTCTGCCGCCACCCCATCAGCAGGGGCGTCATCGCTGGCCGGCGGTTCCACGTACAAGGACGGGACATACAGTGCTGACGGAAACTACGTCTCCCCCAACGGAACGGAGACGGTGGGGGTGGAGCTTACCCTTGCCGGAGGCACGGTCACCGGCGTCAACATCACCCAGCATCCCTCCAACCCGAACACCCGCAAGTTCCAGGGGGAATTTGCCGGCGGTATAGCGGCGCGAATTGTGGGCAAGAGCATCGACGGACTCAACGTCTCCAAAGTTGCCGGCTCCTCCCTGACCAGCGGCGGGTTCAACCAGGCCGTGGAAAAGATCAAGCAGGAGGCGCAGTAGACGGTGCCAAACGGGGACTGGGAGGACTTTGCGTTCGAGGGGATCGGAACGCAGTGGGAGATCTCTACGCCTGTTCCGCTTAGCGGGCCGGTCAGGGCGCGCCTGGTGGAACGGGTGGAGCATTTCGACGCAGACTGGTCCCGTTTCCGTTCCGATTCCCGTGTCAGCGCCCTCGCCCGCAGGCCGGGGCGTTATGAGTTTCCGGATGAGGCGGAGCGGCTTGGCGTCCTTTACCGGACGCTGTACAGCATGACTGACGGCGCCATGACCCCACTGATCGGTGCTTCCCTTGAACGGCTGGGGTATGACGCCGGCTACTCCCTTAAGCCCTCCGGTTTCCCGTTGGCGGCGCCACCCTGGGACGCCGTCCTGGAGTGGGCAGGCACCACCATCACCACCACAGCTCCGGTGGTGCTGGACATCGGGGCGGCGGGCAAAGGCCTGCTGGTTGACCTGCTCGCGGAGGAACTGGTTGCCCAGGGCCTGGAAGCGTTCGTCATTGATGCCAGTGGCGACCTGCTTGCGTGTGG